>JAFECX010000100.1 GCA_018241895.1 Pseudomonadota bacterium
CAAGGTTGTAGCGGGGCCGAACGGACGGATGAGGCGATTCTGCGCCAGGCGCCGCGCGACTTGCACTTGTGGAGTCCCGCACTGGCGGCGGCACCGCGGCGGCGCGGCACCGCGGCGGCGCGGCGGCGGCCGGGTCGGACAGCCCGAGGCGCGCGCGCTGCGACGAGGTCGCCCCCCAGCGCGCCGGATGGCGCCCGATAGAATCGCTGCCGTCCCGCGGAGGGATGGATGAGTGGTTTAAGTCGCACGCCTGGAAAGCGTGTGTGGGTCAACAGCCCACCGCGGGTTCGAATCCCGCTCCCTCCGCCAGCGCGGCACGGCGCCGCGCGGTCGTCGCATCAGGCCGCCGGCGGCGCGTCGGCAACGGCCCGATAGTGCGCGAGGTACGCGCGCGCCGGCTGCTGCCAGCCGTGCTCGCGTGCCATGGCGATGCGCATTGCGCGGTGCCAGTCCTCGGGCACGTGCTTGAGCGCCTGGGCCCGGCGCACCGCCTCGGTCCAGGCCTGCGGTGTCGCGGCATCGAAGACGAAGCCGGTGCCGCTGTCGTCGGCCAGCGTCCGGGGCGTGAGGTCGGTGACGGTGTCGCGCAGGCCACCCACACGGCGCACGACGGGCAGCGTGCCGTAGCGCAGGCCGTACATCTGGGTCAGGCCGCAGGGCTCGAAGCGCGACGGCACGCCGATCACGTCGGCGCCGGCGATCATGCGGTGCGCACGCGCCTCGTCGTAGCCGATGCGCACCTGCACGCGCCCGGGCTGGGTCTGCTGGGCCATGCGCAGCGCCGCCTCTAGCGCGCTGTCGCCGCTGCCCTGGATCGCGAACTGCACGCCTTCGGTGAGCAGCACGGGCAGCGCCGCGAGCACGAGGTCGAGACCCTTCTGCGGGGTGACGCGGCTCACCACCGAGACCAGCAGCGCGCCTTCGTCGACATCCAGGCCGAGCTCGGCCTGCAGCGCACGGCGGCATTCGCGCTTGCCCTCGAGGCGCCGGCTGTCGTAGCGTGCGGCCAGCGCCTGGTCGGTGGCCGGATCCCAGACCACGGTGTCGATGCCGTTGAGGATGCCCACCACCGCCGGCCCGCGGCCGCGGATCACGCCGTCGAGCCCGCAGCCGAACTCAGGGGTGGCGATCTCGCCGGCGTAGCTCGGGCTCACCGTGGTCACGAGATCGGCGTAGCGCAGCCCGGCCTTCATGAAGTTGAGCTGGCCGTGGTATTCGAGCCCGGCGGGCGACATGTGGCGCGTGGCCAGCTGGAGCGTCGGCCAGTCATGCATCGGAAACAGACCCTGGTAGGCCAGGTTGTGCACCGTGAAGACGGCGCGCGCGGGCGTCGCCGGGTGGTCGGCCAGATGCGCACAAGCCAGCGCCGCGTGCCAGTCGTGCGCGTGCACGATGTCGGCGCTCCACTGCGCATCGGCATCGCCGGCCGCCAGGTGCGCCCCGACCCAGCCCAGCAGGGCGAAGCGCTGCAGGTTGTCCGGCCACTCGTCGCCTTCGACGCGCTGGTACGGCCCCCCCGCGCGGCGGTACAGGTACGGCGCCTCGACCACGTACACCGGCAGCCCCGACGACGGCATGCGGCCGAGCAGCAGGCGCACGCGCAAGGCGCCGAAGCAGCTGCCGACGTCGACCACCGGACGCAGAGGGCCCACCCCGTCGAGCACGGCCGGATACCCCGGCAGCAGCAGCCGCACGTCGGCCCCCTGGTCGCCCTGCGCCGGCGGCAGCGCGGCCACCACGTCGGCCAGCCCGCCGGTCTTGACGAGCGGGAACACCTCGGCCGCCACGTGCAGCACGCGCATCGCCGCGGCGCTGCCGGCGCCCGCGCCACCCTTGGCGGACCCCCGGCCGGCCGCGGCGGGGGCGCCGCCCGCGGCCGCGCTCACAGCCGCTGCAGCATGTCACGCGTGACCAGCGTGATGCCGCTTTCGGTGCGATAGAAGCGCGCCGCATCGGCTGCGGCGTCCTCGCCGATCACCATGCCGTCGGGGATCACGCAGTCGCGGTCGAGCACGGCGCGGTGCACGCGCGCACCGCGGCCGATCTGCACGCCCGGCAGCAGCACCGCCCAGTTGACCGACGAGTACGAATGCACGCGCACCTCCGAGAACAGCACCGAGCGGTAGGCGGTGCCGCTGACGATGCATCCGCCCGAGACGAGCGACTCGATCGCCTGGCCGCGGCGATCGTCCTGGTTGTGGACGAACTTGGCCGGCGGCAGCTGCGGCTGGTAGGTCCAGATCGGCCAGCGCTCGTCGTACAGGTTGAGGACCGGGTCGGTGGCGGTGAGGTCGATGTTGGCGTCCCAGTACGCGTCGATGGTGCCGACGTCGCGCCAGTAAGGCGATTGCCCTTCCTTGGTGCCGACGCAGCTGAGCTCGAACGGATGGGCCGCGACCTCGCCCGCACGCACCATCTTGGGCACGATGTTGCGGCCGAAGTCGTGGTTCGATTCGGGGTCGGCCATGTCGCGGTCGAGCTCGCGGAACAGGTGCCGGGCATTGAAGATGTAGATGCCCATGCTGGCCAGCGCGCGATCGGGCTTGCCGGGCATCGGCGGCGGGTCGGCGGGCTTCTCGACGAAGTCGACGACGCGGCGCTCGTCGTCGATCGCCATCACGCCGAAGGCCGTCGCCTCGTGGCGCGGCACCTCGATGCAGCCGACCGTGCATTCGCGGCCCATCGCCACGTGGTCGGCCAGCATCAGGGCGTAGTTCATCTTGTAGACATGGTCGCCGGCGAGCACGACGACGTACTCGGGCCGGTAGCCGGCGACGATATCCTCGTTCTGGTAGACGGCGTCGGCGGTGCCGCGGTACCAGCTTTCCTCGTCGATGCGCTGCTGCGCCGGCAGCAGGTCGACGAACTCGTTCATCTCGCTGTTCAGGAAGCTCCAGCCGCGCTGCAGGTGGCGCAGCAGGCTGTGGCTCTTGTACTGGGTGACGACGCCGATGCGCCGGATGCCCGAGTTGATGCAGTTGGATAGCGCGAAGTCGACGATGCGGAACTTGCCGCCGAAATAGACTGCCGGCTTGGCCCGGGTGTCGGTGAGATTCATCAGGCGGCTGCCCCGCCCGCCGGCGAGCACCAGCGCGAGTGCGCGGCGCGGCAGGTCCAGGCCCTGTGCGACATCGATGGTCGGCATCCTCTCGCTTCCCTTTTCCGTTCACGACCCGATGCGACACGCCGGTTAACGGTCAAACCCGACATGCCGGTGCTTTTCGCGCAGCTTATCGCGTGGACGCGTCGCCACAATTGCGCATGATCTCCTCATACCCATTTGCCGAGCCTGCAGTCGTCTCGATCGAGCGTCACCTGATCGACACCGTGGGCACCGCGGCGGGCACGGCCACGCCGACCGACATGATGCACGCGATCGCCCAGCTCGCGCGCGAAAGGCTCGCCAGGCGCTGGGTCGCCACCGACGCGGCCGACCGCAGCGCCGGCGCGCGCCGCGTGTACTACCTGTCGATGGAGTTCCTGATCGGCCGCACGCTGGGCAATGCGCTGGCCGCGCTCGGACTGGAGGGCGAGGCGGCGGCGGCGGCGCAGGCGCACGCAAGCACGCTCGAGGAGGTTGCCGCCACCGAGGCCGATGCGGCCCTGGGCAACGGCGGCCTCGGCCGCCTGGCGGCGTGCTTCCTGGACTCGATGGCCACGCTCGGGCTGCCGGCGTACGGCTACGGCATCCGCTACGAGTTCGGCATGTTCGCGCAGGCGATCCAGGGTGGCCGCCAGGTCGAGCGACCCGACCCCTGGCTCGTCGACGGCTCGCCGTGGGAGTTCCCCCGCCCCGGCGTCACCTACCCGGTGCGCTTCGGCGGGCGCATCGAGCCGGCGATGCTGCCGGACGAGGCACCGCGCTGGCACCCCGCGGGCGAGATCAGCGCCAAGGCCTACGACATGGTGATCCCGGGCCACGGCACCGAGCGCGTGGCCACGCTGCGGCTGTGGAAGGCGGTGGCACCGGCGCAGATCGACCTGCACGCCTTCAACAGCGGCGACTACGCGCGCGCGGCCGAGTTCAAGAACGAGTACGAGAACATCTCGTGGGTGCTGTATCCCAACGACAGCACGCCGGCCGGCCGCGAACTCAGGCTGCGCCAGGAGTTCTTCTTCACCAGCGCCAGCCTGCAGGACATCCTGGCGCGCCACCGCGCGGAGCACGGGCGCCTGACCAACCTCGCCGACAAAGTCGCGATCCACCTCAACGACACGCACCCGGCGATCGGGGTCGCCGAGCTGATGCGGCTGCTCGTCGACGAGCACGGCTTCGGCTGGCTGCCCGCGTGGCAGATCACGCGCCGCGTCTTCAGCTACACCAACCACACGCTGATGCCCGAGGCGCTGGAGACCTGGCCGGTGCCGCTGATGCAGCATGTGCTGCCCCGGCATCTGGAGATCATCTTCCGCATCAACGCCGAGCTGCTGACGCTGGCGGCAGCGGCACGGCCGGGCGATCACGACTTCCTGCGCCGCCTGTCGCTCGTCGACGAGAACGGCGAGCGGCGGGTGCGCATGGCGAATCTGGCCGTGGTCGGCAGCCACAAGGTCAACGGCGTCTCGGCGCTGCACTCGGAGTTGCTGCTCGAGACGGTGTTCGCCGACTTCGCGCAGCTGTGGCCCGAGCGCTTCACCAACGTCACCAACGGCGTGACGCCGCGGCGCTGGCTGGCGCAGGCCAATCCGGGGCTCGCAGCCCTCGTCGACGCCACGCTGGGCGACGGCGGCGGCCGCGGCTGGCGCGTCGATCTCGCGCAACTGGCGCGCCTGCGCCCGCTGGCCGGCGACGCCGCGTTCCGCCAGCGCTTTCGCGCTGCCAAGCGCGCCAACAAAGAGCGCCTCGCGGCGCACATCCGTGCCGTCACGGGCATCGTCGTCGACCCGTCGAGCCTGTTCGACGTGCAGGTCAAGCGCATCCACGAGTACAAGCGCCAGTTGCTCAACGTGCTGCACGTCGTCGCGCGCTACCGGGCGATGCTGGCCGACCCGGACCCGGCGCTTGGCGACTGGGTGCCGCGCACCGTGATCTTCGCCGGCAAGGCGGCGTCGAGCTACGCGATGGCGAAGAACGTGATCCGGCTCATCCACGACGTGGCCACGGTCGTCAACCACGACCCGCGGCTGCAGGGGCGCCTGAAGGTCGTGTTCGTGCCCAACTACGGCGTGTCGGTGGCCGAATTGATCGTGCCCGCCGCCGACCTTTCCGAGCAGATCTCCACCGCGGGCACCGAAGCCAGCGGCACCGGCAACATGAAGCTGGCGCTCAACGGCGCGCTCACGATCGGCACCGACGACGGCGCCAACATCGAGCTCCGCCAGCATGTGGGCGACGACAACATCTTCGTCTTCGGCCTGTCGGCGCTCGGCGTGGCCACCGAGCGGCGCATCGGCTACCAGCCGCTGCACCTGTACGAAAGCCGTCCGCACCTGAGGGCCGTGCTCGACGGCATCGCCGGCGGCCAGTTCTCGCCCGGCGAGCCGGCGCGTCACCGCGGGCTCGTCGACTCGCTGCTGTGGGGCGGCGACCACTACCTGCTGCTTGCCGACTTCGACAGCTACCTGGCGGCACAGGCGCGTGTCGACGCCCTGTACCGCAACGCCGACGCCTGGGCAGCGAAGGCCATCGTCAACGTCGCCGCCATGGGGCACTTCTCGTCCGATCGCGCGATCGGCGAGTACGCACGCGAAATCTGGGGCCTGCAGCCTGCGCCTTGAACGCGAGCCACTGCGGCATACTGCGGCCGCAGTGAGCAACCCCGACCGCGCGCACTCGATCGTCGTCGACGTGCCGTCGCCCGCCGCGGTCTTCCTGCCGTGGATGCCATGAACCAGACTGCGGCCGATCAGGGCCCGCCGACGGCGGCGAACCTCGCGAATCGGCAGCTCGAAGCCGGACGCCCCTGGCCGCTGGGCGCCAGCGTCGACGGCGACGGCGTCAACTTCGCCGTCAGCTCGGCGCACGCCGCGCGCATCGATCTGTGCCTGTTCGACGACGACGGCCGCAGCGAACTCGCGCGCGGCACCTTGCCGGCGCGCAGCGGCGACGTCTGGCACGGCCGTCTGCCGGGCGCGGCCGCCGGGCTCGTCTACGGCCTGCGCGCGCACGGCCCGTGGCGCCCCGAGCGCGGCCTGCGCTTCAACCCGCACAAGCTGCTGCTCGACCCCTGGGCGCGCGAGATCGTCGCGCCCGCGGGCGGCTTCGACTGGAGCGCGCCGCACTTCGGCGCCGACCCGGCCCAGCCGGCACAGCCCGACGCACGCGACAACGCGCGTCACGCGCACAAGGCACGCGTCGTCGACGACGGGCCTGCACCGCTCTGGCAGCGTCCGCGACACGCGCTGGCCGACAGCGTGCTCTACGAGCTGCACGTGCGCGCGTTCAGCATGCGCCTTGCCGGCGTGCCCGAGGCGCAGCGCGGCACGTACGCCGCGCTGGCGAGCGACGCGGCGATCGCGCACCTGCAGCGCCTGGGCATCAGCGCCGTCTCGCTGCTGCCGGTGCAGCACAAGCTCGACGAGCAGGCGCTGGTCGCGCGCGGCCTCGTAAACCACTGGGGCTACAACACGCTGGGCTACTTCTGTCCCGAACCGCGCTACGCGGCGACGCGCGAGCCACGGCGCGAGTTCCGCGCCATGGTGCAGCGGCTGCATGCGGCGGGCATCGAGGTCATCATCGACGTCGTCTACAACCACACCGCCGAGAGCGACGTGCACGGGCCGACGCTCGCTTGGCGCGGCCTGGACAATCCCGGCTGGTACCGGGCGCCCGTCGGCGACCCCGGCGGCTACGACAACTGGAGCGGCTGCGGCAACACGCTCGACATCCGCCAGCCGCGCGTGCTGCAGTTCGTGCTCGACAGCCTGCGCTACTGGGTGCAGCAGATGGGTGTCGACGGCTTTCGCTTCGACCTCGCGCCGGTGCTGGGCCGCGACCCGGCCCACTTCGAGCGCCTGGCGGCGTTCTTCAGGACGGTGGCCCAGGATCCGGCGCTGCAGGGCACGAAGCTGATCGCCGAGCCCTGGGACCTGGGTCCGGGGGGCTACCAGCTCGGCCAGTTCCCCACCGGCTGGCTCGAGTGGAACGACCGCTTCCGCGACACCGCGCGCGCATTCTGGCTCGGCGGTGAATGCACGCGCGGCGAGTTCGCACTGCGGCTGGCGGGCTCGGCAGATCTGTTCCAGCAGCGCGCGCGCGCGCCGTTCGAATCGGTGAACTACGTCGTCGCGCACGACGGCTTCAACCTCACCGACCTCGTCAGCTACGACCTGCGCCACAACGAGGCCAACGGCGAGAACAACCGCGACGGCCCGTCGCACAACCTGAGCTGGAACTGCGGCTGGGAGGGTCCAACGACGCAGCCCGACGTGCTGGCGCGGCGTGCGCGCCTCGTGCGCGCCTTGCTCGCCACCTTGCTGCTCGCGCACGGCACGCCGATGCTGGCCGCCGGCGACGAGATCGGCCACACGCAGCGCGGCAACAACAACCCGTACTGCCAGGACAACGAGATCACCTGGCTCGACTGGGCCGGCGCCGACGACGATCTGGTCGCCTTCACCGCGCACGTGATCGCGCTGCGTCGCCGCCTGCTGCCGCCGTCCGGGCATTGGTACACCGGCCAGGCGGATGCGAACGGCCGCGCCGACCTGGCCTGGCTGCATCGCGCCGGCAGGCCGCTCGACCCGGAGGACTGGCAGAACCGCACCTCGCGCGTGCTGGGCGCGCTGATCGGCGGCCGCAACGCCGGCCTGAGCGATGGCGGCAACGACAGCGCCGCCGTGCTGCTGCTGTTCAACGCGCGCGACTTCGAGGTCGAGTTCGAGTTGCCGGCCGGCGACTGGGTCGCCGAGCTCGACTCGACGCAAGCCGACGGCCGCAGCGCGTGGCGTCGCGAAGGCGCCACGGCCTTCTCGTTGCCGGCGCGCAGCGTCTGGCTGCTGCGCGATGCCTCGCGCGCGTGCGACCCGCAGCCGCGGCCAGGAGCCTGACGATGAGACTGCCCCGCGCCAGCGGCGTTCTGCTGCACCCGACCTGCCTGCCCGGCCCGCACGGCAGCGGCGATCTCGGCCCGCACGCCCATCACTTCGTCGACTGGCTCGTCTCCGCCGGCCAGACGCTGTGGCAGGTGCTGCCGCTGACGGGCATCGGCCCGGGCAACTCGCCGTACATGAGCAATTCGGCCTTTGCCGGCAACCCGTTGCTGATCGACCTGACCGAACTGCAGCGCGAGGGCTGGCTCGACGCCGCCGACCTCGAGCCGACGGCGCATCTGCAGCACGCACGCCTGGACTTCGCCGCGGTGCACCCGTTCCGCATGGAGCGGCTGGCCAAGGCGGCGCGGCGTTTCGCCGCCGCCGGCAGCGCCGCACAGCGCGAGGACTTCGGGCGTTTTCGCCACGAACAGGCCGACTGGCTCGGCGATTACGCCCTCTTCATGTCGCTGGCCGAGCGCTTCGAGTGGAAGGACTGGTGGCTGTGGGATCCGCCGCTCGCGCGGCGCGCGGCCTCGGCGCTGGACGCGGCGCGCCGCGCGCACGCCGAGCGCATCGCGTTCTGGGAGTTCTGCCAGTGGCGCTTCTTTCGGCAGTGGGCCGCACTCAAGGCCTACGCCAACGGCAAGGGCGTGCGCATCATCGGCGACGCGCCGATCTACATCGCCGCGCTGAGCGCCGAGGTGTGGGCGCGGCCCGAACTCTTCGAGCTCGACGCGACGCTCCAGCCCACCGTGGTGGCGGGCGTGCCGCCCGACTACTTCAGCACCACCGGACAGCGCTGGGGCAATCCGCTGTACCGCTGGGCCGAGCACGAGCGCGAGGGCTTCGCGTGGTGGGTGCAGCGCGTGCGCCGGGCGTTCGAGCTGATGGACATCCTGCGCATCGACCACTTCCGGGGCTTCGCCGGCTACTGGGAGGTTCCGGCCAGCGAGGCCACGGCGGTGCGCGGACGCTGGTGCCCGGGGCCGGGCGAGGCCTTGTTCGACGCGCTGGCGCGCGCGCTGGGCGAACTGCCCATCATCGCCGAGGACCTGGGCGTGATCACGCCCGACGTCGTGGCGCTGCGCCGCAAGTACGACTTTCCCGGCATGTGCATCCTGCAGTTCGCCTTCGACGCCGACGCCACCAACCCCTACCTGCCGCACCACCACGAGCACGAACGCGTCGTCTACACCGGCACCCACGACAACGACACCACCGCCGGCTGGTGGGACAAGGCCAGCGAGCGCGAAAAGCACCTCGCGCGCGCCTACCTGGACACCGACGGCCGCGAGATGCCGTGGACACTGATCCGCAGCGCGATGGCCAGCGTTGCCGACACCGCGGTGATCCCGCTGCAGGACGTGCTGACCCTGCCCAGCGACTGCCGCATGAACTACCCCGGCGAGCCCAACGGCTGGTGGTCGTGGCGCTTCGAGTGGGGCCAGTTGCAGCCCTGGCATGCGCAACGGCTGCGCGAGTTCGTGACGTTGTACGGCCGGGCGCCGGCCTGAATCCCCAAGCCGGCCGCCGCGCGCCGGCCATCCCCGCGCCGCAGTCGCAGCCGCACATCGGCGGCGCGCGCCTGCGGCGTCGTGCCCGCTCAGCGCCGCCGCGGCGGCGGCAGGTCGGTGCAGCGGCCGTGCGCGGCCTCGGCGGCCATGCCGATGCTCTCGCCCAGCGTCGGGTGCGGATGGATGGTCTGGCCGATGTCGATGGCGTCGGCGCCCATCTCGATGGCCAGCGCCACCTCGCCGATCATGTCGCCGGCGTGCGTGCCGACGATGCCGCCGCCGACGATGCGCTGCGTGGCCGCGTCGAACAGCAGCTTGGTGACGCCCTCGTCGCGGCCGTTGGCGATGGCGCGGCCGCTGGCCGTCCACGGGAACAGGCCCTTCGTGACCTCGATGCCCTGCGCCCTCGCCTCGTCTTCGGTCAGGCCGACCCAGGCCACCTCGGGGTCGGTGTAGGCCACGCTCGGGATCACGCGTGCGTCGAAGTGCGTGCGCGCGAGCTTCGCGTCGCCCAGCGCCTCGCCGGCGGCGACTTCGGCCGCCACGTGCGCCTCGTGCACCGCCTTGTGCGCCAGCATCGGCTGGCCGACGACGTCGCCGATGGCGAAGATGTGCGCCACGTTGGTGCGCATCTGCGCGTCCACCGCGATGAAGCCGCGCTCGCCGACCGCGACGCCGGCTTTCTCGGCGCCGATCTTGCGGCCGTTCGGGCTGCGGCCCACGGCCTGCAGCACGAGGTCGTACAGGCCCTCGCTGCGCGTGCCGTCGGCGGCCTCGAACTGCACGCGGATGCCCTCGGCGGTGGCCTCGGCGCCCACGGTCTTCGTCTTCAGCATGATGCGGTCGAAGCGCGGCGCGTTGAGCTTGTGCCACACCTTGACGAGATCGCGGTCGGCGCCGCTCATCAGGCCGTCGAGCATCTCGACCACATCCAGGCGCGCGCCCAGCGTGCTGTACACCGTGCCCATCTCGAGGCCGATGATGCCGCCGCCGACGACCAGCATCTTCTGCGGCACCTTGCGCAGCTCGAGCGCGCCGGTGCTGTCGACGATGCGCGCGTCGTCGGGCAGGAACGGCAGCCGCACGGCCTGCGAGCCGGCGGCGATGATGCACTGCCTGAAGCGGATGGTCTGGGTCTTGCCGCTCTTGTCCTGCCCGGCGCCTTGCGTCTGCTCGACGACGACGTGGTGCGCATCGACGAAGGCGCCGTAGCCGCGCACGATCTGCACGTGGCGCAGGCGCGCCATCGCGCCCAGGCCCTGGGTGAGCTTGTGCACGACCTTGTTCTTGTGCGCCAGCAGCTTCGCGGCGTCGACCGTGGGCGCGCCGTAGGCGACGCCCAGTTCGGCGAAGTGCTTCACCTCGTCCATCACCGCCGCCACGTGCAGCAGCGCCTTGCTCGGGATGCAGCCGACGTTCAGGCACACGCCGCCCAGCGTCGCGTAGCGCTCGACGACGACGGTCTTCAGGCCGAGGTCGGCGGCGCGGAAGGCGGCCGAATAGCCGCCCGGGCCGGCGCCGAGCACCAGCAGGTCGCACTCGTGGTCGACGGCGCCGCGGTCGCTGCCTGCCTGCGCCGCCGCTTGCGCGGGCGCTGCGGGGCTGGCTGCGGCAACGGCCGATGCGCGTGCCGGCGCCGTGGTCGCCAGCCCCGCCGCGGCCACCGCCGCCGCAGGCGCTGCGGCCGCACCGGCCGCGGCGGCGCTGTCCGCCACTTCGAGCAGCAGCAGCACGCTGCCCTCGCTCACCTTGTCGCCGAGGGCGACCCGGAGCTCCCTGACCACGCCCGCGTGCGACGAAGGGATCTCCATGGACGCCTTGTCGCTCTCGACCGTGACCAGGCTCTGCTCGGCGGCGATGGTGTCGCCGACCTTGACCAGCAGCTCGATGACGGCCACGTCCTTGAAGTCGCCGATGTCCGGCACCTTGATCTCGATCTGGGCCATGGTCTCCTCTGGGCTGTCGAGTTGTCGGCTTGTTCACGAGCGCGCCGGGCCGCGGACGCTGCGCGGCGCACAGCCGGCGCGTGCGTGCCCGCGGCCGCAGGGCCTACAGCAGCACGCGCCGGAAGTCGGCAAGCACGCTCGCGAGGTAGACGTTGAAACGCGCCGCCGACGCGCCGTCGATCACGCGGTGATCCCACGACAGCGACAGCGGCAGCATGAGCCGAGGCTTGAACTTCTCGCCGTTCCACCTCGGGCGCCACTCGCTGCGGCACACGCCGAGGATCGCGACCTCGGGCGCGTTGATGATCGGCGTGAAGTAGGTGCCGCCGATGCCGCCCAGCGAACTGATCGAGAAGCAGCCGCCGCTCATCTGCGCCGGCGCGAGCTTGCCCTCGCGCGCCTTGGCCGCCAGCTCGCCCATCTCCTTGCTGATCTGCAGGATGCCCTTGGCGTCGGCGTCCCTGAGCACCGGCACGACGAGGCCGGTGGGCGTGTCCGCGGCGAAGCCGATGTGGAAGTACTTCTTCAGCACCAGCTGATCGCCGTCCAGGCTGGCGTTGAACTCGGGGAACTTGCGCAGGGCCGCGACGCAGGCCTTGATGAGGAAGGCGAGCAGCGTGACCTTCACGCCGCTCTTGTCGTGCTCCTTGTTGAGCTGCACGCGGAACGCTTCGAGCTCGGTGATGTCGGCGTCGTCGTGGTTGGTGACGTGCGGAATCAGCACCCAGTTGCGATGCAGGTTGGCGCCGCTGATCTTCCTGATGCGCGACAGGTCCGCGCGCTCGACGGGGCCGAACTTCGCGAAATCGACCTGCGGCCACGGCAGCAGGCCGGGCAGCGTGCCGCCCGCAGCCGCCGCAGCCGGCACCTTGGCCTGTTGCGCCGCGGTCTTCGTGTCGCCGGCCATGACCGCCTTGACGAAGCCCTGCAGGTCGGGCTCGGTGATGCGGCCCCTGGGCCCGCTGCCCTTGACCTCCTCGAGCGGCACGCCGAGCTCGCGTGCCATGCGGCGGATCGACGGCGAGGCGTGCGGCAGGCCGGCCGCCGCAGCGCCCGGGCGCTGTTCGGGAACGGTCGCCGGCGCCGACGCC
>JAFECX010000101.1 GCA_018241895.1 Pseudomonadota bacterium
GCACCCGCAGCGCGGGCGCGGGCGGCACGGCGGCGGCCGGCGCTGTGGGCGCGATCGGCGGCGGCGCGTCGGCGGCGGCGCCCTCGCCGATGCGAAACGACGCCACCACGCGTGCCAGTTGCGTCGTCTGCGCGCGCAGCGACTCGGAGGCCGCGGCGCTCTGCTCGACCAGCGCGGCGTTCTGCTGCGTGGCGCGATCGAGTTGCGCGACCGCGCCGTTGACCTGCGAGATGCCGCTGCTCTGCTCGCCCGCCGCGGCGCTGATCTCGGCGATGACGTCGGTGACGCGCTGCACGCTGGTCACGATCTCGCCCATCGTCTTGCCGGCATCGGCCACCAGGCGTGCGCCGGCGTCGACCTTCTCGACGCTGGTGCCGATCAGCCCCTTGATCTCGCGCGCCGCCTCGGCGCTGCGCTGCGCCAGGCTGCGCACCTCGGCGGCAACGACGGCGAAGCCGCGTCCCTGCTCGCCGGCACGCGCGGCCTCGACGGCGGCGTTGAGGGCCAGGATGTTGGTCTGGAAGGCGATGCCGTCGATGGTGCCGATGATGTCGGCGATGCGCCGCGACGCGGCGTCGATCTCGCTCATCGTCGCCACCACCTGCGAGACGACCGCGCCGCCGCGCTCGGCCACGCCCGAGGCCGACGCCGCGAGCTGGGTGGCGGTGCGCGCCGACTCCGCCGTCTGCGTGACGTTGCCGGTGAGCTGGGCGATCGAGCTCGCGGTCTGCTGCAGGCTGCTCGCCGTCTGCTCGGTGCGCTGGCTGAGGTCGGCATTGCCCGAGGCGATCTCGCCGGCGGCCGTGCCCATGCTCTGCGCGGCCTCGTGCACCGTGCGCAGCGAAGCGCGCAGCTGTGTCGTCATGCCGCCGAGCGCACGCAGCAGCTCGCCGATCTCGTCGTTGCGCTCGCTCGGCGCGGCGGCCAGCAGGTTGCCGCCGGCGACCTCGTGGCTGAGCTCGAGCGCACGATCGACGTCGCGCGTCAGGCGTCGCTGCATCGTCCAGGCGCCGGCGACGACGCCGCCGACCGCCAGTGCGAGCAGCGCACCGATCAGCGCCATCAGCTGCAGCGCGCCGGCCTGCTGCTCGGCCCCGCGCTCCTGGAACGCCTGCGCGCTCAGCGCGGCGATCTCGGCCAGGCCCTGGCCGAGCGCGTCGTAACTCTTCTGGGCCGCACTCATCGCGGCCACGCCCAGATTGACTTCGGCCGATCCGATCTCGATCGCCTTGCCCAGCTGCTTGGCGTACTGCGTCGTCAGCGGCGCCAGCGCATCGATGCGACGGCGCAGCGCGCTGCCTTGCGGCTGCGCGGCCGCCAGCCTGGCGAGCGCGGCACTCACCGCGCCCATGTCCTTCTGCACGTCGGCGGCGAAGGCCTCGAGGCGGGCCGCGTCGAACGAGTTCATGATCGCCAGCGTGCGATAGACGCCCGAGTGCACGTTGCCCAGCGTGCCCTGCGCCGCACCGAGCGCCCGGTAGGCGTCGATATCCTCGGCGACCTGGCGGCGCTCCTTGTCCGCGCTGGTGGTCGTCGCCAGCATCAGCGCGCCGCCGGCGGCGAGCGCGACGGCGGCCGTGACGAGCGGAGCGGCGATCAGCTTGCTGCTCAGTTTCATGGGTCAGCCTCGATGGGGTGGTGCGACGGCCGCAGCGCCGACATGGGTGGCGCCGGGCGGGCGCCTCGCGCGCTTACTTGTAGATGCCGCCGCAGACTGCGGTCTCGGCCTGCTTCTCGCAGTACATGACCTTGGGCTCGATCTTCTTGCTCACCGGGTTGGTGAACTTGTATTCCTGCCAGGCGCCGCCGGGCTTGGCCTTGACCATCGCGACACGGTCCTTGACGTAGTACGTGCCGTCGACGTCGGTGGCCTCGATCAGGTTCTTGCCGACGAACTTGTCGTTCGCGCCGTGCGCGAGCACCTTGCCGTCCAGGCCGTAGACGACCAGTTACAGGTCGTCCTTGACGAACTCCTTGTCCTTGGCGGTGATGGCCGCGTAGGCCTTGTCGGAACCGTTGGCGCCGATGAATGCGACGCCCTTCTTGACCATCGCCACCGCCTCGTCCTTGGTGGCGTTGGCGAAGACGGGCAGCGCGACGGCAAGCGCCAGCGCGGCAGCGGATGCGGGAAGCAGCTTCATGGGGATCACTCCTCGATACGTGGGGGGGGGGCGGCCGGGGTGGCGGGACGTCCCGGCGCGGCCGTCGGCACCGGGTTGCGGGAACGAAAACGAATCGCGCGCGACGGCCATGCCGGCGGGCGTCGGGCCGCTTCGATCGGCTTGTCAGCCGACGAGCCCCATGTCGGCGCTGCCCATCAGCGCCTCGATGTCCATGAGGATCAGCATGCGTTCGCGGTCGCTGTCGCCCTGGCCGTTGCGCACGGCCCCGATGCCGGTGATGAAGCTCGCATCGACGCTCGACGCCAGCTCGGGTGCGGGCTTGATCGCGCCGGAGTCGAGCTCGAGCACGTCGGATACCGAGTCGACCACCGCGCCGACGACGCGGCCCTTGACGTTGAGCACGATGACGACCGTGAAGTCGCCGTACTCGGCGCGCTCGCAGGCGAGCTTGAGCCGCAGGTCGACGATCGGCACGATGACGCCGCGCAGGTTGACCACCCCCTTGACGAAGGGCGGCGCGTTGGCGATGCGCGTCGGCGGCTCGTAGCTGCGGATCTCCTGCACGCGCAGGATGTCGATGCCGTACTCCTCGGCCCCGAGGCGGAAGGTGAGGTACTCGCCGCCCACCGCGCGCGCGCCTGCCGGTGCGGCGCAGACGGCGGCAAGGGGCGGTTCGCCGCGGGTCACGGGGCGGGCTTCGGCGATCGTTTCCATGGCTTCTCCTGTGCGCGCTCGGGCGCTCGGCTGGGTATCGGCACGCGTGCCTGCGGCTGTAGCGTGAAGATCTTGCGCGGGGTGCGGGTGGCGCTCGCAGGCCGCATGCGCGGCCGCGTGCCTCGATGGCCTCTCAGTGCCGCGAGCGCCGCACCAGCGAACCGATGTCGAGGATCAGCGCGACGCGCCCGTCGCCCATGATCGTGGCGCCCGAGATGTCGGGCACCTTGCGGTAGTTGGCCTCGAGGTTCTTGACGACGACCTGCTGCTGGCCGAGCAGTTCGTCGACCAGCAGCGCGACGCGGCCGCCCTCGGCCTCGACCACCACCATGATGGCGCCCGCGTGCTCGCACTCGCAGCGCGGCACGGCGAACACCTGCTGCAGGTCGCTCACCGGCATGTACTCGCCGCGCACCTCGACGACGCGGCCGCTGCCGCCGATCGTGCGGATCATGCCGGCGCGCACCTGGAACGACTCGACCACGCTGGCCAGCGGCAGGATGTAGCACTCCTCCCCCACGCCCACGCTCATGCCGTCCATGATGGCCAGCGTGAGCGGCAGGCGCACGCGCACCGTCATGCCGTAGCCCTCGGCGCTGTCGATCTCGACCGTGCCGCCCAGCGCCGTGATGTTCTTCTTGACCACGTCCATGCCGACGCCGCGCCCGGAGACATCGGTCACCTGGTCGGCGGTGGAAAAGCCGGGCGCAAAGATGAGGCCGTAGACCTCGGCGTCGGCGAGCGTGTCGGGGGCCTCGATGCCGCGCTCGCGCGCCTTGGCCAGCAGCTTGGCGCGGCTGAGGCCCTTGCCGTCGTCGCGCACCTCGATGACGATGCTGCCGCCCTGGTGGCTGGCCACCAGCGTGATCGTGCCGTGCTCGGGCTTGCCCTTGGCCACGCGCTCGGCCGGCGACTCGATGCCGTGGTCGACGCTGTTGCGCACGAGGTGCGTGAGCGGGTCGGTGATCTTCTCGACCAGGCCCTTGTCGAGTTCGGTCGCCTCGCCCACCTGCACCAGCTCGAGCTTCTTGCCGAGCTTGGCCGCCAGGTCGCGCAGCATGCGCGGAAAGCGGTTGAAGACGAGCGACATCGGGATCATGCGGATCGACATCACGGCTTCCTGCAGGTCGCGCGTGTTGCGTTCGAGATCCGCGAGACCGGCGAGCAGCTGCTGGTGCTGCGCGCCGTCGACCTGCGCACCGTTTTGCGCCAGCATGGCCTGCGTGATGACGAGCTCGCCGACGAGGTTGATGAGCTGGTCGACCTTCTCCACCGAGACCCGAAGCGTGCTCGACTCGGGGCTGCCCGAGGCCGCGCGCCCCTCCGCCTTGGCCGCGGGCGTGCGGGCCGGCAGCGCGGCGGCGGCAGGGGCCGCAGCGGCGGCGGCGGGCTCCTGCAGCGGCGCGCCGGGCGCGTGCTCGAAGAAGCCGTAGCCCGGATCGGGCGGATCGAGCCGCTCGGGCGCGCCCGGGTTGCCGTGATGAAAGCCGTAGCCGTCGTCCGCCGGCCTGAGCTGCACCTGCTCGCGCGCGACATGGAAGCCGAACAGGTCGACGAGTTCGTCGTCGGTGCTTGCGGTGACGACGCGAAAGCGCCGCATGCCGTCGGCGGCGCGGCCGCCGTCCAGCGGCTCGATCGAGCCCAGATCGGCGATCTCCTGGAACAGCTCGACCAGGTTGTCGGCCAGCGACGGATCGTCCAGCGGGCCCACCATCAGCTCGAGTGCGCGCGCCGTGGTGCGGATCGGTGCGCGCGCGGGGGCCGCTGCGGCCGCCGCCGGCGCCGATGCGGATGCGGATGCGGATGCCGCTCCAGGAGCCGACGCGGCGGCGGCGGCTGCGGCTGCCGGTGCGGGTGCCGATGCCGCCACGGGCAGCGACGCTGCCGCGGGCTCGGGCGCCGCCTGCGCACGCCCTGCCACGAGCGCACGGATCGTCGCGCACAACTCGTGCGTGTCGATCGGCGCCGCGCCGTTGCCCTGGTGGCGCGCCAGCATCTCCTTGAGCGCGTCGCCCGAGGCGAGCAGCGCGTCGACCATCGGGTTGCTCGGCGCGAGTTCGTGGCGGCGCAGCCTGTCGAGCAGCGTCTCCATCTCGTGCGTGAGCTCGGCCACGTCGGCGAAGCCGAAGGTCGCGGCGCCCCCCTTGACCGAGTGCGCGCAGCGGAAGATGGCGTTGAGCTGCTCGTCGTCGGCCTGCTCGAGGTCGAGGCCGAGCAGCCGCTGCTCCATCGACTCCAGGTTCTCCGCCGCCTCCTCGAAGAAGACCTGATAGAACTGGCTGAGGTCGATGCCGGCCGCCGCCGATGCGCTGTCCTGACGCGGGTCACCCATGGTCCACGGTCCTCCTTGCTCTCGCTGCCCGGTGCCGCATCAGCGCATGACCTTGCCGATCACCTCGACCAGCTTGGCGGGGTCGAAGGGCTTGACCAGCCAGCCGGTGGCGCCGGCCGCGCGCCCGGCCTGCTTCATCTGGTCGCTGCTCTCGGTGGTCAGGATCAGGATCGGCGTCGCCTTGAACTTCGGGTTCTCGCGCAGCTTGCGGGTGAGGCCGATGCCGTCCATGCGCGGCATGTTCTGGTCGGTCAGCACGAGGTCGAAGTCGTTCTTGGCCGCCTTCTCCCACGCGTCCTGGCCGTCCACCGCCTCGACGACGGCGAAGCCGGCGTTCTTGAGCGTGAACGAGACCATCTGGCGCATCGAGGCGCTGTCGTCGACGGCAAGGATCGAGTGCATGAGTTCTCTCCGGGCTCGTGTCTGCGGTTCAGAACAGTTCGACGGACCCTGCGTCCATCTCGTCCTGGGTCACGGGGTTGGGGCGCAGCGGCAGCGGCTCGACCAGCGCTTCGCCTTCGTCGTCGGCGCCCATCGCGTCGCGCGCCAGCCGGTCGGCGCAGTTGCGCAGGCGCCGCGAGGTGTGGGCGATGAGCTGGCTCGCCATGTCCTGGAACTGCAGCGCGGTGATCGCGTTGCCGAGCGCGGCGCGCACGTCGTGCATCGGGTGCGCCTCGCCGTCGAAGGCCGCGAGCGCGCCGTCGACGCGCTGCGTGGCGTGCGTGAAATGGCCCAGCAGCGCCTGCGCCGCGTCGTCGAGCAGGCGCTGCAGGCGTTCGAGGTCGTTGCTCGCCACCATCAGGTGGTCCTGCAGATCGGCCGCGGCCACGAGCGGCCAGCGGCCGTCCGCAGGCAGCGCTGGAGGGATCGGGTCGAGCATGGCGTGGGTGTGGGTTCGGGTTGGGCCGATGCGTGCAGCGCCGGCCACGGCGCGCCGGCTCAGCGGCGCGCGCAGCGACGGCCGCCAGGGCATTTTCGGCAGCCCCCCGGCCCGGGTTGAGCGGATGACGCGACGAATCGACGCTCAATTTGCGACCTGTGGCGCACCGCGGGCGCCCTGCGCCGCGCCGCGTGCGCCGCCGCCCGCGCGCCCGATGC
>JAFECX010000102.1 GCA_018241895.1 Pseudomonadota bacterium
ACACGCAGCGCCGGGCGCGTGGCGCGGCTGCAGCGGCTGCGCGCCGAGCGCGCGGCGCGCCGCGACACGCTGGGGCGCGTACGCCTGGGCGTCGACGCCGGCGTCGCGCCCGGGCGCATCGTCGCCGAGCTGCGCGACGTCAGCCTGCGCTACGGCGAGCGGCTCGTGATCGATCGCTTCGGCACCACCGTGCAGCGCGGCGACAAGATCGGCATCGTCGGCCCCAACGGCGCGGGCAAGACGTCACTGCTGCGCCTGATCCTCGGTGAGCTCGCACCGACGTCGGGCACGGTGCGCCGCGGCACGCGGCTGCAGGTTGCCTACTTCGACCAGCAGCGCGCCGCACTCGATGCCGACGCGACGCTGGCCGACACCATCAGCCCGGGCAGCGAGTGGATCGAGCGCCAGGAGTCGGGCCGCACGGTGCGCAAGCACGTCACGAGCTACCTCGGCGACTTCCTGTTCGCGCCCGAGCGCGCCGGCGCACCGGTGCGCACGCTGTCCGGCGGCGAGCGCAACCGGCTGCTGCTGGCGCGCCTGTTCGCGCTGCCGGCCAACGTGCTGGTGCTCGACGAGCCGACCAACGATCTGGACATCGACACGCTCGAACTGCTCGAAGACCTGCTGCAGGACTACGCGGGCACGGTGTTCCTGGTCAGCCACGACCGGCGTTTCCTCGATCACGTGGTGACGAGCACGATCGCGTGGGAGGGCGACCCGGCCTTCGGCGGACGCCCGGGCCTGTGGCGCGAGTACGAAGGCGGCTACGAGGATTGGCGGCGCCAGCGCGAACGCGCGCGCGTCGCGGCGCCGGCGGCATCGGCGCGCCCGCCGCAGCAGCCTGCGCCGCCGCGCGAGCGCAGCGCGCTGCGCGCCAAGCTCGGCTACAAGGCGCAGCGCGAGCTCGAGGCGCTGCCCGCGCGCATCGACGCACTGGAAGCCGAGCAGAAGGCGCTCGACGTCCTGCTCGCCGACCCCGGCTTCTTCGTGCGCGCACCGCAGGAGGCGGCGGCGGCCGCGTCGCGTCACGCGCAGATCGAGGACGAGCTGATGGCCTGCCTCGAACGCTGGGAGGCGCTGTCCAGCGCCACCGCCGGCCCGCCCTGAGAACCTGTGAACGAACCACTCACGCCCGCTCCCCAGGCCCCAGCCGCCGCGCGGGGGGCAGCGTACGACGCCGGCGTGGGGGCCACATCGCTTCAGCGCGCCGGGTCCGCTTCGCCACTCGTCCAGTCGAGGTTGGTGGCGGCCGGATGCGAGCGGCTCACCATCAGCGCGCCGTGCAGATACAGGCCGTTGAGCATGCGCATCGCGCGCTCGCGATCGAAGCCGGGCCAGCCGGCAATCTCGCGCAGGTTGGTGGTCTGCCGAGCCAGCCGCTGCACGGCGGCGGCGAGCGTGCCGGCCAGGTCCAGGCGCGACAGGTCCACCCCCGGCGCCACGCGATAGGCGGCGCTGCCGCCGATCTCGGGCAACAGTTCGTCGCGCGCGCCGCGCAGCGCCAGCTCCCACAGCAGCGGCCCGAGCGGTGCATGGTGATGGGCCTCGGGTCCGGGCCGCGCGGGATCGTGCGCCGCGATGCGCGCCGGCTCGACGTGCAGCACGCGCAACTCGGTCAGCCGCCACTGCAGCAGCGTCGCGAGCGCCACCGGACAGTGCATCTGGTGCTCGTTCGGAAACACCGTGAGCGGCACCACGCGGTATTCGTGCTGCAGGTGCACCCGCAGCGGCCGCGCATGCCGCACCGCCGCGGCGAGCACCTCCAGCACCTCGAGCGCGCCATCGGCGCTGCCGGCGCTCTCGGCGCGCGCAAAGCGCTGCAGATCGATGAGCAGCGACGGGTTCAGCGAGCTCAGGCGCGTCGAGCCGGCGCGGGTTTCCTGCTCGCCTTCTGCGAGATAGCGCTGGAACTCGCTCACCCGCATCAGCGGCGCGGTCCGGGCCGGCTGCGTGCTGTCGAACATCATGGTCGGCATTGTCGGCCGGGCGGGCCACCTCCGGCAATGGCGGCCAGCGGCCGCGGCGCGCCGCGCGCGCGCGCCGCAGCGTGCGCCCGGCGGCCATGCCCATTCCAGCCTCGTCAGCCGCGCCGCACTAGACTGCAGCGACGAACCTGTCCAGGCGCTTCGCGAGGGAGCAGGCTTGACGCTCGCGCTCGACCATCTCGTCGTGGCCGCCCGCACGCTGAGCGAAGGCGCCGCGTGGTGCGAAGCCACGCTCGGCGTCGCCGCCGGCAGCGGCGGCCGGCACGCGCAGTTCGGCACCCACAACCTGGTGGCGAAGATCGCGACCGCGACCTTCCCGCTCGCCTACCTCGAGATCATCGCCATCGACGCCGCTGCCGACGCGACACAGCGTCTGCCGCGGCCGCGCTGGTTCGCGCTCGACGAGCCGGCGATGCGCGCGCGCCTGGACAGCGGCCCGCGGCTCGTGCACTGGGTCGCACGCACCGATGCGCTGGCCGATGCGCTGGCCGCGTTCGTCGCCGCCGGCCACGACCCGGGCCTGCCGCTGCACGCCTGGCGCGACACGCCGCGCGGGTGGCTCGAGTGGCAGATCAGCGTGCCGCAAGACGGCGCATTGGCCTGCGGCGGCGCACTGCCCACGCTGATCGCGTGGCGCGGCACGCATCCGGCACACGCGCTGGCGCCGAGTGCGCTCGCGCTGCGTTCACTGCAACTGCGCGGCGTGCCGGCGCCCATCGCCGCCCTGCTCTCGGTGCCGGGGGTGCACGTCGACACCGCGCCCGGCGCAGCGCTGCGGGCCGAACTCGAGACGCCGCGCGGCCTCGTCACCCTGGAGAGCACATGACCGAAGAACTGTTTCGCGACGACGCCGCGCGACTCGAATGCACGGCCAGCGTGGTCGCCGTCGACGCGTCGGGCATCGTGCTCGACCGCACCGTGTTCTATCCGCTGGGCGGTGGCCAGGCCGGCGACAGCGGCGTGCTGACGGCGGCCGACGGCACCGCACTCGCGATCGTCGACACGCGCAAGCTCGCGGCGCGCAACGGCGACATCGCACACGTCCCGGCCGCCGGCGCCGATCTGTCGTCCTTCGCGCCGGGCGCGCAGGTGCGCGCGCACGTCGACGCGGCGCGCCGCCGCGCGCACATGCGCTTTCACACCGCCACGCACTTGCTGTGCGCGCTGGTGCCGCACCCGGTGGACGGCTGCTCGATCACCGCCGCCTACGCACGGCTGGACTTCCACATGACCGGGCCGCTCGACAAGGAGGCGCTCAACGCCGCGCTGGCACGCCTGGTGGGCGAAGCGCACCCGGTGCGCGCGCGCTGGATCGACGAGGCCGAACTCGACGCCCATCCGGGCCTCGTGCGCAGCATGAGCGCGCAGCCGCCGCGCGGCCTGGGCCGCGTGCGCCTGATCGACATCGAGGGCGTCGACCTGCAGCCCTGCGGCGGCACGCACGTCGCGAACACGGCCGAGATCGGCCCCGTCACCCTCACCAAGATCGAGAAGAAGAGCGCGTCGACGCGCAGGGTCGTGCTCGGCCTGGCCGAGCCAGCCGCAGGCTGAGCGCGCTTTTCGGGGCGCGCTCATGTACGCGCAGCGGACGTGAGCGATCACCAAGAAGAGCGCGTCGACCCGCAGGGTCGTGCTCGGTCTGGCCGAGCCAGCCGCAGGCTGAGCGCGCTCGCCGCGCAGCGCTCATGCGCGCGCAAAGGGCGCAACCGGCGCGCACGTCACTGATTGCGGAAATTGTCGTGGCAGCCCTTGCACGCCTGCCCGACGGAGCCGAACGCGGACTTGACGTTGTCCAGGCTGTTGGTGCGCGCGGCGACGACCAGCTTGGCCACTTCGTCCTGCATCTTCCGCGCGGCCTCGTCGAACTTGGCGCGGTCGCTCCAGATCTTGCTCGACGCCTTGCCCTTGCCCGAGCCCGGCGTGCTTTCGGCGAACGCGGGCCAGGGCAGGTGCGACATCGTGGCCACGATCTCGGCGTTCTGCGTCGCCACGGCCGCGTCGTACGGCACGCGGCCCTGCACCATCGCGCCGATGCGGCCGAGGTGGTTGGCCATCACGAACATCACGCTCTCGCGGTACTTGATGGCATCTTCGGGCTTCTGGAACTGGGCTGCGGCGGGCAGCGCGCAGGCGAGGCAGGCCGCAGCAGCGGCAGCGGTGGGCAGCGAGCGGAACATGCGGGGACTCCCGGGTCGAGGTGATGGACGGCCGGCGTCGGGAGGCCCGGCCGGCGCGGGCCGCGAGTGTAGTCAAGCGGACGGGGCCGCGTCGCACGAGCAGCGTGCGCGGCGCGAATCCGGCCTCGCGCCCAAAGCAGGGTATGGTTGCGCCTGCCATGAGCCCGCCCGACGTTTCCCCCGCGCCGCCGACGCCGCTCGCTGTCGTGCGCGTGTGGGATCTGCCGACGCGTCTTTTCCACTGGGTGCTCACCGCCTCCGTCGTCGGCTCGGTGGTGACGGCCAACATCGGCGGCAACGCGATGCCGTGGCACTTCCGGCTCGGCTACCTCGCCTTCACGCTGCTCGCATTCCGGCTGCTGTGGGGTTTCGTCGGCGGGCACTGGTCGCGCTTTGCGAGCTTCGTGCCGACGCCGGGTCGGCTGCTGCGCTACGTCGGCGGCCGCCTGGGCCCGGGCGAGCGCGTCGACATCGGCCACAACCCGCTGGGCAGCCTGTCGGTGCTGGCGATGCTGGCGCTGCTGGTGGCGCAGGTGAGCACCGGGCTCGTCGCCGACGACGAGATCGCCCACACCGGGCCGCTGAACCGCTTCGTCGCCAACGCCACGGCGCAGGCGGCCACGGCGTGGCACAAGCAGTGGGGCAGCAAGCTGATCGTCGCGCTCGTCGTGCTGCACGTGGCGGCGATCGTCTACTACCGCGTCGGCAGGCGGCTCGATCTGGTGCGGCCGATGATCCACGGCGACAAGCTGCTGCCCGCCGGCGTTCCCGCATCGGCCGATGGCGCCCGGCAGCGGCTGCTCGCACTCGCGCTCGTGATCGCGTGCGCCGCCGCTGCGGCGTGGGTGGCGAGCTTCGGCGGCTGAGCGCCGACACCGGGATGGATCAGGCGCGCGATTCGTCCGCAGGCAGCGGGTGAGGCGGCACACCGTCGCAACGCCGTGGATCGCAAGATCGCCACCGTCGTCGCCGAGGGCCCGCAGCAGATCGAGCTGGCGCGCACGCTGATGCGCGAGTACGCCGACTCGCTCGGCATCGACCTGGGGTTCCAGGACTTCGAGCGCGAGCTCGCCGAACTGCCCGGCGAGTACGCGCCACCGCACGGCGTGCTGCTGCTGGCGCTGGTCGACGGTGCGCCGGGCGGCTGCGTCGCGCTGCGCCCGCTCGCCGACGTCGACTATCCGAACGCCTGCGAGATGAAGCGCCTGTACGTGCGACCGGCCTACCGCGGCCTCGGGCTCGGGCGGCGGCTGGCGCAGGCGCTGATGGCGCAGGCCACGCGCGCCGGCTATGCGACGATGCTGCTGGACACGCTGGACGACATGGAGGCCGCGCGCGGCCTGTATGCCACGCTGGGCTTCGTCGAGATCCCGCCCTTCTACTTCAATCCCGTCGCCGGCGCGCATTACCTGAAGGCGGACCTCGACGCGCCGGCGGCACGCTGGTGAACGGCGGCGCCACGCCACGCCGCACGCATGCGGCATCATCTGCACCTTCGCGCCGAACGCCCGACCGCCGATGAGTCTCCGAGCCTGCGCGCCACCACTGCACAAGGCGCGGCTGCCGGCCGCGCGCCCTTCGCGCCCCACGCGATCGTGAGCACGCTGCTGGCGCGCAGCGCGCTGCTGAAACGCCTGGCCGAGCGGCGCGAATGCGACCTCGTCGTCATCGGCGGCGGCGCCACCGGCCTGGGCGTGGCGCTCGACGCCGCGGCGCGCGGCCTGTCCACGGTGCTGCTCGAAGCATGCGACTTCGCCGAAGGCACCAGCTCGCGCGCCACCAAGCTCGTGCACGGCGGCGTGCGCTATCTGGCGCAAGGCAACATCGGCCTCGTGCGCGAGGCGCTGCACGAGCGCCGCGTGCTGCTGACCAACGCCCCGCACCTGGCGCAGCGTCTGCCCTTCGTCGTGCCGGCGTTCCATCGCTGGGAGCCGCCGTTCTACGGCCTGGGCCTGAAGATGTACGACCTGCTGGCCGGGGCGCGCGGGCTGGGCGCCACGCAATGGCTGTCCGCCGCGCGCACCGTCGAGGCGCTGCCCACGGTGCGCCGCCAGGGCCTGATCGGCGGCGTGCGCTACTGGGACGGCCAGTTCGACGACGCCCGGCTGGCGGTGGCGCTGGCCCGCACGGCCACGGCCCGCGGCGCACTGGTGCTCAACCACACGCCGGTGGTGGCGCTGCTGCGCGAGGGCGCGAGCGCCGGCGCGCGGGGGCAGGGCGACGCGTCCGGTGGCGCGCGCGTGCGCGGCGTCGTGGCCGAGGACGCCGAGACCGGAACGCGCCACGAGGTGCGCGCGCGCTGCGTCGTCAACGCCACCGGCGTCTGGGTCGACAGCGTGCGCGACATGGATCGCGACGACGATGCGCCGGCACGCGCGCCGATGGTGGCGCCCAGCCAGGGCGTGCATCTCGTGGTCGAGCGCTCGTTCCTGCCCGGCACACACGCGCTGATGGTGCCCCGGACGTCCGACGCCCGCGTGCTGTTCGCGGTGCCCTGGCTCGGCAAGACCATCCTCGGCACCACCGACACGCCGCGCGAGGACATCGTGCGCGAGCCGGCAGCGTTTCGCGACGAGGTCGACTTCATCCTCGGCGAAGCCGGCCGCTACCTGGCGCGCGCACCGACACGCGCCGACGTGCGTTCGGTGTGGGTCGGCCTGCGCCCGCTGGTGAGGCACGCCGGCGACGACGACGAGAACACCAAGGCGCTGTCGCGCGAGCACACGGTGACGGTCGCGCGCTCGGGACTGGTCACGGTCACCGGCGGCAAGTGGACCACCTACCGCGCGATGGCCGAGGACGTGCTCGCGCGGGCGATGGCGCGCGGCCTGCTGCCCGTGCGGGCGGGCGGCGTGACGGTGCGCCTGCCGCTGGTGGGCAGCGCGCCGGGCCGCTCGCTGGCCGAACCACCGGGCGCCCACCTGTACGGCACCGAGGCCGCGCTGCTCGCGAACCTGAGCGGCGCCGATCGCTGGCTGTGGCGCGATGGCGAGAGCGGCCACGGCGGCCTCAGCGAGGCGATGGTCCGCTTCGCCGCGCGCTACGAGTTCGCGCGCGAGGTGGGCGACGTGCTGGCGCGGCGCTCGCGGCTGCTGTTCCTCGATGCCGCCGAAGCCGCTCGCCAGGCCGGCGCCGTGGCTGCCCTGCTGGAGGAGGAACTGGGCCGGCCGGTGGCCACCGACGCCTTCGAGCGGCTCGCGCGGCAGTACGCGAGCCCGCCGTGAGGGCAGGCGCGGGGGCGCGGCGGCACCGCCTCGAGCCAGCGTGGCACTGCCGCCTTGGCTGCTCCAGGGCACGCGGTCGGCCTGTGGCGCCGCTCACGCCTCGCGAGCAAGCATGGCGCCGCCACCGGGAGCGGGCCGGGCCCTGGGACGCTCAGGACGGCAGGGAGGCGAGCGCCCGCTTGATTTCTTCGACGCTCAGGATCTCGCTCAGCAGCGACGGCGCGGCGGCGCCCGGCGCATAGAGCGCGTACACCGGCACGCCGCTGCGCGCCAGCCGCGCCAGCTCGGCGCTGATGGCGGCGTCGCGCCGCGTCCAGTCGGCGCGCAGCAGCAGCACGCGCTTGCCGCCGAAGGCCGAGAGCACCTCGTCGCGCGCCAGCGTCGTGCGCTTGTTGAACTGGCACGTCACGCACCACGCGGCGGTGAAGTCGACGAAGACCGGCTGCCCCTGCGCCAGCGCCTGTGTGACGCGCTCGGGCGACCACGGCTGCCAGCGCTCACCCGCCGCAGCGCTGCGCGCCACCGCCTCGTGGCGCCACGACGGCACAGCCCAGGCCAGCGCCACCACCACGAACAGCAGTGCCGCGGCGCCAAAGCCGCGTCGCGCCAGCGGCCCCAGCGAGGCCGAACCCAGCACCCAGGCCGCGAAGGCCACCGCGACCAGCACGCCGAGCAGCGCGGCCGCGCCGTCGATGCCGACCTGCTGCCCCAGCACCCAGACCAGCCAGACCACGGTGGCAAACATCGGGAACGCCATCAGCGCCTTGAAGTGCGCCATCCACGCCCCGGGCCGCGGCAGCCGCGCCGCCAGCCCCGGCCAGACGCTGGCCGCCAGGTAGGGCAGCGCCATGCCCAGGCCGAGGGCGGCGAACACCGCCAGCGCGTTTGCCGTCGACAGCGTCACGGCCACGCCCAGCGCCGCCCCCATGAAGGGCGCGGTGCAGGGCGATGCGACCGCAACGGCGAGCACGCCGGTCAGCAGCGCATCGGCCATCGGGTGCCTGGCGCTCGCCCCCAGCCAGCCGCTGGGCAGCAGGCTGCCGAACTCGAACACGCCGCCCAGGTTCAGGCCGATCAGCGTGAACAGCACGGCAAGCGCGGCGACGAAGCCCGGCGCCTGCAGCTGGAAGCCCCAGCCGATCTGCTCGCCGCCGGCGCGCAGCGCCAGCAGCAGCGCGGCCAGCGCGACGAACGAGGCGACGACGCCCGCCGTGTAGGCCAGGCCGCCGCCGATCAGCGTGCGGCGGTGAGCGGCGTGGCGCGCGAAGCCGAGCACCTTCAGCGAGAGCACCGGAAAGACGCAGGGCATCAGGTTGAGCAGCATGCCGCCGGCCAGGGCCAGCAGCATCGCCACGCCCAAGCCTGCCGACCCTGCCGTCGGGCCGCGGCCGGCGGGTGGGACGGCCGGCGCGACGTTCGGGCCGGCCGTGGTCGGCGGGACGGTCGCCGCCGTGGTCTGCCCCCCGGCCCCGGGCACGGGTGGCAGCGGCGGCCAGCCGCCCTCGACGTTCACCGCCACCTCGACCCCGGCGGCCTGGCCATCGACGGCCAGCACCACGGGCAGGGTCGCCGGGCCGTCGCTGCGCTGCGCGTCGAGCACCAGACGCGCACGCCACTCGCCGGCGTGCCAGCGCGCGTCGGGCGCGGCGGCGTTGTCCAGCACGCCGGGCGTCTCGGGAAAAAACGCGATCGTCCTGCCGACCCAGGACGCGGGCAGGCCGCTCACGCGCACGTCGAGTGCGCCGTCTTGCACCCGCGCTGTCGCGACGGCACCGGCCAGCGGCTGCGCGCGCGCGGCACGCGCCGCCTCGAACAGTGCCGCGTTGCCCGCGGTGGCCGCGCGCACCGGCACGTCGAGCGCGAAGTCGCCCGCCTCCGGTATGCAGACCTCCTTGCACACGAGCCACTCGGCGTGCAGGCGCACGGGCAACGTCTCGGCCGCGTAGCCGGCGGGCACCTGCACCGTCACCGGCAGCAGCAGCGTGCCCTCGTAGCCGTAATTGACGAGCGGGCCGATCGGCAGCCGCCTGGGCGTCGGCCATTCGATCGCACCCACGCTCACCCCGGCCGGCAGGCTCCAGGCGAGCGTGGTCGGCAGGCCCGAATCGCCCGGGTTCTTCCAGTAGGTGTGCCAGCCCGGCTTGTGCTCGAGCTTCAGGCCGAGCTGCAGCGGCCTGGCGGCCGCGATGCCCTGCGGCGCGTGCGCCACCAGTTCGGCGCTGACTTGCGGCGTGCTCAGCACCGGCCCCGCCGTCGTGGCGTGAATGGCGGTCCACGGCACCAGCGCAAGCGCGCAGCCTGCGAGCCGCGTCAGCGGGGTCGATCGGTTCATCACGGATTCAGGCACGGCACGGCACGCGCGCGAGCGCAGCCCGCGGCGGCGAAGGCCGCAATCAGACCACATCCGTGCCGCGCCCGGGGCGTGCTGGATCAATCCCGTGCGCCGCCGGCGGTCACCGTTGACGCCGGCGCGGCGTTGCCGCCACCCGCAATGCGCGCCGCGGCTGTCGCGACAGCGCAACAGCGCCGATCGGCGGGGAATGGCGCGCGTTGCTACATATAATCCCGAGGCTTTGCCCGCCAGACCCGAAGACTGAACCCCGACCGTGATGGCGATCGCGCCCGTCTCCTTGGCCGCGCGCTCGCAACGATGGGCGGACGTCGACGACGGCGCGGCCGATGCGGCGTGCAAGACGCTGACCCGGGAGGAGGCGCAGGCCCTGCGCGAACGCCTGCCGCGGTTGTCGCCGTGGCGCGTGGTCGGCATGCAGGGGCTGGTCGGCGCAACGGTCGCGCTCGTCGCAGCGCTCGTCGCCGGCCGGGCATCGGTGGGATGGTCGGCGCTTTACGGCGCCGCCTGTGTGGTGGTGCCGGGCGCCTTGATGGCGCGCGGCATGACGAGCCGCCTGAGCAGCCTGTCGCCCGGCGTGAGCGCCGTCAGCTTCATGTTGTGGGAGGGGGTCAAGATCGTGGTTTCGGTGGCCATGCTGATGCTGGCACCGAAGGTCGTGCAGGCGCTGAGCTGGCCCGCGCTGCTGGTCGGCCTCGTGCTGTGCATCAAGGTGTACTGGCTGGCCTTGCGGTGGCAACCGGCGCACGGGCAGGCAGTGCAGAAGGTCTCGAAGAGAAACTGAAGGCGCGTTCGACATGGCGGCACAGGAAGCAGGCGGCGAGGCGGTGAGTGGCGGCCTCACCGCAGGCGAATACATCAATCACCATCTGCACAACTGGCAGGTCGGCTCGGGCTTCTGGACCCTGAACCTCGACACGATCGGCTACTCGCTGCTGCTGGGTGTGCTCAGCTGCTTCGTGATGTGGCGCGTGGCCAAGAGCGTGAACGCGGGCGTGCCGGGGCGCTTGCAGGCGGCGGTCGAGTTCCTGATCGAGTGGGTCGACACCGAGGCGCGCGGCATCGTGCGCAACGAGGAAAGCCGCAAGTTCGTCGGCCCGCTGGCGCTCACGGTGTTCATCTGGATCACGCTGATGAACGCGATGGACCTGCTGCCGGTCGACCTGCTGCCCTGGACCTGGCAGACGGTGCAGGGCAACCACAACGCCTACATGCGCGTCGTGCCCACGGCCGACCTGTCGGCGACGATGGCGATGTCGGTCACGGTGCTGCTGATCTGCATCTACTACAACATCAAGATCAAGGGCCTCGGCGGCTGGCTGCACGAGCTGTTCACGGCGCCGTTCGGCAACCACTTCCTGCTCTACCCGTTCAACTTCGCGCTGCAGATCATCGAGTTCGTCTCCAAGACCGTGAGCCACGGCATGCGGTTGTTCGGCAACATGTACGCGGGCGAACTCGTGTTCCTGCTGATCGCACTGATGGGCGGCGCGTTCTTCTCGGCGATCGGCATCCCGCTGACCATCGGGCACGTCATCGCCGGCACGCTCTGGGCCATCTTCCACATCCTGATCATCCTCTTGCAGGCCTTCGTGTTCATGATGCTCGCGCTGGTCTACGTCGGTCAGGCACACGACGCCCACTGATCCGCCCGGATCGATGGCGGCGGTGCGCTGAGTGCAACTCCCCGTTCCTTCCCACTTCGAAAAACCTTCCTCACTAGGAGTACGCAATGGAAATCATCAGCTTCGTCGCGCTGGCCGCCGGCCTCATGATCGGCCTGGGCGCCATCGGCGCTTGCATCGGCATCGGCATGATGGGCGGCAAGTACCTCGAATCGGCCGCGCGCCAGCCCGAGCTGATGGGCGAGCTGCAGGTCAAGATGTTCCTGCTCGTCGGCCTGATCGACGCCGCGTTCATCATCGGCACGGGGATCGCGCTGTGGTTCGCCACCGCCAACCCCTTCCTCGGCCAGATCGCCAACCTGCCGAAGTGATCGACGGCGCGCGCCGCGGCCTCGTGTGGGCGGCGCGCGCCGAGGTGACGCGGCGGCGCTGCCCCGACCCGGGCGCGCCCCGCCTCCCGCAGCCTTTTCGAGGAGGACTCGAGTGAGCATCAACGCGACACTGATCGTCCAGATGATCGTGTTCCTGATCCTGGTCTGGTTCACGATGAAGTTCATCTGGCCGCCGATCGCACGTGCGCTCGACGAGCGCGCCGCCAAGGTCGCGGCCGGCCTGTCGGCCGCCGACAAGGCCAGGGCCGAGCTGGCGGCTGCAGACAAGCGCGTCGAGCAGCAGCTCGCCTCGGCACGCGACGACGTCGCGCGCCGCCTGGCCGACGCCGAGCGGCTGGCGCAGCAGATGGTCGAGGAGGCCAAGGGACGCGCGGCCGACGAAGGCGCCAAGATCGTCGCCGCCGCCCGCGCCGAGGCCGAGCAGGAGTCGATCAAGGCGCGCGAAGCGCTGCGCGACCACGTGGCCGCGCTCGCCGTCAAGGGCGCCGAGCAGATCCTGCGCAAGGAAGTGAACGCCGGCGTGCACGCCGAGTTGCTCGGCCGGCTGAAGGCGGAGCTCTGACCATGGCCGAGCTGGCCACCATCGCGCGCCCGTACGCCGAAGCGCTGTTCCAGACCGCCGGCGACCAGGGCGAGGCCTACAAGGAGCAGCTCGCGTCGCTGGCCGCGCTGGCCGCCGACGACGACCTGCTCGCCTTCGCCGCCAACCCGAAGGTCGCACCGCTGCAGGTGTTCGACCTCATCGCCGGCGTGGCGCTGCAAAAGGGCCTCGCCTTCGACGCCAAGGTCGTCAACCTGCTGCGCACCGTGCTCGATAACGGCCGCCTGGCGGCGCTGCCGGCGATCGCGCAGCAGTTCGGCGCGCTCGTCAATGCGCGCAGCGGCGTCGCCGATGCCGTCATCGAGAGCGCCTTCCCGCTCGGCCTGGTGCAGATCGCCGAGACCGTGTCGGTGCTGGAGAAGCGCTTCGGACGCAAGCTCAACCCGACGGTGCGCGAGGCGCCCGAGCTGATTGGCGGCATCCGCGTGAGCGTCGGCGACGAGGTGCTCGACACCTCGGTGCGTGCACGTCTCGAACAGATGAAAGCTGCGCTGACCGCGTAGCCCGGAGATCACGATGAACCTCAATCCCGCAGAAATTTCCGAGCTGATCAAGAGCCGCATCGAGGGCCTGCAGGTCAGCGCCGACATCAAGAACCAGGGCACGGTGGTCTCGGTCACCGACGGCATCGTGCGCGTGCACGGCCTGTCCGATGCGATGGCCGGCGAGATGCTCGAGTTCCCGCCCACGCCCGACGGCCAGCCGACCTTCGGCCTCGCGCTCAACCTCGAGCGCGACTCGGTGGGCGCGGTCATCCTGGGCGAGTACGAGCACGTCAGCGAGGGCGACACCGTCAAGTGCACCGGCAAGATCCTCTCGGTGCCGGTGGGCCCCGAGCTGATCGGGCGCGTCGTCAACGCGCTCGGCCAGCCGATCGACGGCAAGGGCCCGATCAACGCCAAGATGACCGACGTGATCGAGAAGGTGGCGCCGGGCGTGATCGCGCGCCAGTCGGTCAGCCAGCCGGTGCAGACCGGCCTCAAGTGCCTGGACTCGATGGTGCCGGTGGGCCGCGGCCAGCGCGAGCTGATCATCGGCGACCGCCAGACCGGCAAGACCGCGGTGGCGATCGACACGATCATCAACCAGAAGGGTCAGGACATGACCTGCGTCTACGTCGCGATCGGGCAGAAGGCGAGCTCGATCAAGAACGTGGTGCGCGCGCTCGAGCAGGCCGGCGCGATGGAGTACACCATCGTCGTCGCCGCCAGCGCCAGCGAATCGGCCGCCATGCAGTACGTGTCGGCCTATTCGGGCTGCACGATGGGCGAATACTTCCGCGACCGTGGCCAGGACGCGCTCATCATCTACGACGATCTGTCCAAGCAGGCGGTGGCCTACCGCCAGGTCTCGCTGCTGCTGCGCCGCCCGCCGGGGCGCGAGGCGTTCCCGGGCGACGTGTTCTACCTGCACAGCCGGCTGCTCGAGCGCGCCGCACGCGTCAACGCCGAGTACGTCGAGAAGTTCACCCGCGGCGAGGTCAAGGGCAAGACCGGCTCGCTGACGGCGCTGCCGGTCATCGAGACGCAGGCCGGCGACGTCTCGGCCTTCGTGCCGACCAACGTGATCTCGATCACCGACGGCCAGATCTTCCTCGAGACGAACCTGTTCAACGCCGGCATCCGCCCGGCCATCAACGCCGGCATCTCGGTGTCGCGCGTGGGCTCGGCGGCGCAGACCAAGCTCGTCAAGGGCCTGTCGGGCGGCATCCGCACCGACCTCGCGCAGTACCGCGAGCTGGCGGCGTTCGCGCAGTTCGCCTCCGACCTCGACGCGGCCACGCGCAAGCAGCTCGACCGCGGCGCGCGCGTCACCGAAATGCTCAAGCAGGCCCAGTACAGCCCGCTGCCGATCAGCCTGATGGCGGCGTCGCTGTTCGCGGTCAACAAGGGCTACCTCGACGACATCGACGTGAAGAAGGTGCTCGGCTTCGAGCACGGCCTGCACCAGCACCTCAAGAGCAGCCACGCGGCGCTGCTGGCCAAGCTCGAGCACGACAAGGCGATGGACAAGGCGGCCGAGGACGAGCTGGGCGGCGCCATCGAGGCGTTCAAGAAGTCGTTCGCCTGAGCGGGCGACGCCAGCCTGCATCCGAGGAGAGCGTCATGGCGGTCGGTAAAGAGATCCGCGGCAAGATCAAGTCGGTGGAGAACACCAAGAAGATCACCAAGGCCATGGAAATGGTCGCCGCGAGCAAGATGCGCAAGGCACAGGAGCGCATGCGGCACGCGCGGCCGTACGCCGACAAGATCCGCAACATCACGGCCAACCTGGCGCAGGCCAACCCCGAGTACAAGAGCCCGTACATGCGCGCCACGGGCACCGCGAAGGCGGTGGGGTTCATCGTCGTCACGACCGACAAGGGCTTGTGCGGTGGCCTGAACACCAACTTGCTGCGCGCGCTCACCAACAAGATGCGCGAGGCGCAGGCCGCCGGCCAGGCGATCCGCACGGTCGCCATCGGCAACAAGGGCTACGGCTTCCTCGGGCGCGTCGGCGCCGAGATCCTGACCTACGTCGTGCAACTGGGCGACGCACCGCAGCTCGAGAAGTTCATCGGCCCGGTCAAGGTGATGCTCGACGAGTTCGTCGCCGGCCGCCTCGACGCGGTCCACCTGTGCTACACGAAGTTCGTCAACACGATGAAGCAGGAGCCGATGATCGAGCCGCTGCTGCCGCTGGGCGCCGAGCGCCTCGAGCAGAGCGCCGAGGAGAAGCAGGCGCACGGCTGGGACTACCTCTACGAGCCCGACGCGGCCAGCGTGATCGACGACCTGCTCGAGCGCTACATCGAGGCGCTGGTGTTCCAGGCCGTGGCCGAGAACATGGCCAGCGAGCAGAGCGCGCGCATGGTGGCGATGAAGGCGGCGACCGACAACGCCGGCAACCTGATCGACGAGCTCACGCTCATCTACAACAAGACGCGGCAGGCGGCGATCACGAAGGAGCTGTCCGAGATCGTCGGCGGCGCCGCCGCCGTCTAGGCATTCGATTCCAGAGGACCCAAGCAATGCAAGCCCAAGCCCAAGGCAAGATCGTCCAGTGCATCGGCGCGGTGGTGGACGTGGAGTTCCCGCGCGAACAGATGCCGCGCATCTACGACGCGCTCAAGCTCGAAGGCTCGCCGCTCACGCTCGAGGTGCAGCAGCAGCTCGGCGACGGCATCGTGCGCACGATCGCGCTCGGCTCCTCCGAGGGCCTGCGGCGCGGCCTGATGGTCACCAACACCGGCGCCGCCATCACGGTGCCGGTGGGCACGGCGACGCTCGGGCGCATCATGGACGTGCTCGGCAACCCGATCGACGAGCGCGGCCCGATCGAACAGAAGCAGACCGCCCAGATCCACCGCAAGGCGCCGGCCTACGACGAGCTGAGCCCGAGCCAGGAGCTGCTCGAGACCGGCATCAAGGTGATCGACCTCATCTGCCCGTTCGCCAAGGGCGGCAAGGTGGGCCTGTTCGGCGGCGCCGGCGTCGGCAAGACCGTCAACATGATGGAGCTCATCAACAACATCGCCAAGGCGCACTCGGGCCTGTCGGTGTTCGCCGGCGTCGGCGAGCGCACGCGCGAGGGCAACGACTTCTATCACGAGATGTCGGACTCCAAGGTGGTGGTGCAGGAGGATCTGTCGCAGTCCAAGGTGTCGATGGTCTACGGCCAGATGAACGAGCCGCCGGGCAACCGCCTGCGCGTGGCGCTCACGGGCCTGACGATCGCCGAGTCCTTCCGCGACGAGGGCCGCGACGTGCTGTTCTTCGTCGACAACATCTACCGCTACACGCTGGCCGGCACCGAGGTCTCGGCGCTGCTCGGGCGCATGCCCTCGGCGGTGGGCTACCAGCCGACGCTGGCCGAGGAGATGGGCCGGCTGCAGGAGCGCATCACCTCGACCAAGGTCGGCTCGATCACGTCGATCCAGGCCGTGTACGTGCCGGCCGACGACCTGACCGACCCGTCGCCGGCGACCACCTTCGCGCACCTGGACGCCACCGTGGTGCTCTCGCGCGACATCGCCGCGCTCGGCATCTACCCGGCGGTCGACCCGCTGGACAGCACCAGCCGCCAGATCGACCCCAACGTCGTCGGCGAGGAGCACTACGGCACCACGCGCGCCGTGCAGGCGACGCTGCAGCGCTACAAGGAACTGCGCGACATCATCGCCATCCTCGGCATGGACGAGCTCAGCCCCGAGGACAAGCTGGCGGTGGCGCGGGCGCGCAAGATCCAGCGCTTCCTGAGCCAGCCGTTCCACGTCGCCGAGGTGTTCACCGGCACGCCGGGCAAGTACGTGCCGCTCAAGGAAACCATCCGCGGCTTCAAGATGATCGTCGCCGGCGAGTGCGACCACCTGCCCGAGCAGGCCTTCTACATGGTCGGCACGATCGACGAGGCCTTCGAGAAGGCCAAGAAAATCCAGTAAGGAGGCCCGCCGTGGCGACCATCCATGTCGACGTGGTCAGCGCCGAAGAGAACATCTTCAGCGGCGAGGCCCGGTTCGTCGCGCTGCCGGGCGAGAGCGGCGAGCTCGGCATCCTGCCGCGCCACACGCCGCTCATCACGCGCATCAAGCCCGGCGCGGTGCGCATCGAGCGCGCCAATGCCGACGGCAGCGCCGGCGAGGAGGAGTTCGTCTTCGTCGCCGGCGGCATCCTCGAGGTGCAGCCCAACCGCGTGACGGTGCTTGCCGACACCGCGATCCGTGGCCGCGACCTCGACGAGGCCAAGGCCACCGAGGCCAAGAAGCTGGCCGAGGAGGCGATGCGCAACGCGAAGAACGAGATCGACCTGGCGATGGCGCAGAGCGAGTTCGCCGCCATGGCGGCGCAGATTGCGGCGATCCAGAAGTTCCGCAAGAAGTAGCCTCGACCTGGCGTGGGCGCGGCCTTGCGCACGCGCCCGGGCACCGAGCCCGCCCGGCGCCAGCGCCCGGCGGGCTTTCTCAGCGCCGCACGGGGCGATCCGGCAGTTCGTTCGGGTTGGCCGCGCCCGCGGGCAACGCAAACTCGCGCGCCAGCAGCGCGTCGACGGCATCCACGGCCCGCGCCAGCCCGGCCTCGAAGCGGCCCGCCTGCAAGTCGGCACGCAGCGCATCGACGACCGCACGCCACTGCGCGTCGCTCACGTGGCGGCCGAGGCCGCGGTCGGCCACGATCTCGATTGCGCGCTCGGCCAGCAGCAGGTAGACGAGCACGCCGTTGTTGTGCTCGGTGTCCCACACGCGCAGCTTGCCGAAGAGGGCGATCGCGCGTTCGCGCGCGCTCGCGTCGCGCCACAGGTACGCCAGCGGCAGGCTGGCCTCGACGCAGATGCGGATCTCGCCGCTGTGCCGGCGTTCGCTCGCCGCCACGCGTGCCTCGAGGCGCGCGAGTGCCGCGGCGTCGAGCGCGCGCGCAGCGTCGGTCTCGTCGTGCCAGCGGTGCCTGAGGATGCGTGCGAGCCTGCCCATCGATGTGCCTCGCGCCCCTACCAGCCGCCCGAGGCGCCGCCGCCGCCGAAGTCGCCCCCGCCTCCGGAGCCGAAGCCACCCCCGCCGCCGCCGCCGAAGCCGCCGCCGCCCCAGCTGCCGCCACCCCCCCAGCCACCGCCCCAGCCGCCGATGTGCGGCAGGCCCGCGCCGCGTCCGCCGCGACGCATCACCGAGCCGATGCCGAACACGCCGACCAGCACCAGCGCGGCCAACGCGGCGCCGGCAGCCACCCACAGGCTCGCGCTCAGCCACCAGCCCACGCCGCCGGCAGTGCCCGCGGTGAGCAGCGAGCCCAGCCGCCGCCCGAACATCTGCGTGAGCAGCGCACCGACCATCAGCACGCCGACGAAGAGGAACATCGCGATCTCGTCGAACTGCAGTCCGGGCGCCTCGCGCTGGCGCGGCATCGGCGCCGGCAGGGCCTCGCCTTCGACGCGCGAGAAGAGCTGGGTGAGGGCCGCATCCAGGCCCCCTGCGTAGTCGCCGGCGCGAAATGCCGGCGTGATCGCACGGTCGATGATCTGGCTCGCCGCCAGGTCGGGGATCGCGCCTTCGAGCGCCTTGGCGACCTCGATGCGCACGCGCCGGTCGTTCTTGGCCACGACCAGCAGCACGCCGTCGCCGACCGTGCGACGCCCGATCTTCCAGCGGTCGGCCACCCGCTGCGCATAGGCGGCGATGTCTTCGGGCGCGGTCGTCGGCACCAGCAGCACGACGATCTGCGTGCCTGCACGCGCCTCGAAGCCGGCCAGCCGCGCTTCGAGTGCGTCGCGCTGCGCCGCATCGAGGGTGCCGGTCTGGTCGATGACGCGCGCGCCGAGCGCAGGCACCGGCAGCACGTCCTGCGCCTGCGCGCTGGCGCCGAGGGCGACGACGAGCCACGCGAGGAGCAGCCCGACGAGCGCGAACGCGAGGCCGCGTGCGGCCTCGTGGCCCGGTCGCCGGCCGGCCTGCACCACGCGCGCTGCCGCCCGGTTACCTCGATGCCGCCGGTGCGGCCGGCGTGCCGAAATCCACCGTCGGCGGCACGCTGATCTGTCCCTCGTTGGCCACGCTGAGGTTGGGCTTGACTCCGTACCGGAAGACCATCGCCGTCAGGTTGGTGGGGAACTGGCGCGCCAGCACGTTGTACTCCTGCACCGCCTTGATGTAGCGGTTGCGCGCCACGGTGATGCGGTTCTCGGTGCCTTCGAGCTGCACGCGCAGGTCCTGGAAGCCCTGGTTCGTCTTCAGGTCCGGGTAGCGCTCGGCCACGACGAGCAGGCGGCTCAACGCCCCGCTCAGTTCGCCTTGCGCCTGCTGGAACCTGGCGAAGGCCGCGGGGTCGTTGATCAGCTCGGGCGTGGCCTGGATGCTGGTGGCCTTGGCGCGCGCCTGCACCACCTTGGTCAGCGTCTCCTGCTCGAAGTTGGCCTCGCCCTTGACGGTGGCCACGAGGTTGGGCACCAGATCGGCGCGGCGCTGGTACTGATTGAGCACCTCGCTCCACGCGGCCTTGGTCTGTTCGTCCAGGCGCTGGAAATCGTTGTAGCCGCAGCCGCCCAGCACCAGCGAGGCGGCAAGGGCAAGGACAGCGGCAAGGCGGCGGGCGATCGGCATCGAGTTCCTCCTGGGGTGGGCGCGCGCGCGCGCCGTACGCGGCGGCGTCATGCGGTGTGGCGCGCATCGTAGCGGCTCGGGCCGCCGCGATAATGCCCTGCATGCCGCGCCCTCGTAACGACACCTTCCTGCGTGCCTGCCTGCGCCAGCCCACCGAGTACACGCCGGTGTGGCTGATGCGTCAGGCCGGTCGCTACCTGCCCGAGTACAACGCGACGCGCGCGCGCGCCGGCAGCTTCATGGGTCTGGCAACGAACCCCGATTTCGCCACCGAGGTGACGCTGCAACCGCTGCAGCGCTTTGCGCTCGACGCCGCGATCCTGTTCTCGGACATCCTCACCGTGCCCGACGCCATGGGCCTGGGGCTTACGTTCGCCGTCGGCGAAGGCCCGCGCTTTGCACATCCGGTACGCGACGAGGCCGCGGTGCACGCGCTGCGCGTGCCCGATCTGGACAAGCTGCGCTACGTGTTCGACGCCGTGCGCTCGATCCGCCGCGCACTCGAGGGCCGCGTGCCGCTGATCGGCTTTGCGGGCAGCCCCTGGACGCTGGCCTGCTACATGGTCGAAGGCGCCGGCAGCGCCGACCACCGGCTCGTCAAGGGCCTGCTGTACGCGCGGCCCGATCTGATGCACCGCATCCTCGACATCAACGCCGAGGCCGTGGCAGCGTACCTGAACGCCCAGATCGAGGCTGGCGCGCAGGCGGTGATGGTGTTCGATTCGTGGGGCGGCGTGCTCGCCGAGCGCGCCTTCCAGCGCTTCAGCCTCGAGTACACCCGCCGTGTCGTGCAGGCCCTGCGGCGCGAGCATGAGGGCGAGCGCGTGCCCTGCATCGTCTTCACCAAGGGCGGCGCGCAATGGCTCGAGGAGATCGCCGCCTGCGGTGCCGACGTGGTCGGCCTGGACTGGACCGCCGATCTGGGCCAGGCGCGCCGGCGCGTCGACGACCGCGTCGCGCTGCAGGGCAACCTCGACCCGATGGTGCTGTTCGCGCCTCCTGCGGTCGTCGCCACCGAGGCCCGCGCCGTGCTCGACAGCTACGGCGCTCCGCAACGCGTCGATGGGCGCTGGGGCGGCCATGTCTTCAACCTCGGGCATGGCATCAACCAGCACACACCGCCCGAGCACGTGACGGCGCTGGTCGAAGCGGTTCATGCGCACTCGCGCCGGCTGCGCAACGCGTCCGCGATCTAGAGTCCGCACCCTTGCTTCGCCCGCGGGTGAGTGAGCGCTCAGGGCTTGACTTATCCCCAGCAACGTAGTTGCGGCAGGAACTCACAGACGGCCCGGCCCAGGAACGTGGGGCATCTGGCGAGCGATTGCTAAGTCGTTGTTTCTTATGGACGTCGCCGAGCGCTTGCGAATTCGGCAGCCCACGCTCCGATGAGCAGAATCAAGCACTTGGCGCTGCTCGCAGCAAGCTGCCCACAAAGTTATCCACAGAAATGCTGCCAAACCTCGAAAGTGCTTTGAGGTCAGTCACTTGCGTGCTGTTTTGCAGGTGAATCCTTGAGTCAGGACGCGCCGCAAGCCGCGGCTGCCCGCGCACGGGGTGACGCGCTGGCGGTCGCCGTCGAACTGCCGCGCCACTCTGCGCTGGGTGGTGTGCTGGACTACACGAGTGAGCGGACACTCGCGCCAGGAACGTTATTGCGCGTACCGCTGGGTCGCCGCGAAGTGCCCGGGATCGCCTGGGGGCGGGCGACAGGCGATGCCGGCGCGGCGCCGGGTGGATTGCGCCCGGTGACGCTGGCACTGACCGCGCTGCCCCCGCTGTCCGACGAATGGCGCGAATTCGTGACTTTTGCCGCGGGCTATTACCAGCGCGGCATCGGCGAGCTGGCGCTCTCGGTGCTGCCGCCCGAACTGCGCAAGCTCGACCCGGTGCAGCTGGCGCGGCGGCTGGCGCGGCTGGCGAAGGCCGACACCGGGGCGCGCGACGGCGCGCCTGGCGTCGCCGAACTGCCTGTGCTCGGCGAGGAGCAGTCGGCTGCGCTGGCGGCGATCGGCGAGAGCGACCGCCCGCTGCTGCTGCACGGGGTGACGGGCAGCGGCAAGACCGAGGTCTACCTGCGCGCCGCCGACGCCGCCCTGGCCGGCGGCCGGCAGGTGCTGGTGCTGGTACCGGAAATCAATCTCACGCCACAGCTCGAGGCGCGCTTCGCGGCGCGCTTTCCGGGCCGCAGGCTCGTCAGCCTGCACAGCGCGCTCACGCCGGCGGCGCGCCTCGCGAACTGGCTGCGCGCCCACCTCGGGCAGGCCGACCTCGTGCTCGGCACGCGGCTGGCGGTGTTTGCCTCGCTGCCGCGGCTGGGGCTCGTCGTCGTCGACGAGGAGCACGACCCCTCGTTCAAGCAGCAGGAGGGCGCGCGCTACTCGGCACGCGACCTCGCGGTGTGGCGTGCGCACCGGCTCGGCATCCCGGTGCTGCTCGGCTCGGCGACGCCGTCGCTGGAGACCTGGCAGAACGTGCGCGACGGCCGCTACCGGCGCCTGATGCTGTCGATGCGCGTGGGCGGTGCCGCGCTGCCGCGCGTGCGCGTGCTCGACATGTCGACGCTGCCGCGCACGCGGGGCAGCGAACTGGTGCTCGCCCCTGCGCTCACCGAGGCGCTGCGCGAGCGCGTCGCACGTGGCGAGCAGGGCATGCTGCTGCTCAACCGCCGCGGCTATGCGCCTGTGCTGCACTGCAGCGCGTGCGGCTGGAAGAGCGGCTGCCCGCACTGCAGCGCGTGGCGCGTGTTCCACAAGGTCGACCGCACGCTGCGCTGCCACCATTGCGGCCTGGCCGAGCGCGTGCCGCGCGCCTGCCCCGAGTGCGGCAATCTGGACATCACGCCGATCGGCCGCGGCACCGAGAAGCTCGCCGAGCAGCTCGCGCTGCTGCTGCCCGGCGCACGCATTGCGCGCATCGACGCCGACAGCACGCGCGGTGTCGGCCGCCTCGAGCAGCAGCTGGGCGCCGTGCACGCCGGCGAGGTCGACGTGATGGTGGGCACGCAGATCCTGGCCAAGGGCCACGACTTTCGCCGCGTGACGCTGGTGGCCGCGGTGAACCCCGACGGGGCCCTGTTCAGCAGCGACTTCCGTGCCCCCGAGCGCCTGTTCGCGCTGCTGATGCAGGCCGCCGGGCGCGCCGGGCGCGCCGCGGCGCACGCCGAGCGCAGCGAGATGTGGGTGCAGACCTGGTTCCCCGGCCACGCCCTGTACGCGGCGCTGCGTGCGCACGACTACGAGGCGTTCGCGACGGCGCAGCTCGCCGAGCGCCGCAGCGCCGCGCTGCCGCCCTTTTCCAGCCTGGCCCTGCTGCGCGCCGAGGCACGCGACGCACTCGTGGCGAGCGCCTTCCTGCGCGACGCGGCCGAGCTCGTTGACAGCGCCGGCGGCGTCACCGTCTATGCGCCGGTGCCGCCGCCGGTGGCGCGCATCGCCGACGTCGAGCGCGTGCAGATGCTGCTCGAGTCCGCCTCGCGCAGCGCACTGCAGCGCCAGCTCGCGGCCTGGCTGCCGCAGCTGGCGAACCTGCGCACGCGGCACAAGGGGCTGCTGCGCTGGGCGGTGGACGTCGATCCGATCGCGATCTGAGTGCCCCCGGGAGCCCGGCGTCGCCGAGCCCGTCGCCTGGGGGGCGAGCAAAGTGGCAGCGCCGCGCCGGGCCGCAGCCGACGGCAGCTCGCCCATGCCCGGAGCGTCGGCCGCGCTCACTGCGCACTCAGCGCGCGCTGCCACTGCAGCGCTTCGGCCACGTGGGCGACAGCGACGCGCTCGCTGCCGGCGAGGTCGGCGATGGTGCGCGCGACCTTCATCGCCCGGTGCAGCCGCCGGCCCGACCAACCCAGCCGCGACGCCGCGTGGTGCACGAAAGTCTGGGCGCCGGTTTCGAGCGCGGCATGCGCGTCGACGCCGGCCGCGTCGAGGGCGCCGTTGCACCGGCCCTGGCGATCTTGCTGGCGCGCACGTGCCGCGGCCACGCGCGCCGCGACGACGGCCGTCGGCTCGCCATCGGGGGCGCCGAGCAGGTCCTGCGCGCTGGCGGGCGGCACCTCGCCCTGCAGGTCGATGCGATCGAGCAGCGGCCCCGACAGCCGGCCCTGGTAGCGCGCCGCCGCCTCGGGCGTACAGCGGCAGCATCGGCCGCCGACGGCCTGCGCGCCCAGCCAGCCGCAAGGGCAGGGATTCATCGCCGCAACGAGCTGGAAGCGCGCCGGAAACGACGCCTGCCGCGCCGCGCGCGAGATCGTGATGCGGCCGCTTTCCAGCGGCTCGCGCAGCGCTTCGAGCGCCGCGCGCGGGAACTCGGGCAGCTCGTCGAGGAAGAGCACGCCGCCGTGCGCGAGCGAGATCTCGCCCGGGCGCGGCGGCGAGCCACCGCCCACCAGCGCCACGGCGCTCGCCGTGTGGTGCGGCATGCGCAGCGGCCGCTGGCCGAAGCGCGTCTCGGAGCGCCCATCGCCGCCCGCACCGCCGCGCGCGCCGTCGCCCGCGCCGAGGCCGAGCAGTGCCGCGCTTTGCAGCGCCTCGTCGTCGGCCATCGGCGGCAGCAGGCCGACCAGGCGCTGCGCGAGCATCGACTTGCCGCTGCCGGGCGGGCCGACGAGCAGCAGGCTGTGTGCGCCCGCAGCGGCGATTTCCAGCGCGCGCTTGGCGCCGGCCTGGCCCTTGACATCGCGCAGGTCCGGCACGGCCGTGCCATCCGTCGCGCGCTCGGGCGCCGGCACGGCACGCGGCAGGGGTTCGATGGATTCGCCGGGCACGAGCGCCGCCACCACCTGCGCCAGCGTGTCGGCGGCGCGTACGTCCTGGCCCTGCACCCGCGCGGCCGCCAGCGCACTCGCGCGCGGCAGCACCAGCATGCGCCCTTGCCCGTCGCGCCGCGACGCCAGCGCCAGCGCCAGCGCACCCCGCACGGGCCGCAGTTCGCCCGCCAGTGACAACTCGCCCGCGTATTCGGCCTGCGCCAGGCGCGCTGCATCGAGGCGGCCATCGGCCGCCAGCAGCCCGAGCGCGATCGGCAGGTCGAAGCGCCCCGATTCCTTGGGCAGCTCGGCCGGCGCGAGGTTGACCGTGATGCGCTTGTTGTGCGGGAAGACAAATCCGCTTTGCTGCAGCGCGGCGCGCACGCGCTCGCGCGATTCCTTGACTTCGGTTTCGGCCAGCCCGACCAGCGTGAAGCTCGGCAGCCCGTTGGCGAGCTGCACCTCGACGTGCACCACCGGGGCCTCCAGGCCGTCGAGCGAGCGGCTGCGAACCACGGCCAGCGCCATGCGACGAATCCTCCTCGACGCCGATTCTGGGCAGCGCCTCGTCGCAGCGCCAGCACCAGGCTGGTGCCCCTGGGCGGGGGCCCTCGTCCGGCTGCACCTGCAAGGCGCGTGCGCCGCCGTGCGCGCTCTGCGATTGCGGAGTCGCCCTGGAGACGGCGACTCTGGCACGGAAGCTGCTTTTGACCTCTGTGACGCCGTGCGTACGCGCGCCGCACGCAGCGCTGCCCCACGGCAGCGCCGCAGCGCCCGGATGCGCCGTCGCGCCAGACGCCCTACACCGATCGCCACCATGCCAAGACGCTCCATCGCCCACGCCAGCGCGCTTGCGCTCTTCGCCGCGCCTGCATGCGCGTTCGCACAGGTCGCGCCCGCCTTGCCGGTCGCCGACAAGGGCGACGTCGCCTGGATGCTCGTGTGCACCGTGCTGGTGCTGATGATGGCGATCCCCGGGCTGGCGTTGTTCTACGGCGGCCTGGTGCGCAGCAAGAACATGCTGTCGGTGCTGATGCAGGTGTTCGTCACCTGCGCGCTGGTCATCGTGCTGTGGGTCGTGTACGGCTACAGCTTCGCGTTCACCGAGGGCAACGCGTTCTTCGGCGGCGCCAGCCGACTTTTCCTGCGCGGCAGCTTCGACGCGGCGACGGGGCACCTGGCCACCGTGGGCACGTTCAGCAAGGGCGTGGTGCTGCCGGAACTCGTGTACGCGGCGTTCCAGGCGACGTTCGCGGCGGTCGCCTGCAGCCTGATCGTCGGCGCGTTCGCCGAGCGCATCCGGTTTTCGGCCGTGCTGCTGTTCATGGCGATCTGGTTCACCTTCGCCTATGTGCCCATCGCGCACATGGTGTGGTTCTGGATGGGCCCGGACGCGTACTCCAGCCAGGGCGTGGCGGCGGCGATGGATGCCCGTGCCGGACTCGTGTGGCAGTGGGGTGCGCTGGACTTCGCCGGCGGCACCGTGGTGCACGTGAACGCGGCCGTCGCCGCACTGGTGGGCGCCTACATGGTCGGCAAGCGCGTCGGCTGGGGCAGGGAAGCGATGGCCCCGCACAGCCTGCCGCTGGCGATGGTCGGTGCATCGCTGCTGTGGGTGGGCTGGTTCGGCTTCAACGCCGGCTCGGCGCTCGAGGCCGGCGGCAGCGCCGCGCTCGCCTTCATCAACACTTTGTGCGCCGCCGCGGCTGCCGTGCTCGCCTGGTGCATCGCCGAGGGGCTGGGCCGCGGCAAGGCGTCGATGCTGGGCGCGACCTCAGGGGCCCTCGGCGGCCTGGTGGCGATCACGCCGGCCGCCGGCTACGTCGGCGTCGGCGGCGCGCTGCTCATCGGTGCCGTCGCCGGTGCGCTGTGCCTGTGGGGCGTCACCGGCCTCAAGCGCATGCTCGGCATCGACGACTCGCTCGACGTGTTCGGCGTGCACGGCGTCGCCGGCATCGTCGGCGCGCTGCTGACCGGCGTCTTCGACCACCCGGCGCTGGGCGGCGCCGGCATCGTGAGCGACTGGGTCACGATGGCGCCCGGCAGCCGCGGCGTGTTCGCTCAACTCGGGGTGCAGGCCGCGGGCGTGCTGTTGACCATCGTCTGGTCGGCCGTGGTCTCCGTGATCGCGTACAAGGTCGTCGACGTCGGCGTCGGGCTGCGCGTGGGCGAGGACGAGGAACGTCAGGGCCTGGACATCGGCTCGCACGGCGAGAGCGCCTACGGCAAGTGAGCAGCGGCGCGGGCGCGCCCTGCCGTGCCCGACGCGCCGCACCGCACCGCGCTTGCGTCGGCCGCGCC
>JAFECX010000103.1 GCA_018241895.1 Pseudomonadota bacterium
GAAGCGCTGGCCGACGCCGCCGGCGGCCTGGGCCGCGTGCGGGTGAACACCGTGCCCGCACCCGGGCAGTGGATCCGCCGCCGTGGCGAGGACGTGCGCGCCGGTGCCACCGTGCTCGCACGCGGCGCGCGCCTCACGCCGCAGGCGCTGGGGCTGGCCGCCTCGGTGGGCGCCGGGCAACTGCGCGTGCTGCGCCGCCCGCGCGTGGCGGTGTTCTCCACCGGCGACGAACTGATGATGCCGGGCGAGCCGCTGCAGCCCGGCGCCATCTACAACAGCAACCGCTACACGCTGCGCGCGCTGCTGCAGGCGGCGGGCTGCGAAGTCGCCGACCTGGGCATCGTGCCCGACCGGCTCGACGCCACGCGCGCGGCGCTGCGGCGCGCCGCTGCCGGCAACGATCTCATCGTCACCAGCGGCGGTGTCTCGGTGGGCGAGGAAGACCACCTGCGCCCGGCCGTGATGGCCGAAGGCCGCATCGAGAACTGGCAGATCGCGATGAAGCCGGGCAAGCCGCTCGCCTTCGGCGCCGTGCGCCGCAGTGCCGACGCGGGCGCCGGCGAGGCGCTCTTCGTCGGCCTGCCGGGCAACCCGGTGTCCAGCTTCGTCACCTTCTTGCTGTGCGTGAGCACGGTGCTGCGTGCGCTTCAGGGCCTGGGCACCGCGCTGCCGCGGCCGCTGCCGCTCACGGCCGCGTTCGACTGGCCGCGCCCCGACAGGCGGCGCGAGTTCGTGCGCGCGCGCCTGAACGACGCCGGCGAGGTCGAGCTGTTCGGCAACCAGAGCTCGGGCGTGCTCACCTCGGCCGTGTGGGCCGACGGCCTCGTGGACATTGCCGCCGGCGCCACCGTCGCGCGCGGCGACAAGGTACGCTACCTGCCGCTGGGCGAATTGGTGGGACGATGAAGATCCGGGTGCGCTACTTCGCCTCGCTGCGCGAGGCGCTTGGCGCCGACGAATCGGTGGAGCTGCCCGCGGGCAGCTCGGTCGCCGTGCTGCGCGATGCGCTGGTGGCGCGCGGTGGCCGCCATGCCGAGGTGCTGGCGCGCGGGCGCGCCGTGCGCGCCGCGGTGGCGCAGGTGATGGCCGACGACTCGCAGCCGCTGTCCGATGGCGCGGAGGTGGCCTTCTTCCCACCGGTGACCGGAGGCTGAGCCCCGCATCGGGGCCGAGCCGCTTCCATGCGCCGCGTCACCATCCAGACGGCCGATTTCGACCTCGCTGGCGAAGTGGCCGCGCTGCGTGCGGGCGATCTCGGCGTCGGCGCCGTCGCCAGCTTCGTCGGCACCGTGCGTGACCGCCACGGTGGCGGCCGGGCCGGCGAGGTGAGCGCGCTCGAGCTCGAGCACTATCCGGGCATGACCGAGCGCGCCATCGAGGCCATGATCGACGCCGCGCTGGCGCGCTTCGACATCCGTGCCGCACGCGTGGTGCATCGCGTGGGGCCGCTGGCGCCTGGCGAGCAGATCGTGCTCGTGGTGGTGGCGGCGGCCCATCGAGGCGCAGCCTTCCAGGCGTGCGAGTTCCTGATGGACTACCTCAAGACGCAGGCGCCGTTCTGGAAGAAGGAGACGACCCCGGCGGGCACGCACTGGGTCGACGCGCGCGTGGCCGACGACGAGGCGCTTGCGCGCTGGGGCATCGCGGCGGACAACGCTGGGCTGGCGGCGTCCGGGCCGGTGCGCGAGTCGGCGTCCGGGCCGATCGGCGAACCGGTGTGTGCGCCGGCGCCCGAGCCGGTGCGCGCGCCGGTCTCCGAGTCGACGGCCGCCCGAGCGTGCTGATGACGGCAGTCCGCCACGACGGCGGCTTCGACTCCGCGCTGCTGCGCCGCGCGCTCGGGCGCTTTGCCACCGGTGTGGCCCTGGTCACCACCACCGACGCCGACGGCGGCCCCATCGGGCTCACGGTGAGCTCGTTCAACGCCCTCTCGCTCGAGCCGCCGCTGGTGCTGTGGTCGCTGCGCCGTGCCAGCCCGAGCCTCGGCGTGTTCGCCGCGGCGCGCCACTTCGCGGTGAACGTGCTCGGCGAGACGCAGGTCGAGCTGTCGCGGCGCTTCGCATCCTCCGTGCCCGACAAGTTCGCCGCCGGCGTCTGGAACCAGGGGCTGGGCGGCGTGCCGGTGCTGGCCGGTTGCGCCGCGGTCTTCGAGTGCGAGCGCGAGGCGGCGCACGAGGGCGGCGACCACGTCGTCTTCGTCGGCCGCGTGCTGCGCCTGGCCGAGCAGGCGCTGGCGCCGCTGCTGTTTCAGGGCGGGCACTACCGCACGCTCGGGGAAGTGCTTTGAGCCTGCGGTCGAGCGCCCGGCGGCGACGAACCTGAGGGACCCCCTGCATGTCCACCGCGCCTTCGGCCTCGTCCTCCAAACGCTACGTCGCGCCGGCGATCGCGGGCGACGCCGCCGCGCTGACGCCGCAGCAGCGCGAGCTGCTCGGCCGCGTCGCCGAGCTCGGGCCGCACTGGGCAGAACGGGCCGAGCGGCACGACCGCGAGGCGAGCTTCCCGCGCGAGAACTTCGACGAGCTGCGCGCCGCCGGGCTGCTGGGCCTGGCCGTGCCGCAACACTGCGGCGGGCTCGGCGCCGACTTCGCCACCTGCGTGTTGGTGGTGGCCGAGATGGGGCGCTGGTGCGGCTCGACAGCGCTGTCGTTCAACATGCACGTGAACCCGTGCCTGTGGAGCGGCCTGGTGGCCGATGCGCTGGACATGGGCGCCGCCGAGCGCGCGGCGCACGAGCGCATCCGCGCCCGGCACTGCGAGCGCATCGTCGGCGAGGGCCGGCTCTACGCGCAGCCGCTGTCCGAAGGCGGAGCGGCGGCGGCGCTCGCCGCGCCCTGGGGCACGGTGGCGCGCAAGGTGGCCGGCGGCTATGTCGTCAGCGGCCGCAAGATCTTCGCCTCGATGGCCGGCGCGGCCGACTTCTACGGCGTGCTGTGCACGCTCGAGCCCGGCACCGAGTCTGGCTCGGGCACCCAGCGCGACGCCATCTTCCTCGCCGTGCCGGCCGCGGCTGCGGGCGTCAGCGTCGAGGGCGACTGGGATGCGCTGGGCATGCGCGGCACCGTGAGCCGCAACCTGCGCTTTGCCGACGTCCATGTGGCCGACGACGCGCGCCTGCTGCCCGAGGGGCTGTACGAGCAGGCGGCGAGGCGCTTTCCGCATGTCTTCACGACGCACGCCGCCACCTATCTCGGCGTGGCGCAGGCGGCCTACGACTTCACCGTGCAGTACCTGCGCGCCGAGGTGCCCGGCATGCCGCGCGTGCCACGCCGCCAGTACCCGACCAAGCAGCACGCAGTGGCCCAGATGCGCACCCGCCTCGAGGCCGCGCGGGCGCTCTTCCTGCTCAACGCCCGCGACGCGCGCATCGACCCCGACAAGGACGCGCGCATGCGGCTGCTGGCCGCGCACTACACGGTGATGGAGCACGCCAACGACGTGTGCCGCCTGGCCGTGCGCACCTGCGGCGGGCAGGGCATGTTCAGGCACCTGCCGCTCGAGCGCCTGTACCGCGACTCGCGCTGCGGCTCGCTGATGCTGCCGCTGACGGCCGAGCTGTGCATGGACCACCTGGGCCGCGAGTGCCTGTACGAGGACGGCGAGGGCGACGAGGCGATCGAGTAGCCGCGCGCCGGGCTTGCGCCATGGGTTGCTGCGCTGCCGGTGGCCGGGGCCGCGCGGACGCTGCCCACGTGTCCGCGTCCCGAGCCCGAGCCCCGAGCCCCGAGCCCCGAGCGTCAGGGCGGGCGCGGGCGCCGGGCGCGGCGTGACGGCGGCGAGATGCCGTTCAGCAGGCCGCCGACCCCGCATCGACCCTGACTGCGCAGTCGAGTGCTGCCGGGGCGGTCGACAGGCTCACTGCCCTGCTCGCAGGGCCGCCGTCGTCGCGCGCCACCAACTGCTGGGCCACGGGCCCGACGGCGAACAGCAGCAGCACGGCACCGAGCAGCGCCGTGCTGGTGGTCAGCGCGGCAAGTCCGATCGCAGCCCGTGCCTGTGCCCGGGGCACCGGATAGGCGTTCATCGCTCACTCCCGGTTCGGTGTGACTCGAGCGCTCCCTGCGGCCCGTGCGTCAGCCGGGCGGCGGCAGTGCCGTCCGCCCGGTCCGACGCCACGTGCACCGCATCACAGATACCGCGGCGCGCCTTGCTCCGAAGCCGCACCGATCTCCGGTCCCGAGCACAGCGACGCCAGCGGTTGCGCCGCCGCCATCGTTGCCTCGGGCGCGGCCGGCGCGTGGTCGTGCCGTGCGACATGCATCGAACCGCTGTCCTCGCCGGCCGATGCGTCCAGGTCGCCGACGGCACGGGCGGCCAGCACCTGGGTCTGCACCTCGGCACGCGCGAGCGTGCTCGGCGCCCGCGTGCTGCCCTGGGTGATGCGGCCCTCGAACTCGTTCTGGTCGATCAGCATGGCGCCGGAGTCGTGCCAGCGCGCGAGCTCGGCCACGACGTCGCTGCGCGCCCGGCCGGTCGTCGTGTGGCGCGACAGCCAGAACGAGCCGCTGTCCTCGCCGGTCAGCGCTGCCGGCGAGCCGGCGCTGCCGGCTGCCGGCGCGTCGGCCGCCATTGCGGCGCGGTCGATCCGGCACGAGGCTTCGGTCCCGGCCTGCGCAGCGGAGGATCCGAAAGCGACGAAGGTGCAAAGAGCCGCAAGGGCGGTCAGGGACGGTCGAAGGGTTGTCATGGCTGTCTTCCGTTTCGCACGGCACCGTGGGCTGTGGACGCGGGTGTTGCCGTGGTGTCGTCCGGCTGCTCCCGACGATGCGATCCGCGCCCGGTAGCGCCGGCGCGGCCTGCATGCGGGGCAGTCTGCGCAATGCGCTCGCTGTGCGCCATTGGGCGCTGCGGCTAGTCGAGGTACTAGGCCGGAGGTTGGGGGCGCGCGGCGCGCCGCGCGCAGCGGGCGCGAGCGCGGTGTCTTCGGCTCGACCGGGATCTTGGTGGCCGATGACGTCGCGCCGCGCTGGTGCTACTGTGCGAATCCATGTTGCGCGAGGGGCTGCCGTGAGAGTGCTCTTGATCGACGATCACGAGGTGATCTGGAGTGGCATGCGGGGCGTGGTCGGCAGGTTGGCGGGGCAGCTGCGTCCGGAACTGCCGTTCGAGTGGCACTGCGCGCGCGATCTGCGCGAGGCCCTGGCGGTCGAGGCGGCCGCACTGGACCTGATCCTGCTCGACTATCACCTGCCGGACTGTGATTGCGTGAGCGCGCTGCACGCGCTGCGCGAGCGCCACGATGCCGCCCCGATCGTGGTGGTCTCCGGTGACCTGCAGCCCGAGCGCATTCGGCGCACCATCGAGGCCGGTGCCGCCGGATACGTCCCGAAGGCGATGCCCGAGGCCGACATGGTCGCCGCGCTCGCGCTGGTGATGGCGCACGGCGTGTACCTGCCGCCGGTGGCGCTGCTGGAAGCGGGGCCGCCGCCCGAGGCGCCGGACGACGCGCCGTTGAGCAGCGAGGCGATCGCCGGCTTCATCGCGGCCGAGCTGTCGCCGCGCCAGAGCGAGGTGTTCGCGCGTGCGCTGCGCGGCAAACCCAACAAGGTGATCGCGCGTGAGCTCGGCATCGCCGAGGGCACCGTGAAGGCGCACCTGGCGATGGTCTTCCGCGCGCTGGGCGTGCGCAACCGCACCGAAGCGATGTACCGCGTGCTCTCGGCCGACGCCGTCCGGGCGGTGGCACGTCTGTGAGGACCGCGGATCCGAGGGCGGCCACGGGCGACGAACTGAGCCTTGCCGCCGACGAGGAGCTCGACCGCCGTCACATCGCCGAGGTGGCCCGACAGGGTCGGGCGCTGCGCTGGCAGATCGGGCTCACCATCGGCGTCGTGTGCGCGCTGGCCTGGGGCGCGGTGCCGATGCCGCTCCTGCTCGCCTGGGCCGCGCTCGCGCTGGCCGTGCGCGAGTGGCGCGTCGTCGCCCTGGCCCGGCTCGCCGACGACGAGCGCGCGTTCGTCGCGCAGCGGGTGCGTCGCATGGTGCTCATCAACCTCGCGCTCGGGCTCACCAACGGTCTGGCGGCCGGCTTCATGTTCTGGCTCGACGACACGCACGACGCGTTGCTGACCATGGTGCTCGTGGCGTGGGCTGTCGGGCTGCTGACCACGAGCGGTCCGATGCCGCGCGCCTACCTGTCCTACACCAGCAGCATGTTCGCCCTGTTGCTGGTGCCCTGGCTGGCCAAGGGCACCCCGCTGGGCTTCGGCGTGGCCGCGCTCATCGTGCTGTTCGCGCTCGCGCAGTACCGGTTCATGCAGTACAACGCGGCGCTGTTCGAGCGGTCGTTCCGCACGCGCGTACGCAACGAGGCGCTGGTGTGCGAGTTGATCGCGGCACGTGACGTTGCCGAGGGGGCGAGCCGGGACAAGACGCGGTTCCTCGCCGCGGCCAGCCATGACCTGCGCCAGCCGTTGCACGCGCTGATGCTGCTTTCCGGCCTGCTGGCGCGCGAGCCGAAGGCCGAGGACGCGCCCCGCCATGCGGCCGAGATTGCGGCGCTGACCCAGTCGCTGGGCAAGCTGATCGACGCGCTGCTCGACATTTCCAAGCTCGACGCCGGCGTCGTCGAAGTCGACCTGCGCGCGATCCGGCTGCATCGGCTGCTCGCACAGCTGGTGCGGACCTACGAGTCGCAGGCGACGGCCAAGGCGCTGCGCCTGCGTCTGGAGTGCGGTGCCGACCTCGTGGTGCGCAGCGATCCGATCCTGCTCGAGCGCCTGCTGGGCAATCTGCTCGACAACGCGGTCAAGTACAGCGAGCGCGGCGAGGTGACGCTGAGGGCGCGCGAAGCCGGCTGGGGTGGATACGTCGAGGTGACGGTGGCCGATCAGGGCTGCGGCATTCCCGAGCTTGCGCAACGCCAGGTGTTCGACGAGTTCTTCCGTCTCGAGGGCCGTGGCGCGCAGCACGTCCAGGGCCTGGGACTGGGGCTGGCCATCGTGCGGCGACTCGCCGCATTGCTCGAGCTGCCGCTGCGGCTCGAATCCGAAGTCGGTCGCGGCACCACGGTGCGGTTGCGGCTGCCGCTGCACAGCGCAGTCGACGAAGCGGCGGCAACGGTGCCCGCGATGGTGGTGGCGCTGGCCGGAGTGCGCGTGCTGGTGATCGACGACGAAGCCGTCGTGCGCCGCGCCACGCGGCGTGCGCTCGAACGCTGGGGCTGTGATGCCCGTGATGCCGAAGGCACCGTGCAGGCGCTGGCGCTGGTCGATCGGCACGGCTTCGTCCCCGATCTCGTGCTCGCGGACGCGCAGCTCGCGCGCGGTGACGACGGTCTCGCGGCCATCCGACGGCTTCGCGAGCGCTGTCCCGGCGTGCTGGGCTTGCTGATCAGCGGTGACACGCATGCGGCGCGGCTGCGCGAGGCCGAGCGCGAAGGTCTCGTGCTGCTGCACAAGCCGTTGTCGCTGGAGCGGCTGCAGACGGCCATCGGCGCGGCACTGAGCACCCGCGCGGCTGGCGACGTGTCCGAGACGACCGGCGCGAACTCGTGGTCGCCACCGCGTTGAGCGCGCGTGCGCTGGCGCGGGCCGCCCGCGCCAGCGCGGGCCCGAGGCCGCAACCGCAGCGGCAGCCGCAGCCGCAGCCGCAGCCGCAATGCAAGCGTGGGTCGCCCCTTGAATCCGGCGCCGCCAAGCCCACATGCGCTCGAGTGTTTCAACGCTGACCTGCCATGCGCCAAGACAAGCTCACCACCGCCTTCATGCAGGCCCTGGGCGACGCCCAGAGCCTGGCCGTCGCCCGCGACAACCCGTATATCGAGCCGGCGCACCTGCTGGCGGCGATGCTGCAGCAGCCAGACGGCCCGCGCGCGCTGCTCGAGCGCGCCGGCGCCAACGCGGCCGGCCTGGCGACGGCGATGGACACGGCGATGCGCAACCTGCCCCAGGTGAGCCACGAGGGCAGCGGCGGCCAGCCGGTGCAGCCCGGGCGCGATCTCGTCGCCCTGCTGCAGGCGGCCGACAAGGAAGCCACCCGGCGCGGCGACCAGTTCATCGCCAGCGAGATGTTCCTGCTCGCCGCCGCCGACTCGAAGAGCGACTTCGGCGGCATCGTGCGCGGCCACGGCCTGACGCGCAAGGCGCTCGAAGCCGCCATCGAGGCTGTGCGCGGCGGCCAGAAGGTCGATTCGGCCGAGGCCGAGGGCCAGCGCGAGGCGCTCAAGAAGTACACGCTCGACCTCACCGAGCGCGCGCGCCAGGGCAAGCTCGACCCGGTGATCGGCCGCGACGACGAGATCCGCCGCACGATCCAGGTGCTGCAGCGGCGCACCAAGAACAACCCGGTGCTGATCGGCGAGCCCGGCGTCGGCAAGACGGCCATCGTCGAGGGCCTGGCGCAGCGTATCGTCAACGGCGAGGTGCCCGATTCGCTCCAGGACAAGCGCGTGCTCGTGCTCGACATGGCGGGGCTGCTCGCCGGCGCCAAGTACCGCGGCGAGTTCGAGGAGCGGCTCAAGGCGGTGTTGAAGGAAGTCGCCGCCGACGAGGGCCGCATCGTCCTCTTCATCGACGAACTGCACACCATGGTCGGCGCCGGCAAGGCCGAAGGCGCCATCGACGCGGGCAACATGCTCAAGCCGGCGCTGGCGCGCGGCGAGCTGCACTGCATCGGCGCCACCACGCTCGACGAGTACCGCAAGTACGTCGAGAAGGATGCCGCGCTCGAGCGCCGCTTCCAGAAGGTGCTGGTCGACGAGCCCAGCGTCGAGGCCACCGTGGCCATCCTGCGCGGGCTGCAGGAGAAGTACGAGGTGCACCACGGCGTCGAGATCACCGACCCGGCGATCGTCGCCGCGGCCGAGCTCAGCCACCGCTACATCACCGACCGCTTCCTGCCCGACAAGGCGATCGACCTCATCGACGAGGCGGCGGCCAAGATCAAGATCGAGATCGACTCCAAGCCCGAGGCGATGGACAAGCTCGACCGGCGCCTGATCCAGCTCAAGATCGAGCGCGAGGCGGTGAAGAAGGAGAAGGACGAGGCGTCGATCAAGCGCCTGGGCCTGATCGAGGAGGAGATCGGCAGGCTCGAGCGCGAGTACGCCGACCTCGAGGAGATCTGGAAGAGCGAGAAGGCCACGGCGCAGGGCAGCGCGCAGGTCAAGGTCGAGATCGACCAGCTGCGCGAGCAGATCGAGCAGTGGAAGCGCAAGGGCGACTTCAACAAGGTCGCCGAGCTGCAGTACGGCCGCCTGCCCGAGCTGGAAAAGCGCCTGAAGGAGGCGCAGGCCAAGGAGGCCGGCAAGAAGGGCAGCGGCGCGCCGCAACTGCTGCGCACGATGGTCGGGGCCGAGGAGATCGCCGAGGTCGTCTCACGCGCCACCGGCATCCCCGTATCCAAGCTGATGCAAGGCGAGCGCGACAAGCTGCTGCAGATGGAAGCCAAGCTGCACGAACGCGTGGTCGGCCAGGACGAGGCCATCGGCGCCGTGGCCGATGCCATCCGGCGCTCGCGCGCGGGGCTCGCGGACCCGAACCGCCCGCTCGGCTCGTTCCTCTTCCTCGGGCCCACCGGCGTCGGCAAGACCGAGCTGTGCAAGGCGCTGGCCGGGTTTCTCTTCGACAGCGACGACCACATGATCCGCATCGACATGAGCGAGTTCATGGAGAAGCACTCGGTGAGCCGCCTGATCGGCGCGCCGCCGGGCTACGTCGGCTACGACGAGGGCGGCCACCTGACCGAGGCGGTGCGGCGCAAGCCCTACAGCGTGCTGCTGCTCGACGAGGTGGAAAAGGCCCACCCCGACGTCTTCAACGTGCTGCTGCAGGTGCTCGACGACGGGCGCCTCACCGACGGCCAGGGCCGCACGGTGGACTTCAAGAACACCGTGATCGTGATGACCAGCAACCTGGGCAGCCACCTGATCATGCAGATGGCCGGGCAGCCTGCGGCCGACATCCGCGATGCGGTGTGGGCCGAGGTCAAGCAGCATTTCCGCCCCGAGTTCCTCAACCGCATCGACGAGACGGTGGTGTTCCACGCGCTCGACGAGAAGCACATCGAGGCGATCGCGAAGATCCAGCTCGCACAGCTGGACAAGCGCCTCGAGAAGCTGGAGATGAAGCTCGAGGTCTCGCCGGCGGCGCTGGCCGAGCTGGCCAAGGTCGGCTTCGACCCGGTGTTCGGCGCGCGGCCGTTGAAGCGCGCCATCCAGCAGCGCATCGAGAACCCGGTGAGCAAGCTCATCCTGCAGGGCCGCTTCGGCCCCAAGGACGTGATCCCGGTCGACGTGGCGAAGGGCGAGTTCGTCTTCGAGCGCGTGGTGCACTGAGGCGGCTGCCGGCGGCCCGGCCTGCGGGCCGTCGGCGCCGGCTTCAGCCGGCCGGCGCCGGCAGCGTCTGGTCGATCTGGTGCAGCGCCGCGCGCA
>JAFECX010000104.1 GCA_018241895.1 Pseudomonadota bacterium
CCAGCGCCGCGTCGCGCGCCGCGGCGATCTCGGCCTGCTGCGCGGCCGCGGCGTCGGCCGCCATGCGGGCGCGCTCGCGCTCGCTGTCGGCGTCGGCCAGCAGCTTCGCGGCCGCTTCGCCGCGCTCGGCGATCACGCGCGCCACCGGCCGGTACAGCACGCGCGACAGCAGCCAGATCAGGACCAGCGCGTTGACCGCCTGCAGCGCCAGCGTCCACCAGTCGATCTTCATCGCGCGCGGGCGTTCACTTGACGAACGGGTTGGCGAACAGCAGCAAGATGGCGATCACCAGGCAGTAGATCGCCATCGTCTCGATCATGGCCAGGCCGACGAAGAGCGTGCGCGAGATCGTTCCCGCCGATTCGGGCTGGCGTGCGATGGCGTCGAGCGCCGACGCCACGGCGCGGCCCTGCCCGAGTGCGGGGCCGATGGCGCCGAAGCTGACCGCAATCGAGGCGGCCATGATGCTGACGACGGCGACGAGGTCGTTCATGGGTGTTCTCTCCGGTTCGTGGGGGATGACGGCTCGTGGCCGGCGGCTGCGGCCGGCTCCTGGTAGACGGCGGCGCCGATGAAGACCATCGCCAGGACGCTGAAGATGTAGGCCTGGATGGCGCCGATGAGCAGTTCGAGCGCCATGAACGGGATCGGCACGAACAGCCCGGCCAGCGACAGCGCGATGCCGACCACGAAGACGCCGGCCACGACGTTGCCGAACAGGCGCACCATGAGCGAGAAGATGCGCGTGATCTGCTCGACGAGGTTCAGCGGCACCATCAGCAGCCCGGGCTCGGCGAACGACGCCAGGTAGCCGCGCACGCCGTGCACGCGCAGCCCGTAGACGATGGTGGCGGCGAACACGATGCCGGCCAGCGCGGCATCGGTCTCCAGGCGTGCCGTGGGCGGCTCGACGCCGGGCACGAGCGACGACCAGTTGGCCACCAGCACGTAGACGAAGAGGGTGCCGATGAGCGCGCGGTACGGCGCCGGGTCGGCCTGCATCGTCTCGCGGATCTGGGTGTCGAGTGTGTCCACCAGCAGCTCGAGCGCCGCCTGCCGCCGCGACGGACGCAGCGCGAGGCGCGCCGTCGCCAGCCGCGCCCCCAGCACCAGCACGAGCATGATGACCCAGGTGACGACGACCGCGCTGCTGATCGGCACCGGGCCGATCTGCCACAGCGTCTCGCCTTCCAGCGGTGAGCCGATCACGGCCGCCGCTCCCGCTTCAGCGCCCAGGTGCGCGCGATCAGGAAGCCCGCGAATCCCGCCGCCAGCGCGACGAGCCCGCAGGCGACGAGCGCGGCGAGCAGCGCGGCGCTGAGCGCGATGCGCAGCAACTGCGTGGCCAGCGCCAGGCCCGTGCGGCCGCGGCTCAGCAGGTGCACCGTGTGCCGCAGCTGCGTGAAGTGCACCACGCCGGCGAGCCCGCCCACGAGCAGCCCGAGGGCGATGGCCGGGGCGGGAGACAGGGCGAGGCCCTGGGCGACGGGGAGGATCGGCCCGATCACGCGGCGCTCCTCACTGGCGCTGCATCCAGCGCCAGGCCAGCCACAGGCCGAGCGCCGCGCCCACCACCAGCAAGCCGGCCGCGAACGTGACGTCGGTGTGCAGCCAGCCGTCCAGCAGATGGCCGACGTAGGCGCCCAGCAGCATCGGCGTGACGATGGTCCAGCCGAGGACGCCGATCTGCACCAGCCGCAGCGTGACCGGCGTGGCGGGGTTGTCGCGTTCGGCCTGTTCGCGCCGGCGCGCGCGCTCGGCCGCCGCCGTGACCGGATCGGCCTTGGCCTGCGGCGGTTCGAGCGGCTCGGGCGGCGCGGGCGTGTTCATGACTCGACATGCCGGGTCGCCGGATGCAGGTAGCGCACCAGCGTGCGCAGCGTGCGCGTGTGCAGTTGCATCTGCTCGACGCGTGCGCGGCGCTCTTCGTTGAGCTGCTCGGCGCGCGCCGCGCGCACCGCGGTTTCGAGCTTCTCGATGCTGTCGCCGCGCACGGCGCCGCGGCAGGCCACGTGCAGCTGCGCGCCGCCGCTCATGCGCAGCACGCTGGGCACCAGCACCGTGATCAGGTCGGCATGCCCGCCCAGGATGCCGAAGCAGCCGCTCGCGTCCTCGCCGCGCACCGCCACCACGTCGGCGGCGTCGAGCAGGAGCTGCTGCGCGGTCGTGAGCACGAGGTGCAGGGGCCGCTTCATGCCGTCGCCTTCAGCCCCGCCGCTTCCTTGGCCTGCGCCTCGTCCAGCGTGCCGATCATGTACAGCGAGTTCTCGCTCCAGCCGTCGCAGCGGCCGTCGAGGATGGCCTCGCAGCCGTCGAGCGTGTCGGCGAGCGCCACGCTGCGCCCCGGCATGCCGGTGAACGCCTCGGTGACCGTGAACGGCTGCGTCAGGAAGCGCTGCAGCCGCCGCGCGCGCTCGACCAGGCGCCGGTCCTCGACGCCGAGCTCCTCGACGCCCAGCAGCGCGATCACGTCCTGCAGCTGGCGGTAGTGCTCGATCACGCGCCGCACTTCGGTGGCGATGCGCACGTGGCGCTCGCCGAGCACGCCGGCGTCGAGCATGACCGACGACGAAGCGATCGGATCGACCGCCGGATACATGCCCTGCGCCGCCATCTCGCGCGACAGCACGACCATGCTGTCGATGTGCGCGGCCAGCGCCGTGACCGCCGGGTCGGTGAAGTCGTCGGCCGGCACGTACACGGCCTCGATCGCGGTGACGCCGATGCCGTTGACCGAGACGATGCGCTCCTGCAGCGCCGCGACCTCGTCGGCCAGCGTCGGCTGGTAGCCCACGCGCGAGGGCATGCGCCCGAGCAGGCCCGAGACCTCGGCACCGGCCTGCACGAAGCGAAAGATGTTGTCCATCAGCAGCAGCACGTTCTGCTGGCGCTCGTCGCGGAAATGCTCGGCCATCGCCAGCGCCGTGAACGGCACGCGCCAGCGCGCGCCGGGCGGCTCGTTCATCTGCCCGTAGACGAGCACCGTGTGGTCGATCACGCCCGAGCGGCGCATGTCGAGCAGCATCTCGTGGCCTTCGCGCGAGCGCTCGCCGACGCCGGCGAAGATCGAGATGCCCTTGTAGCGCTCGACCATCGCGCGGATCAGCTCCATCACCAGCACCGTCTTGCCGACGCCGGCGCCGCCGAACATCGCCGCCTTGCCGCCTTGCACCAGTGGCGTCAGCAGGTCGATCACCTTCAGTCCGGTCGCGAACAGCGTGCTGGTGCCCGAGTGCACCGCCAGCGGCGGCGGCGCGCGATGGATCGGACGCCGCGGCACCTCGTCGGCGAGCGCGGCGCCGCCGTCGCCGGGGCGCCCGGTGACGTCGAGCAGCCGCCCGAGCACGGCCGGGCCCACCGGCACCTGCAGCGGCTGCCCGAGCGCGTGCGCCGCGAGCCCGCGCGCCAGACCCTCGGTCGATTCGAGCGCCACGGCACGCACGTCGGTCGTCGACAGCTGCGAGGCCACCTCGGCCAGCACGGTCGTGCCGTCGTCGCGCACGACCTGCACCGCCTCGCCGGCCGCCGGCAGCGGCGGCTGCGCGAAGCGCAGGTCGAGCACCGCGCCGCGCACCGCGGTCACCTGCCCGGCGTGATCGGTGTTCATCGCGCGCCCGCGTTCGTGCGTTGGCCACGACGCCGCGCAGGCACCGCGCGCGCGTCGGGCCGCGGCCGGTTCGCCACGCCGACGCCGGGGTCGCTCCTCACTCGCCAAGCACGCGCCATCCGGGGCCTCCTCGAAGCGATCGACGCCGGTTGCGGATCGTCGCGCCCATGAGGCGACGACCCGAACCCCGAAAGCGCCGAGCGACGCACGGCGACGGATTGTCTGCCGCCGACCTGCGCGCGGCGTTGACGGCGATCAGCGCTGCGGGCCTTCGTCGTCCAGTTGCCATGGGCCATGGCGATGCTCAGACGTACGCGCTCGTGTACGAGTACAGCGCCTTCATGTAGTGCGCACGCTCGAAGGCATCGGGATCGGGGCACGACTGCTGCGACAGCGAGCCCTTCATCTGCTCGACCGAGTCGTACTCGCGCTCGATCATCCAGGCCTGCAAGCCGCGCACCAGCGCGCCGATGTGCTCGGGGCCGCGCTGCAGCAGGCTGCTGGCCAGCATCACGCAGTCGGCGCCCGCCAGCAGCAGCTTGAGCACGTCGTCGCTGGTGTGCGCGCCGCCGGTGGCGGCCAGGCCCGCGCCGATGCGCCCGCGCAGGATCGCGATCCACCTGAGCGCCAGGCGCAGCTCGTCGGAGCTCGACAGCATCATGTGCGGCGCGACTTCGAGCTCGTCGAGCATGATGTCGGGCTGCAGGAAGCGGTTGAACAGCACCAGCCCCTTGGCACCGGCGCGCGCCAGCCGCGCCGCCATGTTGGCCATGGCACTGAAGTACGGCGCCACCTTCACGGCGACCGGGATCTTCACCTGCTGCGTGACCGAGGCGACGAGGTCGATGTAGCGCTGCTCGACGTCGGCGCTCGAGTCGTCGATGCTGGCGGCGAGGAAGTAGACGTTGAGCTCGATCGCGTCGGCACCGGCCTGCTCGAGCTGGCGCGCCCAGCTCGTCCAGCCGCCGGGCGTGTGGCCGTTCAGGCTCGCGATCACCGGCACGCGCAGCACGCGCTTGGCCGCGGCGAGCAGCTCGAGGTACTGCTCGGGGCCGGTGCGCCAGTTCTGCATCTCGGGGAAGAAGCCGCGCGCCTCGGGCGACAGCTCGGCGCCGTACAGCATGAGGTTGTGCGCCGCCATCTCCTCGTGCTCGATCTGCTCCTCGAACAGCGACTTGAGCACGACCGCGGCGACGCCGCCGTCCTGCAGCCGCTCGAGACTGTCGATCGATCCGGTCAGCGGCGACGCCGCGGCGACGATCGGGTGCGCGAGCTCGAGCCCGAGCCAGCGGGTGCGAAGATCGACTTTCATTTGGCGCCCTCCTCGGCCTGCGGCATCGGCGCCGCCGCGGCGCCTTCCTCGGTGACGACGCGGCGCACGCCCGCGGCCTGCTCGTACAGCTGCCAGCGCGCATCGGCGTCGTCCTGCGCGGCCTTCATCAGCAGCCTGGAACGCGCCGGATCGGCCTGCGCCAGCATCGCGTAGCGGCCTTCCTGCATCAGCACCTTCTCCAGCGGCAGCGTGGGCTTGCGCGAGTCGAGCTTGAGCGGCTGGTCAGCGCCGCCCATGGCCAGGCGCGGGTCATAGTGGTACAGCGTCAGGTAGCCGCTCTTGACCAGGTCGCGCTGGCGGCTCATGCCGACCGTCATGTCGATGCCGTGCGCGATACAGTGGCTGTAGGCGATGATCAGCGACGGCCCCGGCCACGAGGCCGCCTCGCGGAAGGTGCGCACCGTGTGCACCGGGTTCGCACCCATCGCGACCTGCGCCACGTAGACGTTGCCGTAGGCCATCGCGATCATGCCGAGGTCCTTCTTGCCCACGCTCTTGCCGGCGGCGGCGAACTTGGCCACGGCGCCGCGCTGCGTCGACTTCGACGCCTGGCCGCCGGTGTTGCTGTAGACCTCGGTGTCGAGAACCAGGATGTTGACGTTGCGCCCCGACGCGAGCACGTGATCGAGGCCACCGTAGCCGATGTCGTAGGCCCAGCCGTCGCCGCCCACGATCCACACGCTGCGCTCGACCAGGCAGTCGGCCACCGCCGCCAGGCGTGCCGCCTCGGGTGCGTGCAGGCCGACGAGGACCGTCTTCAGGCGCGCGACGCGCTCGCGCTGCGCGGCGATCTGCGCATCGTCTTCCTGCACGGCGCCCAGCAGCTCGGCGGCGAGCGGCTCGCCGATCTCGCTGCGCAGGCGCTCGACCAGCATGCGCGCCAGCTCGCGCTGCGCGTCGATCGCCACGCGCATGCCGAGGCCGAACTCGGCGTTGTCCTCGAACAGGCTGTTCGCCCAGGCCGGCCCCAGCCCTTCGGCGTTGCGCGCCCACGGCGTCGTGGGCAGGTTGCCGCCGTAGATCGACGAGCAGCCGGTGGCGTTGGCCACGACCAGATGGTCGCCGTACAGCTGCGACAGCAGCTTGAGGTACGGCGTCTCGCCACAGCCCGAGCAGGCGCCCGAATACTCGAACAGCGGCCGGCGCAGCTGCGAGCCGCGCAGCACGTCGATCGAGTCGAGCGGCGGGCGCACCTCGGGCAGCGTGAGGTAGAAATCGTAGTTCGCCCGTTCGGCCTCGAGGTGCTCGAGCTTGGGGCGCATGTTGATCGCCTTGTGCTTGACCACCTCCTTGCTGCGCGTGGGGCACACGTCGACGCAGATGCCGCAGCCGGTGCAATCGTCGGGCGCGACCTGCAGGCTGTACATCATCGTGTCGAGCGCGCCGCCGTCCTTGCGTGCCCAGGGCACGGCCTTGAAGGTGGACGGCGCATCGGCGAGCGCGGCGGCCGCGAACACGTTCATGCGGATCGCCGCGTGCGGGCACACGAGCGGGCAGATGGCGCACTGGGTGCAGATCGTCTCGTCCCAGATCGGGATCTCGTGCGCGATGCTGCGCTTTTCCCATTGCGTGGTCGCGGTCGGGAAGCTGCCGTCCGCGGGCAGCGCCGACACCGGCAGCAAGTCGCCCTTGCCGTCGAGCATCAGCGCGGTGACGCGCTGCACGAAGTCGGGCGCGACGCCCGGAACCACGGGCCGGCGCCGCAGCGTGGCATCGGCGCGCGCCGGCAGCGCCACCTCGTGCAACGCGGCCAGCGAGGCGTCGACGGCGGCGAAGTTGCGCGCCAGCACGGTCTCGCCGCGCTTGCCGTAGGTCCTGCGGATCGCATCCTTGATGGCGCCGATCGCCTCGTCGCGCGGCAGCACGCCCGAGATGGCGAAGAAGCACGCCTGGGTGACGGTGTTGATGCGTCCGGCCAAGCCGGCCTGCCTGGCCACCGTGAGCGCATCGACGACGTAGAACTTCAGCTGCTTGTCGAGGATCTGCTGCTGCGCCTCGCGCGGCAGCTGATCCCAGACCTCGTGCGGGCCCCACGGGCTGTTGAGCAAGAAGGTGGCCCCGGGGCGCGCGAGCGCGAGCACGTCGAGCTTGGCCATGAACTCGAACTGGTGGCAGGCGACGAAGTCGGCGTTCGAGATCAGGTAGCTCGATTCGATCGGGCGCGGGCCGAAGCGCAGGTGCGACACGGTGATCGCCCCCGACTTCTTGCTGTCGTAGACGAAATAGCCCTGCGCGTGCAGCGGCGTGTTCTCGCCGATGATCTTGACCGTGTTCTTGGTCGCGCCCACCGTGCCGTCGGCGCCCAGGCCGTAGAAGACCGCGCGCGTGACGGCCGGCTCCTCGGTGTCGAACGACGCATCCCAGGGCAGCGACAGGCGCGTCACGTCGTCGACGATGCCCAGCGTGAAGTGGCGCCTGGGCGCGGCGGCGCGCAACTCGTCGAGCGCCGCCTTGGCCATCGCCGGCGTGTACTCCTTGGACGACAGGCCGTAGCGCCCGCCGATCACGCGCGGCAGCGGCGTGTCCTGCGGCCAGCCTTCGGCCAGCGCGGCGAGCACGTCCTGGTACAGCGGCTCGCCGATCGCGCCCGGCTCCTTCGTGCGGTCGAGCACCACCAGCGCACGCGCGGTGCGGGGCAGCGCCGCGACGAAGGCCGCGACGTCGAACGGGCGGTACAGGCGCACCGTCAGCAGCCCCACCTTCTCGCCGTCGGCGACGAGCCTGGCCACCGCCTCGCGCGAGGCGCCGGTGCCCGAGCCCATCTGCACGAGCACGCGCTCGGCGTCGGGTGCGCCGGCATAGTCGAACAGGCCATAGCGGCGCCCCGTGAGCCGGCCCAAGCGCGCCATCGCTTCGCGCACGTGCTGCGGCACCGCGGCGTAGAACGGGTTGCAGGCCTCGCGCGCCTGGAAGAACACGTCCGGGTTCTGCGCCGTGCCGCGCAGCAGCGGCCGATCGGGGTTGAGGGCGCGCGCACGGTGCGCCGCGACCAGGTCGTCGTCGATCAGCGCGCGCACCTCGTCGCCGGGCAGCAGATCGATCTTGTTGACTTCGTGGCTGGTGCGAAAACCGTCGAAGAAGTGCAGGAACGGCACGCGCGCGGCCAGTGTCGCCATGTGCGCCACCATCGCCAGATCCTGCGCCTCCTGCACGCTCGCCGAGGCGAGCAGCGCAAAGCCGGTCGTGCGCGCCGCCATCACGTCGCTGTGGTCGCAGAAGATCGACAGCGCGTGCGTCGCCACCGTGCGCGCCGCGATGTGGAACACCGCCGGCGTCAGCTCGCCGGCGATCTTGAACATGTTCGGCAGCTTGAGCAGCAGCCCCTGCGACGCGGTGAAGGTGGTCGTCAGCGCGCCGGCCTGCAGCGCGCCGTGCACCGTGCCGGCGGCGCCCGCCTCGCTCTGCATCTCGACCACCTGCGGCACCGCGCCCCAGATGTTCTTCTGCCCGGCGGCCGACCAGGCATCGGCCAGCTCGCCCATGGCCGACGACGGGGTGATCGGATAGATCGCGATCACCTCGCTGCACAGGTGGGCAATGCGCGCCGCGGCCTCGTTGCCGTCGAGCACATACGACCGATCGGTCATTGCAGGGTCTCCTTCGATGCGACGACAGCCGCGGCCGGCGGGGGCCCGCCCGATCGGCCCCGTGATCCGGTGCCGGCCTCACGGGCTTTTAGCCAAAGCGCGCGGCCCGGACGTTGACCGGCGTCACTTCGGGCCGCACCTGTCCGCTCACGGACGCGGCGCCTGCGGCCCGGCGGGCGGCGCGCGCCGTCGCCGAGCGCCGAGCGCCCTCGGCCGTACGGACTACGCAAACCGGCGGCGACATGGGATGATCATCGCGGCCCGACGCCGCGCCGGCGTGCGACGCGCCACCGACGGCATCGATCCCCTGGGCAGCAGCAAGGGCCGCCAGCGACGCCCGCTCGGCCCGAACAGAAAAAGGAAGGAGGCAAGCCATGCCAGGCACCCGTTTCTCGCTCGAAGTCCAACCGCGCCTGCCCGCCGGGCTGGTGCGTCTGGACGAACTGGCCAACAACCTCGTGTATTCGTGGGACCACCGCGTGCGCGGCCTGTTCGCGCGCCTGGACCGTCCGCTGTGGGCGGCGTGCGGCGCCAACCCGCGGGTGTTCCTGCGCCGCATCTCGCAGCAGGTACTCGACGAGGCGGCCGTCGACCGCGGTTATCTCGAGGAATACCGGCGCGTGCTGAGCAGCTACGACGCCTACATGGAAAGCGCGATGCGCCCCGAATGCGGGCCGTTCCTCGACCCCAAGAAAGACCTGGTGGCGTACTTCTGCGCCGAATTCGGCCTGCACGAGAGCTTCCCGATCTATTCCGGCGGCCTGGGCATCCTCGCCGGCGATCACTGCAAGGCCGCGAGCGACCTCGGCATTCCCTTCGTCGGCGTCGGGCTGCTGTATCACAACGGCTACTTCACGCAGACGATCGACGGCCACGGCAACCAGATCTCGGAGATGGTGCCGTCGGATTTCGCCGATCTGCCGATCCGCCCCGTCATGATCGGCCAGGAGCGACTGCGCATCGACCTCGATTTCCCGGGCCGGCAGGTCGCGGTGCACGTCTGGGAGGCGCGCGTCGGGCACATCCGCCTGTTCCTGCTCGACACCGACCTGCCGCTCAACAGCGAGGCCGACCAGAGCATCACGCGCCAGCTCTACGGCGGCGGACGCGAGATGCGCATCGAGCAGGAGATCGTGCTGGGCATCGGCGGCACGCGCGCGCTGCGCCGCCTCGGGCTCGAGCCCAGCGCATGGCACATCAACGAGGGCCACGCCGCGTTCCTCGTCCTCGAGCGCTGCCGCGAACACGTGCAGCAGGGGCTCACGTTCGCCGAGGCGCTCGAACTGGTGGCCGGCGGCACGGTGTTCACCACGCACACGCCGGTGCCGGCCGGCCACGACGTCTTCGACGCCGGGCTGTTCCAGGCCTACTTCGGCAGCTTCGCCGGCGCACTGGGCATCGGCAGCGCCGAGCTGATGGCCCTGGGCAGCCTGCCGGGCGCGGAGGGCAGCTTCAACATGACGACGCTGGCAGTGCGCGGCTCGCGCTTCCAGAACGGCGTCTCGCGCATCCACGGCCACGTCGCCTCGATGATGGAGCAAGGCCTGTGGCCGCAGATCCCGCCCGAGGAAAACCCGATGACGTACGTCACCAACGGGGTGCACGTGCCGACCTTCCTCGCCAACGAATGGTTCAACCTGTTCGAGATGCGCTTCGACGACTGGCACTCCGATCTGCTGATTCCGCAGTACTGGGAGCGCATCGAACAGATCCCCGACTTCCAGTTCTGGAGCCTGCGCAAGCAGCTCAAGGAGTGGCTGCTCGAGGACATCGCCAAGCGCGTGCGCCAGCGCGGCCGGCGCAACGGGGAAAGCCGCGCGACGACCGAGCGCGCCACGCGCGTGGTCGCGCGCCCCGATGCCGATGTGCTGGTGATCGGCTTCGCGCGCCGTTTTGCGACCTACAAGCGCGCCGCACTGCTGTTCTCGGACCCCGAACGCCTGGCGCGCATCCTCAACAACCCCGAACGGCCCACCGTCATCGTGTACGCGGGCAAGGCGCATCCGCACGATGCGCCCGGGCAGGATCTGATCCGCACGATCCACGCCTACGCGCAGCGCCCCGAGTTCGCGGGCCGCATCATCTTGCTCGAGGGCTACGACATCCGCCTGGCGCGCCGGCTCGTCGCGGGGGTCGATCTGTGGCTGAACACGCCCGAATACCCGCTCGAGGCCAGCGGCACGTCGGGGCAGAAGGCCGCCATCAACGGCGGCATCAACCTGAGCGTGCTCGACGGCTGGTGGGGCGAGGGCTTCAACGGCGAGAACGGCTGGGGCATCGCGCCGCGCGACCCGCGCCTGGGCCGCGAGCAGCGCGACCGCGACGAGGCGAACGACCTGCTCGACCTGCTCGAGCACGAGGTGCTGCCGCTGTACTTCACGCGCGGCGGCCACGGCTTCTCGCGCGGCTGGGTCAAGATGGCCAAGGCGTCCATGAAGACCATGATCCCGCGCTTCAACTCGCGGCGCATGGTGATGGACTACGTCGCCCAGCGCTACGCGCCCGCGGCCGAACACCACCGCAAGCTGGCCGCCGACGCCGCCGCCGGCGCACGCGAACTCGCCGCATGGAAGCAGCGCGTGCGCTCGTGCTGGAGCGGCGTACGCGCCACGCTGGCCGGCGATCCGCCCGGTGCGGTGCAGCACGGCGAGACGGTGCCGCTGCGTGCGGCCGTCGCGCTGAACGGGCTGCAGCCTGCCGACATCGTCGTCGAATGCCTGATCGACCCGCGCCCGAAGCTCGGCGAGGCCACCCAGCAGCGCGTGCAGCTCGAAGCCCGCGGCGATGGCGGCGGCAGCGGCGAGCGCCTCTTCACGGCCGACTTCAGCCCGCTGAACCCCGGGCTACAGGAAATGCGCGTGCGCGTCTATCCCTATCACCCGTTGCTCGGCCACCGCTTCGAACTCGGGCTGATGATCTGGCTGTAGGCGGGCCGGCGGCCGCGCCGCTGCGCGCCGTGCGCATGCCGCCGGCCGACGGCCGGCACGCACGCGTGCCGGTTCGCGAACGTGGCCGTCGCGCCGGCGTGACGTGACGTGCGATCGTGGCCGGCGCGCCTACGCCTCGCCGGAGCGCAGTTCCTGCTCGGCCTGCAGCCAGAAGTCCATGTCGCTGCCTGCGCCATGGGCGTCGAGCGACAGGAAGTACGCGCGCAGGCGGATTTGCGCCTCGGTGACGGCATGGCGCACCGGGGGCGGCTCGACGACCGCCGCGGCGGCGGCGGCATGCGCACCAGGCGCCGCCGCGGCGGCGGGGAGCGCACCAGGCGCCGCCGCGGCGCCGGCAA
>JAFECX010000105.1 GCA_018241895.1 Pseudomonadota bacterium
CTGCGTGTCGCTCGCTGCGTCGGCGCCGGCGGCGGATTCGACGGTCGGGGCATCGCCGGCGTGGCCGGCAGGGCCCGGCCCGTCCCCGGCGCCCGGTTCTGCACGGCGGCCGGGCGCCACCGGCGGCGTGAAGGCGCGGTGCACCTCGATCGGCGCCCGGCGCATCTCGCCCGCCTCGGCGTCGACGAGGTGCTCGACGGCATTGAACACCTCGGCGCAGCGTCCGCAGCGCACCCAGCCCTCGGAGATGCGCAGCTGATCCTGCACGACCTTGAACACGGTTCGGCAGTTCGGGCAGCGCGTGGCCAGCGTCATGCCGTCGCCCGCGCGTCGGCGCGTTGCCCGCCCATCAGGATCCAGCCCTCCTCGGCATCGAGCACGTCGATGGCCAGGTGCGGTGCGTACGCGGCACGCAGCCGATCGGCCTGGCGCTCCAGAACGCCCGACAGCACCAGCCAGCCGCCGGGCGCCACGTGAGCGGCCAGCAGCGGCGCAAGCAGCTCGAGCGGCGTGGCGAGGATGTTGGCGAGCACGAGCGCGTAGCCTCCGCGCGCGGCGTCGGGCGCGGCGCAGCGCACCGTGACCGCGTTGCGGCGCGCATTTTCCGCGCTCGCGGCCACGGCCGCGGCGTCGATGTCGACCGCGTCGATCGCGCCCGCGCCGTGCAGCGCCGCGGCGATCGCGAGGATGCCCGAGCCCGCGCCGTAGTCGAGCACGCGCGGCCATGGCGCCTGCGCGTCGGCGTGCTGCGCGATCCAGCGCAGGCACATGCGCGTCGTCGGGTGTGTGCCGGTGCCGAACGCCAGGCCCGGGTCGAGCCGGATCACGTGCCGCGCGCCGGGCGGCGGCTCGTGCCAACTGGGCACGATCCAGAAGTGCTCGGTGATCGGCACCGGCGCGAACTGCGACTGCGTCAGCCGCACCCAGTCGGCGTCGGGCAGCACGGCGAGCGACTGCAGGTGCACGTCGTTGCCGCAGCGCGCCAGCAGCAGCGCCGCCGCGGCCTCGGCCGGCCCTTCGTCGGCGAACAGCGCGCGCAGCGTCGAGCGTTGCCAGCCGGCGGCCGGCGGCGCCAGACCCGGTTCGCCGAAGAGCGCCTGCTCGGCGGCGGTGCCCGCGTCGGCATCCTCCACCGAGACGGCGAGCGCATCGAGCGCGTCGGCCAGCAGGTCGGACACCGGCTCGACCAGCGCCTCGGGCACGCGCAGCACCAGCTCGAACATCGGCCTGACGCCGCGGTGCCTGCGCTAGCGCCGGTGCTGGGCGAGCCAGCTTTCGAGGTAGTGGATGGTGGTGCCGCCCTCGACGAACTTGGCGTCGGCCATCAGCACGCGGTGCAGCGGAATGTTGGTGGCGATGCCCTCGAGCACCGTCTCGGACAGCGCACTGCGCATGCGCGCCAGCGCCTGCTCGCGCGTGTCGGCGTGCACGATGATCTTGCCGATCATCGAGTCGTAGTTCGGCGGCACGACGTAGTTCGTGTAGACGTGCGAATCGACGCGCACGCCGGGGCCGCCCGGCGCGTGCCACAGCGTGATGCGCCCCGGGCTGGGCGTGAACTTGTACGGGTCCTCGGCGTTGATGCGGCACTCGACGGCGTGGCCGCGCATCTGCACCGCGCGCTGCGTGAACGGCAGCTTCTCGCCGGCGGCGATGCGGATCTGCATCTGCACGATGTCGATGCCGGTCACCATCTCGGTGACCGGATGCTCGACCTGCACGCGCGTGTTCATCTCGATGAAATAGAACTCGCCGTCCTGGTACAGGAACTCGAACGTGCCGGCGCCCCGGTAGCCGATCTTCTTGCACGCGGCCGCACAGCGGTCGCCGATGCGCTCGATGATGCGCCGCGCGATGCCCGGCGCCGGCGCCTCCTCGATGATCTTCTGGTGGCGGCGCTGCATCGAGCAGTCGCGCTCGCCCAGCCAGACCGCATTGCGCTGCGTGTCGGCCAGCACCTGGATCTCGACATGGCGCGGGTTCTCGAGGAACTTCTCCATGTACACGGCCGGGTTGCCGAATGCGGCGCCGGCCTCGGAGCGCGTGGTCTGCACCGCGTGCAGCAGCGCCGCTTCCGTGTGCACGACGCGCATGCCGCGCCCGCCGCCGCCGCCGGCGGCCTTGATGATCACGGGGTAGCCGATGGCGCGCGCCTGGCGCAGGATCTCCTTCGGCTCGTCGCCGAGCGCGCCGTCGCTGCCCGGCACGCAGGGCACGCCGCTCTTGAGCATGGCCTGCTTGGCCGCGACCTTGTCGCCCATCATGCGGATGTTCTCGGGCGACGGGCCGATGAAGACGAAGCCGCTCTTCTCGACGCGCTCGGCGAAATCGGCGTTTTCCGACAGGAACCCGTAGCCCGGGTGGATCGCCTGCGCGTCGGTCACCTCGGCGGTCGAGATGATGGCCGGCATGTTGAGGTAGCTCTGCGCGCTCGGCGGCGGACCGATGCACACCGCCTCGTCGGCGAGCTTGACGTACTTGGCTTCGCGGTCGGCCTCGGAATAGACGACGACCGCCTTGATGCCCATCTCGCGGCAGGCGCGCTGGATGCGCAGGGCGATCTCTCCCCGGTTGGCGATCAGGATCTTCTTGAACATGGTGCCGTCTCGGTCGCCCGGATGGTGCCCGGTCATTCGATGGCGAACAGGGGCTGCCCGAACTCCACCGCCTGGCCGTTGTCGACCAGCACGCGCGCGACGCGGCCGGACACGTCGGCCTCGATCTCGTTCATGATCTTCATCGCCTCGATGATGCACACCGGCTGGCCTTCCTTGATTTCGTCGCCGACGTCGACGAAGGGGGTGCCGCCGGGCGTGGCCGAGCGGTAGAAGGTGCCGACCATGGGCGACTTGATGACCTTGCCTTCGGGCACGGGGGCTTGCGCCGGCGCAGCGACGGCGGCCGCGCCGGCCGGCGGCGTGAACGGCGCAGCCGTGACCCCCGGTGCGGCGCTCATCGCCGGCGCCGCGACCAGCATCGGCGCGAGGCTGCCGCCGCCCTTGACGATGCGCACCTTGCCCTCGGCTTCCGTGATCTCGAGTTCGGAGATGTTCGACTCCGAGACGAGGTCGACCAGGGTCTTGAGCTTTCTCAGGTCCATGGGTTGTGCTCCTCGTTGACCGCTGACGCGGCCACATCGCGCAGGATTTTCTCCTTATTCGTAGTGATCTTGCGCGATTTTTATTTTGGCTGCCTGCATCGGCCGCGTTTCCGGCATTGCGACAGTGCGTGCGGCGCGCCCCCGGCGCCCTGGCAGCCGCATGACGCGGGACCCGGCACGGCTGCAGGCATCGGACTGTAGCGCGTTCGTACCGGTTGCCCACCCGGTTTCGACGACCACCGGCCTGCGCAGGCCGCGCCCTGTCGTCGGTTTCGACGACGCGACAAGGCTGCCGCCGTGCGTCAGCATGCGCCGCCGCGCCGACTGCGCCCCGAGACCGGAGACATTCCATGACGACGATGATCCTGCGCGCCCCGCTGGGGGCGGCTGCCGTGCTGGCGGCGTCGCTCGTGCATGCCGCGGCGGGCGACGCTCCCGCGAGCGCCGCTGCCGCGGCCACCGCCGTCTGTGCCGGCCAGGCGAAGAGCGAAGCGCTGGTGGCCGCGTCCGTCGCGCGCGCCAGGCAGGCCGCCGGCCTGAACCTGTTCGTCACCCTCGACGAGAGCGGCGCGCTCGAGGCAGCGCGGGCGATCGACGCCGGTCCGAAGGCCGGGCGCTGCGGCGCGCTGGCCGGCGTGCCGATCGTCGTCAAGGACAACATCGAGGTCGCCGGGCTGCCCAGCACCGGCGGCACCCCGGCGCTGAAGGGCTACGTGCCCCGGGCCGACGCACCGGTGGTCGCGCGCCTGCGCGCCGCCGGCGCCATCGTGCTGGGCAAGACCAACATGCACGAGCTGGCGTTCGGCATCTCGGGCTTCAACCCGGCCTACAACACCGGGGCCGAGCCGGGCGTGCGCAACGCGTACGACCCGAGCCGCGCGGCCGGCGGCTCGTCGGCCGGCAACGCAGCGGCGATCGGCGCGCGTGTCGTCTTCGCCGGCCTGGGCACCGACACCGGCGGCTCGGTGCGCGTGCCGTGCGCGTTCAACGGCTGCGCGAGCCTGCGGCCCACGGTCGGGCGCTATCCGGCTGCCGGCATCCTGCCGATCTCGCACACGCGCGACACGGCCGGGCCGATGGCCCTCGGCATGGCCGACGTCGAACTGCTCGACCGCGTCGTCACCGGCGCCAAGGGCAAGGCGGCGCCGGCACCGCTGAAGGGCCTGCGCCTGGGGCGCGTGAAAGACATGCTGGCCCACATGGACGCCGACACGCAGGCCGTGTTCGACGCCGCGCAGGCCCGGCTCGCCGGGGCCGGCGTCGTCTTCGTCGACGTCGAGATGCCCAAGCTGGCCGAGATCAACGGCGCGATCGGCTTTCCGCTCGCGCTGTACGAGGCCTACGACGACGTCGTCGCCTACCTGAAGCGCACCGGCACCGGCATCGGCATCGAGCAGATGGCCGCGCAGATCGCCAGTCCCGACGTGAAGGGCACCTACCAGGGCCTCGTCATCCCGCGCAAGCTCCCGGGGCCCGACAACACGGTGGTCGACGCGCGGCCGGTCTACGAGGCGGCGCTGAAGACGGCGCGCCCGGCGCTGCGCAAGCTCTACCGCGACACCTTTGCAAGACACCGGCTCGACGCGCTCGTCTTTCCGACGGTGCCGCAGGTGGCGATGCCCGCCAACGCCGAGTCGAGCAGCGTGGCGAACTTCGTCGCCGTGATCCAGAACACCGACCCGGGCAGCAACGCCGGCGTGCCGGGCCTCCAACTGCCGATCGGCCTGGGCGCGACGAGCCGGCTGCCCGTCGGGCTGGAGCTCGACGGCCCCGCCGGCAGCGACCGGCGCCTGATCTCGATCGGCCTGGCGATGGAGCGGCTGTTCGGTCCGCTGCCGCCGCCGCGCTGAGCTACTGCGGGCGGCGCGGCGTGGCGTCGGCTGCGCTGCCGACCAGCGCGGCCACCCCGGCGCGCCGCTGCGCCCCCGACTTGCCGGCGAGCCGGCGCAGGTAGGTGCGCACGCTGCTGACGCTGATCCCGAGTTCGCGCGCGATCGTCTTGTCGGTCAGGCCGCGTGCCACCCGGCGCGCGACGTCGAGCTCGCGTGGCGACAGCGTGCAGGCGCGCGCCGACGCCGCCGCCGGGTCCGGCGCGGGCGCGGCAGCCACCGCGGCGGCCATCGACTGGCGCAGCCAGGCGCGCCGCAGCGCACCGATGAAGGCCGGCTCGACGAGGTCGAGCAGCGCCTTGTCGTGGCTGTCGAACTCGCGCCGGTGGCGGGCGCGCCAGATGCGCAGGTCGCCGAGCGCGCGGCCGCATCCGGCAGCGTCGAACGCATGCAGGTTGATGCCCCAGTGCAGGCCGTCGCGCGCCAGGAAGTCGTTGAAGAACTCGGTGCGCGCCAGCTCGTGGTGCGGCATCACCGCGCTCACCGGCGTGGCGTGGCGGCGTGCCTGCAGCACGAAGGTGATGGGGTCGCGGAACTGGTACCACTGCTCGTAGCGCGCCAGGTTGCCCGGCGCCATGTGCAGCGCCACGCCGTCGTGGAAGCGCCCGAGCGCCTCGTCCCAGACGTAGGAGGCGAACTGGTCGGCGTGCATCAGCTCGAGCAGCGCGCGGCCGACTTCGAGGCGCACTTCGCGCTCGTCCAGGCCCTCGGCCAGCAGCGCGAAGACACGCGCCAGGGCCGCCGATTCGTGGCGGGAGAGGATCATCTGCGCTCGCTCGGGTGCGGTCGGGGTCGAGATGCGCGCTGCGGCACGCGCCCGGCGCGCCGGCGGTACCGAGACCGGCGGCTGCCGATCGGTGCGCCGAGCGGCGGCGGTCGGGCGCCGTGGATGCTACGCCGCGGCGCTGGCGCTGCCGCGGGGCGGCCGTGCCGGGCAGGGCGCCGTGCGATCGGGACTTTCCCGGATCAGTACTTCGCCGCCCATGCGGCCAGCAGTTCGGGCCGGGTCTCGCCGAGCTTGCGCGCCGCCGGCTGGCCGTCGCGGGTGAAGACGACGCTGAACGGCAGCCCGGCGCGCTCGTTGCCCAGGCGGCGGCTGAGCTCCGCGCCTTCGACCCCGGCCAGGCCGACGGGATAGTGCACCGGCGAACGCGCCAGGAATGCGCGCACCGCAGCGGGCTGGTCCACGGCCAGTCCGACCACCTGCCAGCCGGCCGCCGCATGGCGCTGGTGGAAGGCGTCGAGCTCGGGCATCTCCTCGATGCACGGCGGGCACCATGTGGCCCAGAAATTCAGCAGCACGCGCTGCCCGCGCAGCGCCGCCATGTCGAGCGTGCCGCCTGCGGGGCGCTCGAAGCGCATCTGCCACAGGCCGGCGCTGGCGTCGCCGGCCGACAGGTTGCCGCGGCGCTCCCAGGCGCGCCAGCCGATACCGCCCAGCGCCGCGGCCAGCGCGACGCCGCCGACGAGCCCGGCGCGTCGCCTCACGTCGCCGCTTCCGAAGACAGCAGGCGTTCGAGCGCGGCGAGGTCGCCGCGCCAGCTGCGCCCGCGCGCGTCGGGCTTGAGTGCGCCGCGCTGCGCGAGGTGGTCGTGCAGCGCCAGCACGAGCGGCACGCGCTGGCCGAGCGCGCGGCTCGTCGCCTGCACCACGAGCATCGGCACCGGCTCGGCGCCGGTGCGCGGCTGCGTCTGGACGTCGTAGCGCACGTCGGCGTTGACGAGCGCGATCTCGGCCGCCTTCGGATCGTCGCAGTACAGGTCGAGCCGCAGCGCCGAGCGTCGCGTCGCGGTGCCGCGCCAGACGGCGCCGCTCAGGTGCGGGCGAAACGGCGCCAGCCGCCGCATCCACTCGCGCGCCAGCTCGCGCAGCGCGCGCAACTCGGCGGGCTGCTCGTCGGCGTGGAAGATCGCCAGGTGCTCGCGTACCTGGTCCTCGACCTCCTCGGTGCTCGGCAGCTCCGCGCGGCCGCCGCCGCGGCGCTGCAGTTCGGCCGCCGCCTTGCGCTTGGTGGCAGCGTACTCGAGCCCCTCGTCGACCACCAGGCGGGCGGCGTGCACGGCGACAGCTTCGGCGCGGCTCATCGTGCGCATTGTCAGGGCAGCTCGACCGCGCCCATGCGCGCCACGATCGTCGCCGCGCGTCCCGCGACATAGGGCGAGCCGGGGCGCTTTTCGAAGCGCTTGGGCGCCGGCAGCATGACCGCCAGCCGCGCCGCCTGCTCGGGTGCCAGGCGCGCCGCGTCGACGCGGAAGTAGTGGCGCGCGGCGGCCTGGGCGCCGAACAGGCCCTCGCCCCATTCGACGCTGTTGAGGTAGATCTCGAGGATGCGCCGCTTGTCCAGCAGCGCTTCGAGCATCAGCGTGAGCACGAATTCCTGCGCCTTGCGCGCCAGCGTGCGCTCGCCCGACAGCAGCAGGTTCTTGGCCAGCTGCTGCGTGATCGTCGAGCCGCCGACGATCTTGGGCGGCGGCTTGCCCGGGCGTGGCGCGCTCGCGCGACGCTGCTCGGCGCGCTGGTTCTTCGCCCACGCCGCCTCGACGGCGTCCCAGTCGATGCCGGCATGCTCGCTGAATGCCGCATCCTCGCTGGCGATGACGGCGCGCGCCAGGTTGGGCGAGATGCGCGCGGCGTCGACCCAGGTCTGGCTCCACTCGATGCGGTGCTTTTCGACGAGCAGGCGCCAGGCCTCGCTGCGCTGGAAGGCGGTCGACTGCGGGTCGATCACCCGCATCGCCGCGATGCGCACCGCGAACACGAGCTCGAGCGCGAGCGCGCACAGCAGCACCAGCGCGGCGCCGCGCATCAGTTGCCGCGTCCAGGCGCCGTGGTTCATCGCGCCGACAGCAGGGTTTCCAGGCGCCACCCGTCGTCACCGAGCCGACAGCATCCGTCGCCGCTGTTCATTGCGCAGACAGCGTGGTTTCCAGGCCTTCGTCGCGCGTGAAGCGAAAGCGCGACGTGACCACGATCTGGTCGGCCTGCGCGCGCATCGGCGCATCGAAGGCACCGAACGGCGCCGCCGCACGCACGATGGCGATGGCGCGCGCGTCGAGCACGCGCGAGCGCGACGCGCGCACGATCTCGGCGTCGACCACGCGGCCCAGCGCGTCGACGGTGATGTTCATCACCAGTTCGCCGTACAGCTTGCGGCCGCGGTGCTCGGGGAAGTCGCGCGTGCCGCGCTCCTCGATGCGCCGGCGCAGGTGGTCGTAGTACAGGGCATAGATCTCTTCGCGCGCGGCCGGGCTGATGTAGCGCGTCTTCGGGCGCGCATTTTCGTCGTTGACGCGCTTTTCGATCTCGGCGAGCTGGCGCAGCAGGCGGCGGCGGTGCTCCTCGCGCTCGTGCTCCTCGCGCGCGCTGCTGTCGCGCCGCGCGTCGGGCGGCGGCAGCGCGGCCACCTCGCGGCGCAGTTGCGCGAGCAGCTGCTGCTGCTCCTGCGCGAGCTGCTCGATGCGCCGGCGCGTGTCCTCGGCGGCGTCGCCCGGCTCGCTGACGAGGGCCGGCGGCAGCGGCGACGTCGCGCGCCCCTGTTCGAGGGTGCCGCCGCCGGCCAGGTTGGCCTGGGCGATGGCCTGGGGCCGCGCCGGCCGCTCGTTGCCGCGCGCGTTGACGAGGATCACCTCGAGCGGCGTGTCCTTGAACACGCGGTTCAGGCGCACGGGGTCGACGAAGTGCACCGTCAGCAGCGCACCGTGCACCGTGGCCGAAGCCAGCAGCGCCCATTGCAGGACGCTGAGCTGGCGCAGGCGCTGGCGCTGGGCCATCGGGCGACGAGGCTCAGGTTGCGGGCGACACGTGGCCGTCGCTGTCGCCACCGGCATCGACATCGACATCGGCAGCGGCAGCGGCAGCGGCGCGGCCCGAGGCGTCGTCGTCGACGTCGATCGCCAGCTGCAGCGCGCCGGCCGCGACCTCGGCCTCTTCTGCCTCGGCCTCGGCCTCGTCCTCGAGGGCCGTGGCCGTCTCGTCGAGGCGCGCGGCGAGCAGGGCGTGCACCTCGAGCGTCAGCAGGTCGATCGCGTTCACGCGCAGGCGCACGCGCGCGCCGCGCGCCATCGACTCGGTGCCGACCAGCGGCAGCACCAGCGGCAGCGTCTCGGCGCGCACCAGGCCGGGCTTGATGACGGTGGCGTCGATCTCGTGCACGTCGTTCTGCTGCAGCCAGCGCAGCGTCCAGTAGCGCTCGATGCCCTGCTGGAATGCGCCGTACGCGGCGTGGGCGGCATCGAACGCCGAGACCAGCGCGTACAGCGTCGCATCGCGCGGCTTGAACGGCGCCGCCAGCGCCGCCGTGCGGCCGTGGCGTGCGCAGGCGATGAGCTGCCACTGGTTGGCCAGGTCGACCGCGCGGCGCAGCGGCGAGGTCGCCCACAGATACTGTGGCACGCCCAGACCCGCGTGCGGCAGCGCCCGCGTGCCCATGCGCACCTTGATGCCCGGCGCCAGGCTCGCCTGGCTGCGATAGATGCCGGGCACGCCGAGCTCGGCGAGCCAGCCGCCCCAGGTGCTGTTGGCGAGGATCATGGCCTCGGAGACGATCAGGTCCAGCGGCGCGCCGCGCTCGCGCGGCACGATGCTGACCCGTTCGCTGCCGTCGGGCTCGCCGCCGTCGTCGCGGTCGAGGCGAAACGCGTAGTCGGGGCGTGTCGCGAGCTCGGGCCGTCCGCGCACCGCCTCGCGGCGCGCCTTGAGCGCGCGCGCGAGCCGAAACGCGAAGCCGAGCTCGGCGGCGAAGTCGAACGCGGCTGCCGCCTCGCCGACGAGTGCCGCCTCGGTGACGAGCGCATCGAGCCGGTCGTGGCGCAGGTTGGCCGCCACCGGCACGCGCTCGATGCGTGTCTCGTGCCTGCGCGGCTCGAGCGTGGCCTCGTCGATGCTCACGTACAGGCTCAGCGCCGGGCAGTCGCGGCCCTCGGCGAGCGTGTAGGCCGCCACCACCTCGTCGGGCAGCATCGTGATCTTCCAGGCCGGCAGGTAGACGGTCGACTGGCGCTCCTGCGCCACGCGCGCCAGCGGCGAATCGGCAGCGATCGCCAGCCCCGGCGCCGCGATGTGGATGCCGAGCACCACGGTGCCGCTGCCCAGGCCCTGCACCGAAAGGGCGTCGTCGATCTCGGTGGTGGACGAGTCGTCGATCGAGAAGGCACGCACCGCGGCCAGCGGCAGCGCCTCGGCGGGCGCGGGCAGCTCGTGGCCCGCGAAGCCGGTGCCGCCGGGGAACTGCTCGAACAGGAAGCGGCGCCAGTGGAACTGGTAGGGGCTGTCGATGGCGCCGGCGCGCGTGAGCAGCGCCAGCGGCGCGCTCTGCGAACGCCGCGCGGCCTCCACCACGGCCTTGTATTCGGGCGCGTTCTTGTCGGGCCGAAAGAGGATGCGGTACAGCTGCTCGCGCACGACGTCCGGACAGCGCCCTTCGACCAGCTCGCCCGCCCAGGTGTCGATCTGCGCCGCGATCTTGCGCTTGCGCTCGATGGCGGCCAGCGCCGCCTTCACGGTCTCCTCGGGCGCCTTGCGAAAGAGCCCCTTGCCGACGCGGCGAAAGTAGTGCGGCGCCTCGGCCAGGCACAGCAGCGCCGCGGCCTGCTTGTCGGTGCCGGCCTGGGGCTCGAAGTACTCGCGCGCCAGATCGGCGAAGCCGAAGTCGCCCTCGGGCGCGAACTGCCAGGCGAGATCGAGGTCGATGTCGGCGGCATGCGCGCGCGCGCGCTCGAGCAGCTCGGCCGGCGTCGGCTGCTCGAAGCGCAGCAGCACGTGCTGGGCCTTGACCTTGACGCGGCGGCCCGAGTCGAGCTCGAGGTGCAGCGAAGTCCCGGCGTCGTGCAGCACGCGCGCGGCGTGGAACTTGCCGGCGTCGTCGAACAGGGCGTACATCGGGGCGATTGTCGGGTCTTTGTCGCTGCGCGGCGGCCGGGCGGCGGCGGGCGAGGCGCATTGTCTTTCGGCGCGTTGCCGCGCGCTCGCGTCGCGGCCGGCGCCCGGGCGCTGCCGGCCCGCTCGCCGCGCGTCAGGGCGCGCGCGCGGCCTCGGCGGGCGCCAGCAGGTGCAGGAAGCGCAGGAGGTACGGCAGGTGCTGGTCGAAATCCGACAGCGCATGGTCGCCGCCGTCGAGCAGCCGGATCTGCGCGCCGGCATAGCGCGCCGTCATCTCGCGCCAGTCCAGCAGTTCGTCGCCCTTGGCGATGACGGCGCAGTAGCGCCCGGGCTGCGTCAGCCGTGCCGGCGCCAGCGCGCGCAACTCGTCGACGTGCTGCGGCAGGAACACGAAGCGCTGCGCCGGGTCGTGCAAGAGGTGCTGCGCGCCGACGTAGGGCGCAAGGTCGCGCGCCGGATCGACGGCCGGATTGAGCACGACCGCCGTGCAGCCCAGCCGCTCGGCGAGCACCGTGGCGTAGTAGCCACCCAGCGAGCTGCCGAGCACGGCCATCGAGTGGCGCGGCCAGTCGGCGGTGCCGGCCAGGGCCAGCGCGACGGCCGCGCATGGCGACGGCGGCAATTGAGGGCACCACCAGTGCACGCCCGGGGCGTGCGCAGCCAGCCAGGCGCGCAGCCGCTCGGCCTTGAACGACTGCGGCGACGAGCGAAAGCCGTGCAGGTACAGCAGGTGCGTGCGTGCCGTCGCGGGCAGCGCCGGCGGCGCGCCGGCATCGCTGCCCGGGCCGTCGGACGGTGGCACGCGTGTCGAATCGGACATCAGCGAGGGTTCGTTCACGGGTTCTCGGGCGCCCGATTTGACCACCGCGGCGCGCAGCGCCTCGGCCGGCGCCCGCTCGCTGTCGGTTTGCGGCACGCGGGCTGGCCTGCCCCGGCACCGTGCCGGCTTCAACCGCCGGCGCGCACGGGACGGCTGTCGGTGCGGCCGGCAGCGAGCGCCGCGAGCAGCCTGTCGTGCACGCCGCCGAAGCTGCCGTTGCTCATGCACAGCACGTGGTCGCCGCGGCGCGCGGCCTGCGCCACCGCGTCGACCAGCGCCGGCACGCTGTCGGCGACCGTGGCCGTCGCCCCCATCGGCGCCAGCACCTCGCGCGCGCTCCAGCCGTAGTCGCCCTGCAGGCAGAAGGCGAGGTCGGCCTGCTCCAGCGCCCACGGCAGCTGCGCCTTCATCGTGCCGAGCTTCATCGTGTTCGAGCGCGGCTCGAAGACGGCCAGGATGCGCGCCGCCGCGCCGCCGGGTGGCACCTCGCGCTCGAGCTTGCGGCGCAGCCCGGCGATCGTCGTGCGCATCGCCGTCGGGTGGTGCGCGAAGTCGTCGTAGACCTTGATGCCGGCAGCCTCGCCACGCAGCTCGAGGCGCCGCTGCACGTTCTCGAAGCCGCCCAGCGCGGCGCAAGCGGCATCCGGCGCGACGCCGGCGTGCGCGGCGGCGCCGATGGCGGCCAGCGCATTGAGCTGGTTGTGCTCGCCCAGCAGCGCCCACTCGACGCGCCCGAGCGCGAGCTCGCCGCGCAGCACGTCGAACGATTGCGCGTCGCCGCGTGCCGTGAGGCCGCCCGGCTCCTCGTGCACCGTGCCGAAGCGCTGCACCTCGCTCCAGCAGCCGCGCGCCAGCACGCGCGCCAGCGCTTCGTCGCGCGCGTTGACGACCAGCCGTCCGCTGCCGGGCACCGTGCGCACGAGGTGGTGGAACTGCGTCTCGATCGCCGCCAGGTCGGGGAAGATGTCGGCGTGGTCGAGCTCGAGGTTGTTGAGGATCACGGTGCGCGGCCGGTAATGCACGAACTTGCTGCGCTTGTCGAACAGGGCGGTGTCGTATTCGTCGGCCTCGATCACGAAGTGGCGTCCCGTGCCCAGGCGCGCCGAGACGCCGAAGTTCAGCGGCACGCCGCCGACGAGGAAGCCCGGGGCCAGGCCGGCGCGCTCGAGGATCCAGGCGAGCATCGCCGTCGTCGTCGTCTTGCCGTGCGTGCCGGCCACCGCCAGCACGTGGCGCCCGTGCAGCACCTGCTCGGCCAGCCACTGCGGGCCGCTCGTGCAGCGTGCGCCGGCGTCGAGCACGGCTTCCATCAGCGGGTTGCCGCGCGTGACCACGTTGCCGACCACGAACACGTCGGGCGCCAAGCGGAGCTGGTCGGCGCCGAAGCCCTCGATCAGCTCGATGCCGAGCGCGCGCAGCTGCTCGCTCATCGGCGGGTACACGCCCGCGTCGCAGCCGGTGACGCGGTGCCCGGCCTCGCGCGCCAGCGCCGCGATGCCGCCCATGAACGTGCCGCAGATGCCGAGGATGTGCAGGTGCATGAAGCGACGATATCAGGCGCACCATGGCGCCCGGGCGGCGCGAAAACGCCGGCGCCTACGTGCCGCGGGCGGCGCCGCGCGCCGGCGCCACTCAGTCGCGCAGCGCCTGGGCCGCCGCGTCGATGGTGGCCTGGATGTCCGCCGCGCCGTGCGCGCTGCTCACGAAACCTGCCTCGTACAGCGCCGGCGCGAAGTACACGCCGCGTGCGAGCATGGCGTGGAAGAAGCGGTTGAAGCGCGCCTTGTCGGTGGCCATGACCTGGGCGTAGTTCTGCGGCAGCCGCTCGGCGAAGAAGAAGCCGAACATGCCGCCTTCGCTGTCGCCTGCGAGCGGCACGCCGGCGGCGCGGCCGGCTTGCACGAGGCCGTCGACCAGCGAGCGGGTCGTGGCCGCGAGTGCGTCGAAGTAGCCCGGCCTGGCGATCTCCTTCAACGTCGCCAGCCCGCAGGCGGTGGCCACCGGATTGCCCGACAGCGTGCCGGCCTGGTAGACGGGGCCCAGCGGCGCGAGCTGGCTCATCACGTCGCGCGTGCCGCCGAAGGCCGCCAGTGGCATGCCGCCGCCGATGACCTTGCCGAACACGCTCAGGTCGGGCGCGAAGCCGGGGATTGCCTTCGCGTACAGGCTCTGTGCGCCGCCCGGCGCGACCCGAAAGCCCGTCATCACCTCGTCGAAGACGAGCAGCGCGCCGTGCTTCGTGCACAGCTCGCGCAGCCGCGTCATGAAGGGCACCGCGGCGCGCACGAAGTTCATGTTGCCGGCGATCGGCTCGACGATCACGCAGGCGATCTCGTCGCCCTGCGCGGCGAAGGCCTCCTCGAGCTGCGCGAGGTGGTTGTACTCGAGCACCAGCGTGTGCTGCACGACCTCGGGCGGCACGCCGGCGCTGGTCGGGTGGCCGAAGGTGGCCAAGCCCGAGCCGGCCTTGACCAGCAGCGCGTCGGCGTGGCCGTGGTAGCAGCCCTCGAACTTGACGATCCTGCTGCGCCCGGTGGCGCCGCGCGCCAGGCGCAGCGCGCTCATGCAGGCCTCGGTGCCGCTGGAGACGAGGCGCACCTGCTCCACGCTCGGCACCTGCCGGACGATGGCTTCGGCGAGCTCGATCTCGCGCTCGGTCGGCGCGCCGAAGCTCAGGCCCTCGGCCGCCGCGCGCTGCACGGCTTCGAGCACCGCCGGGTGGCCGTGGCCGAGGATCATCGGGCCCCAGGAGCCGATGTAGTCGATGTAGCGGTGGCCCTCGGCGTCCCAGAAGTACGGCCCCTGCGCGCGCGCGACGAAGCGTGGCGTGCCGCCCACCGCCTTGAAGGCGCGCACCGGCGAATTGACGCCGCCGGGGATGACGCGCTGCGCGCGCGCGAACAGCGCCTCGTTGGTCGACACCTCAGTGGACACGCCGCGGCACCCCCTTGCCGTCGCTGCCGTTGCCGCCCATCGGATCGTCGGAGCCGACGCCGCCGCCCTCTTCGCCCTCCTCGGGTGGCGGCAGGGCCCAGAAGAAGCGGTCGGGCACGATGTTGCCCATGCCGGGGCGAAAGCCGGCATCCAGGCTCTGGTCGAGGAAGCCCAGCGCCTCGCTCACCGCCGGCTGCAGTTCGCTGCCCGCGGCCAGCAGCGAGGCCAGTGCCGCTGCCAGCGTGTCGCCGGCGCCGACGAAGGCGGCGTCGAAGCGCTCGAACTTCTCGCCGGCGATCGCGCCCTGCGGCGAGGCGAGCACGTTGTCGATGTACTGCGGCGCGTCCTTGCCGCCCTTGGGCGCCAGGGCGATGCCGCTCACCAGCACGTAGCGCGTGCCGTGCTCGGCGGCGGCCACCGCCAGCTCGCGCGCCGACGGCGGGCGCTCGCTGTCCCATTCGGGCAGGAGGAAGTCCTGCAGCGTCTTGTGGTTGCCCACCAGCACCTCGGTGGCCGGCAGGATGAGCTCGCGGAAGGCGTCCAGGTACGGCTGCGCCTGGTCGTCTTCGAGCCAGGCCAGGCTCGGCAGGTAGGCCACGAGCGGGATCTCCGCGTAGTCCGACAGCACCTCGGCCACCGCGCTCACGTTGTCGGCCGAGCCGAGGAAGCCCACCTTCCACGCCGCCACCGTGACGTCCTCGAGGATCGTGCGCGCCTGCTGCGCCACGGTGTCGGCGTCCAGCGCCTCCTGCTCGAAGATGTCGGCCGTGTCGCGCATGACGATGGCGGTGGCCACGGGCAGCGCGTGCGCGCCCATCGCCGCCACGGTGGCGACATCGCCGGCCAGGCCGCCGGCGCCGCTCGGGTCGCTGGCGTTGAAGCACATCACGCAGGCCGGCGGCGGCGGCTCGGCGCCGGGGTCGTCGGCCTGCGCAGCCGTGGCGGGGTCGGAAGTCATGGCCGGGCTCGCAACGGGAAAAGGCGGGGTCGAAGGTCGGTCGGCAACCGCGTCAGCGGTGCCGTCCGAACTTCCACCAGATTCTTAGCAACGATGTGTAGGTCCTCACGTTTGCACGGGTTTTGCCGGGGGTGCTTGGCTACAATCGAGCCATTGTAGTGACGACATCATGTGACCGTGAGCGAACCGCGCACCTGGATGTGCCTGATCTGCGGCTGGATCTACGACGAGGCCCAAGGCGATCCGGAGCACGGGGTACCACCCGGCACGCGCTGGGAGGACGTGCCGTCGGACTGGACGTGCCCGGAGTGCGGCGCGCCCAAGCAGGATTTCGAGTTGGTCAAGTTCTGACCCGCGTCACTACGTGCGTGGCGCCGGGCCGAGGAGAGCAGCGCTTGGACACCCAGGTTCAGGGCCCGCAGTCGGTGGCGGCGGCGGGCGCCAAGGTGCTCGTCATCGACGACAGCAACACGATTCGCCGCAGCGCCGAGATCTTCCTGCGCCAGGGCGGACACGAGGTCGTGCTGGCCGAGGACGGCTTCGACGCGCTGGCCAAGGTCAACGACCACGTGCCCGAACTCATCTTCTGCGACATCCTGATGCCGCGGCTGGACGGCTACCAGACCTGCGCCATCATCAAGCGCAATCCGCGCTTCGCGGGCGTGCCGGTGATCATGCTGTCGTCCAAGGACGGGCTGTTCGACAAGGCGCGCGGGCGCATGGTGGGCTCCGAGGAGTACCTCACCAAGCCCTTCACCAAGGAGCAGCTGCTGCGGGCGGTGCAGGCGTTTCGCCGCCAGGGACCCTGAGCTGCCGCCACCGAACGCGCCCGGAGCCGCGCCATGACCATCCAGAAGATCCTGCTCGTCGACGACTCGAAGACCGAGCTCTACCACCTCTGCGAGCTGCTGGGCAAACGCGGCTACGCGGTGCGCACCGCGCACAACGGCGACGAGGCGATGCGCCGCCTGGCCGAAGACAAGCCCGACCTGATCCTGATGGACGTGGTGATGCCCGGGCAGAACGGCTTTCAGCTCACGCGCTCGATCACGCGCGATCCGCGCTATGCCGACGTGCCGGTGATCATGTGCACGAGCAAGGGCCAGGAGACCGACAAGGTCTGGGGCATGCGCCAGGGCGCGCGTGACTACATCGTCAAGCCGGTCGACGGCGACGAGTTGCTGGCCAAGATCAAGAACTTCGACTGAACCGCCGATAAGCCACCGATGGCCAACCGCGAAGCGCTGCGCGAACTCCAGAGCCGGCTCGCCGAGCGGCTGCAACGCATCCGTACCGAGGCGCAGACGGCCGCCTGGCTGGCGGTCGAAAGCGCGGGCTGCCCGCTGCTGCTGCCGCTGGCGGGCGCCGGCGAGATCTTCGCCGCCGGCACGCTGCTGCCGGTGCCGCACACGCAGCCCTGGTTCGTGGGTGTGACCAATCTGCGCGGCAACCTGCACGGCGTGGTCGACATGGCGTCCTTCGTCGGCCTGCGCAGCGCGCCGAGGGCCGAGGCGCTGCGCGACGGCGCCCGCCTGGTGGCGCTCAATCCGGCGTTCGGCGCACATTGCGCGCTGCTGGTCGACCGTCTGGCGGGCCTGCGCAGCGTCGAGCAGATGCGCCGCGAGCCGGACGACGGCGTGCGCAGGCCGCGCTTTGCCGCTGGCGTCTGGCGCGACGGCGATGGCCTGCGCTGGCAGGAGATCGACCTCGAGGCGCTGGCGCGGCACGAACAGTTCCTGGGGATCGCGGCGTGAGGTCTGGCGCTCCGTTGCCGCGCGGCGCCAGCGATGTGCATGGCAGCGGTGCGCGGCCGCGCGTGCTCGCCCGGGCTTGACACGACGAGGTCGACATGAGTTTCCTGGAAAAGATCAAGAGCCAAGCGCGGGACGGCCGCGACAGCGTGCCGGCACCGCTGCCGCCCTTCGACGAGCTGGCGGCGGCCAATCCGATGGAAGTCACCGTGCGCCTGGATCGCCTGCAGGGCCCGGTGACGCTCGCGGGTGCCGAGGGTGAGCCGTCCATCATTTCCGAGGCGGCGCCCTCCGAGCTGGCCGCCGAGTACGGCGAGGCGCAGGCCCGCAGCGGCGCTGCGGCAGCGGCCGTGCCCGCGAGTGGCCTGCCTCTCATCGGCGGCTGGCCGCTCGAGCGGCAGCAGCGGGCGTTGCTCGTGGGCTTCGTCGTCGGCTTGCTGCTGCTGGTGGTGGCTGCGGCGCTGGCGCTGGTCTCGTCCGACCGCAGCGCGGCGCAGGTGGGCGCGGCCGGCCAGGCGCAGACGCAGTCGCAGCGCCTGGCCAAGTCGGTGTCGCAGGCGCTGGCCGGCAACGTGGCCGCCTTCGCCGAGCTCAAGGACAGCGCCGACGTGCTGTCGCGCAACGTGCGCTCGCTGCAAAGCGGCGAGGGCGACGTCGCCGCTGCGCCGGCGAGCCTGCAGCCGCAGATCCAGGCACTGCTGCCGCTGGTCGAGCGTGCCGAGAAGTCCGCGGCCGTCGTGCTCGGCCAGCAGAAGGCGCTCACGCAGGTCGGCCAGGGGTTGCGGGCCATCAACCGGCAGAGCGCCGACCTGCTCGACACGGCCGAGGCCGTCAGTGCGCTCAAGCTGCAAAGCGGTGCGTCGCCGGCCGAGCTGTCCGCGGTCAGCCAGCTGGTGATGCTGACGCAGCGCATCGGCAAGAGCGCGAACGAATTCCTCGGCACCGAGGGCACGAGCGCCGAGGCGGTGTTCCTGCTCGGCAAGGATCTCGCGAGTTTTCGCGACATCGCGCAGGGGATGCTGAACGGCAGCGCCGAGCTGCGGCTGCCCGGCACCCGCGATGCGCAGACGCGCGAGCGGCTGCAGCGTCTGCTGCAGCAGTTCGAGCAGGTGCGTGCCGATGCCGGCACGATCCTCGGCAACCTGCAGGGCCTGGTGGCCGCGCGCGAGGCGCAGGCCACCATCGTCCGCGACAGCGAACCGCTGCGCCGCGGCCTGGACGAGCTGCAGAGCGGCCTGGCGAATGCCGCGGGCTTCGGCGGCGCCCGGCTGGCCATGGCGCTGGTCGGCGTGCTGCTGCTGGCAGCGGCCGCGGCCGGCCTGCTGCGCCTGTTCGTCGTCGACCAGACCGGCCGTGCGCTCGTCGCCGACGCCCAGCGCCACGAGGCCGAGCGCCAGGAACAGGAGGCCAAGCGCGTCAACGACGCCAACCAGGCCGCCATCCTGCGCCTGATGAACGAGCTGCAGACGGTGGCCGAGGGCGACCTCACGCAGCAGGCCACCGTGACCGAGGACATCACCGGCGCCATCGCCGACTCGGTGAACTACACCGTCGAGGAGCTGCGCTCGCTGGTCTCGCAGGTGCAGACGACGGTGGCGCACGTCAACGACACCACGCAGCAGGTCGAGCAGACCTCGACCGAGCTGCTGGCCGCCTCGACCGAGCAGCTGCGCGAGATCCGCGAGACCGGCGAATCGGTGCTGCAGATGGCCGGCCGCATCAACGAGGTCTCGTCGCAGGCCACCGAGAGCGCCAAGGTGGCGCGCCAGTCGCTGCGCGCGTCGCAGTCGGGCCTGCACGCGGTGCAGAACTCGATCGGCGGCATGAACGCGATCCGCGACCAGATCCAGGACACCTCCAAGCGCATCAAGCGCCTGGGCGAGAGCTCGCAGGAGATCGGCGAGATCACCGAGCTGATCTCCGACATCACCGAGCAGACCAACGTGCTGGCGCTCAACGCCGCCATCCAGGCCGCCAGCGCCGGCGACGCCGGGCGCGGCTTCTCGGTCGTGGCCGAGGAGGTGCAGCGGCTGGCCGAGCGCTCGGGCGACGCGACGCGCCAGATCGCCGCCATCGTGCGCACCATCCAGACCGACACCCAGGACGCGGTGGCGGCGATGGAGCGCAGCACGCAGGGCGTGGTCGAGGGCGCGCGGCTGTCCGACGCCGCCGGCGCCGCGCTGGCCGACATCGACCGCGTGACGCGCCAGCTCGCCGAGCTGATCGAGCGCATCTCCGAGCAGACCAACCGCGAGGCCGATTCGGCCAACGTCGTGGCCTCGAACATCCAGCACATCTTCGCCGTCACCGAGCAGACCTCGGAGGGCACGCGCTCGACCGCCCACATGGTGCGCGAGCTGGCGCGCAACGCCGAGGAGCTGCGCGCCTCGGTGGCGCGCTTCAAGGTGGCGTGAGTTCGTCGCCGGCGCCGGCCGGCGATTTCGCACGAGGCACAAGGACGCTATGCACAGCCCCGCCAGCCCTGTCGGCGTCGCCCCCGGCGACGACCTGAGCGCACTCGCCTGGGTGCACGGCGAGCTGCGCCGTTCGCTCGAGACCGCGCACAAGGCGCTGCGCCGCCACCTGAGGGAGGCCGAAGCGGCGCGGGGCTCGGATGTCGACGGCGTCGATCCGTCGCTGCTGCGCAGCGCGCGCACGCAGATCCACCAGGGTGTGGGTGCGCTCGAGCTGGTCGGCATGCCCAGGGTGGCCAACGTGCTGCGTGCGGGCGAGGCGGCGGCGCAGCGACTGGTCGCGCGCCCGGCGCTTGCCGATGCGGCCGCGGTCGAGACCATCGAGCGCGTGTCCTTCGCCGTGCTCGACTTCATCGCGCGCCAGCTCGCGGGCAAGCCGGTGTCGCCGGTGATGCTGTTCCCGCAATACCGCGCGGTGCAGCAATTGGCGGGCGCCGACCGCATCCACCCGGCGGATCTGTGGCCGCTGGACTTCCAGTGGCGCGAGCTGCCGGCCGAGCCGGGCGTGACGCCGCGCGCCAGCGACGCCGATGCGCGCGGCGTCATGGAAGGTCTCGTGCTCGCGCTCATGCGCGGCGCCGATCGCGGCATGCTCACGGCGACGAGCGACTTCTGCGCCGAACTCGGCGCCGGTGCCGAGCACCGTCACGAGGCGGCGCTGTGGCGCCTGGCCGGCGCGGTCTACCAGGCGCAGGGCCTCGGGCGGCTCGCGGTCGACGTCTACAACAAGCGCCTGGCGTCGCGCCTGCTGGCGCAGCTGCGGCTGGCCGTGCGCGGTCAGCACGACGTCTCCGAGCGCCTCGCGCAGGACCTGCTCTTCTTCTGCGCCCACGCCGGCGACGGCGCCGCGGGCGCGCCGCGCCTGGCGGCCGTGCGGCAGTGCTGGCAGCTCGAGCAGCACCCCACGGCCGACTACGAGACCGCACGGCTGGGCCGCCACGACCCGGCGCTGGTGACGCTGGCGCGCAAGCGTGTGGCCAGCGCCAAGGAGGGCTGGTCCGCGGTGGCGGCCGGCGAGATGCACCGGCTCGACATGCTGGGCGAGCAGTTCGCGCTCGTCGCCGATTCGCTCGGACGCCTGCTGCGCGGCGGCGAGCGGCTGGGTCAGGCGCTGCAGGCGGCCGCCGCACAGACGCTGAGCGCCGGCGCGGCGCCGCCCGCGTCGCTGGCGATGGAGGTGGCCACGGCCGTCCTCTACCTCGACGCCACGATCGAGGACGGCGAGTTCGACGACCCGGCGCTCGGCGCACGCGTCGAGCGGCTCGCGCAGCGCATCGACGAGGTGCGCGGCGGCGCCGAGATGCATGCTCTGGAGCCGTGGATGGAGGCGCTGTACCGCCGTGTCAGCGACCGCCAGACCATGGGCTCGGTGGTGCACGAACTGCGTGCGACGCTCTCCGAGGTCGAGAAGCAGCTCGACCAGTTCTTCCGCAACCCGGCCGAGCGCGCAGCGCTGATCCCGGTGCCGGGGCAGCTCGGCGCGATGCGTGGCGTGCTGTCGGTGCTCGGCCTCGAGCAGGCCGCGCTGGCGGTCATGCACATGCGCGACGACATCGATGCGCTGGCGTCGATCGAGATCGACCCCGAGCGCGCAGCGCAGGCCGGCACCTTCGATCGTGTCGCCGACAACCTGGGGGCGCTCGGCTTTCTGATCGACATGCTGGGTGTGCAGCCGGCGCTGGCCAGGACGCTGTTCCGCTTCGACCCGGCGACCGGGGCGCTGGCCGCGGTGATGGCGCACGGCGAACACGAGGTCGAACCCGCCGCGCCGGCCGCAGCGGCCGCAGCAGCCGACGGGGCGCCTGCAGCGGCGCCCGCGGTCGTGGACGAGTCCGCGCTGCCGCTGCCCGAGCAGACCGCCGCACTCGTCGATGCCGCCGGCAACGCCGATACGCCGGCGGCCGAGATCGTGCGGCAGCTCGAACATCTCGCCCAGCAGGCGCTGGCCGCGGAGCAGCCGGCGCTGGCGCGCGCCGCCGGCAGTGCCCTGGCGGCCCTGCGCGGCGCGCAGGACGACGCGCAGCGGCGCGGTGCGCGCGAGGACCTGGCGCGCACCCTGGGCGAATTCGCGCCCGCCGCGCCGACTGCGGCGCCGACGGCGCCGCCCAGGATCACCCCCGATGCGGCGCCCGGCGGCACCGGTCTCGAAGACGACGCCGAGATGCGCGAGATCTTCGTCGAGGAGGCGCGCGAGGTGGTGGCCGATGCCGCGGCGGCGCTCGAGCGTCTGGCCGACGCACCGGACGACGCCGGCGACATGACGGCGGTGCGGCGCGCGTTCCACACCCTCAAGGGCAGCTCGCGCATGGTCGGCCTGCGCGAATTCGGCGCGGCCGCCTGGGCCTGCGAGCAGCTGTACAACGCGCGGCTGGCCGAGCGGCCGCGCGCCGATGCGCCGCTGCGCCAGTTCACGGCCGAGGCGCTGGCCTACTTCGGTGCCTGGGTCGAGGCCATCGCCGCCGAGCGCGACGACGGCCACCGCAGCGCCGCCGTGGTGCGCAGCGCCGAGCAGATGCGGTTCGAGGGCACGCGGCTGCCGATCGTGCCGGCCGAGGTGCCGCAAAGCGCTGCCCCCGAGCGGGCCGACGCCTTCGAGCACGACGAGTCGCCCGGGTCGGTCGCAGCGGACGAAGCCACGGGCGCTTGCGAGGCGATCGAGCTTCCCGAGGTCATCGAAGACGTCCTGCAGGCGGTGCCGGGTGCCGACGAACAGCCGCTGCTCGACCTGTCGTTGCCGCCGCTGGAGTTGGTGGAGACGGTGGAGACGGTGGAGACGGCGGATTTCGCGACGCCGTTCGAGGCGTCGGCGGCACCCGAACTGCCGCTGCCGTCCGAACTCATCGACTTCGATCTGCTGGCGGGTGCGGACTCGATCGAGGCGCAGGAGCCGACGCCGGCCGCGGCCGAGCCGCTCGCCGTGTCGGCGCTGCCGTTGCCATTGCTGGAGGAGGTGGCGCTGCCGCCCGCCGGCGACGACCTGGCCCGGCCCGACGTGCAGATCGATCTTTCGGAGGTCGACGTCGAGCCCCCGCCGACCGACGCCGGGCTCGTGTCGCAGGGCACGAGCAGCGCTTGCACGCCTGTGTCCGATTGGCAGACGATGCCGCTCGCGGCGCGCATACCCGACCTGCCCAGCGCTGCCGACCTCGAGCTCGGCGCGCCGGCGCTGCCCGAGGGGTCCCCGGGGCCCGCGTCGTCGCTGCCCGGGGCGCACTTCGATCTCGACCTGTCCGGGCGCGCCGCCTACGCACAGGCGGACGCGGCGCCGCAGCCGCCTCAGTGGCCGCAGGCCGAGGCGTCCGCGGACGAGGCCGACCTGCCGCTGGACTTCGCCCCTGCGCTGCCCGCCGCGCCCGCGCCGGCGTTCGAGTTCGGGCGCGATGCCGAGCCCTCGGGCCCGCAGCCGCTGCCCGAATGGCCGGCGTTCGAGTTCGACCTGCACGAACCCGGGCAGGCCGAAGAAGGGACGCATGAACCGGCCCAGGCGCTGGCGGTCGAGCCGATGCCCGAGCCCCTGTCGGTCGAGCCGATGCCCGAGCTCCTGGCGGTCGAGCCGATGCCGGACTCGCCGCCCTTCGAGGCGGCATTCGAGCACGCACCGCTCGAACCGGCCCGCCAGGGTGTCCTCGGCGAGCCGACGATCGAGTCCGCCGCGACCGAACCGACCCTCGAGTCCGTGCCGCTGCCCGATGCGCCGTTCGAAAGCGCCGGCGCCGAGGCTTCGGCAGCGCTCGAGGACGAGCAGATCAAGGTCGTCGGCCCGTTGCGCATCGCAATCCCGCTGTTCAACATCTACCTCAACGAGGCGGACGAACTGTCGCGGTGCCTGCTGGCCGAGATCGGCGAATGGAGCGTCGACGCGCTGCACCACCCGGTGCCCGAGGCGGCCGAAGCGCTGGCGCACAAGCTCGCGGGCAGTTCGGCGACCGTCGGCTACGCCGACCTGTCGAACCTGGCGCGCTCGCTCGAGCATGCGCTGGGGCGTTCGCGCGCCGCCGGCCCGGGCCGCGAGGGCGAGGCCGAGCTGTTCGGTGACGCGAGCGAGGAGATCCGGCGCCTGCTGCACCAGTTCGCGGCCGGCTTCCTGCGCCCTGCGCCGGCGGCGCTGCTCGAACGCCTGGCCGACCACGAGCGCTGGCCCGCCGCATCCGACGCCGCCCAGGCGCCGCCATCGGCCTTCGCGTCGCTGTCGACGCCGATGCCGCTGGCGGGCGCAGTGTCGCTGTCGGCATTCACGCCGCTGGCCGACTCGCCTGCCGCTTCGGCATCGGCGCCGGCGCAGGCGTTCGACGACGACGAGGACATCGACGCCGTCGACGCGGTGGACGCCGAGCTGTTCCCGATCTTCGAGGACGAGGCCGCGGAGCTGTTGCCGCAGCTGCAGGCGCGGTTGCGCGAATGGCACGACCATCCCGGCGAACGCGGGGCGGCGTCGGCCTGCATGCGCACGCTTCATACGTTCAAGGGCGGTGCGCGCCTGGCCGGCGCCATGCGCCTGGGCGAGATGGCGCACCGTCTCGAGACGGCCGTCGAGCACCTGGCGGCACACGACGAGATCGCTGCGGCACAGATCGAGCCGCTGCTTGCGCGTTGCGACAACATGGCGGGCGCATTCGAGGCGCTGCGCCACGCGGCGCCAGCGGCACCGGTGCCCGGGGCGCTGCAAGACCTGGTGCACGGCGCAGCACCCGACGCGGCACCCGACGCGGCGCACGACGCGGCGCACGACACGGCGCACGATACGGCGCACGATACGGCGCACGATACGGCGCACGATACGGCGCACGACACGGCACGCGAGTCGCAGCCCCGGCACGCCGGGCAACGCGACGTCACGGCTGCCGCCGAGACCCGCGCCAGCCGGACGACGGCGCAGACGCCGCCCGACGTGGCGGCCACCGATGCCCAGGCGCAGGCGTTCGTGCAGCGCCCCGTGCCCGAGGCTGCGGCCGGCGCGCCGGACGTGGCGTTCGAGGTGCCGGCGCAGGCGCCGGTCGAGACTGCCGCCGCGGTGCCGGCCCGGGCGCCCGAAGCCACGCCGGCGCCGGCGGACGGGGTGCCTGCGGCCATCGCCTCCGCGGCCATCGACTGGGCGCGCTTTGCGGCCGCCACGGCCGAGCCCGCCGAGCCGGCCGCCGCCGGCGTCGTGGCCAGCGGCGCGGGCGCTGCCGTGCGCGTGCGCGCCGGACTGCTCGACCGCCTGGTCAACCAGGCCGGCGAGGTGGCGATCACGCGCGAGCGCATCGCCGGCGACGTGAAGCAGCTGCAGGGCTCGCTCGTCGAGCTCACCGACAGCCTCGAGCGGCTGCGCCGCCAGCTGCGCGACATCGAGCTGCAGGCCGAGACACAGATCGCCACGCGCATCGAGAGCGCACGCGCGGCCGGTGCGACCTTCGACGCGCTGGAGATGGACCGCTTCACGCGCTTCCAGGAGCTCACGCGCTTCATGGCCGAGTCGGTGAACGACGTGGCCACGCTGCAGCGCAGCCTGCAGCGCACGCTGCAGAGCACCGAGGACGAGCTCGCGGCGCAGGCGCGCCTGACGCGCGACCTGCAGGACGACCTGCTGCGCACGCGCATGGTCGAGTTCGAGAGCCTGGCCGAGCGCCTGTACCGCACCGTGCGCCAGGCGGCGAAGGAGACCGGCAAGCAGGTGCGGCTGGACATCGTCGGCGGCGCGATCGAGATCGACCGCGGCGTGCTCGAGCGCATGGCCGGATCGTTCGAGCACCTGCTGCGCAACAGCGTCGCGCACGGCATCGAGCCGCCCGAGGCGCGTCGGGCCGCCGGCAAGGCGCCCGCCGGACGCATCCAGGTGAGCGTGGCGCAGAACGGCAACGAGGTCGCGGTCGAGCTGGCCGACGACGGCGGCGGCTTCGACTACGAACGCATCCGCCGCCGCGGCATCGAGCGCGGCCTGATCGACGCCGGCGCCGAGCCCGGCACGTCCGAGCTGGCGCAGCTGCTGTTCCACCCGGGCTTCAGCACCGCCGAGACCATCACCGAACTGGCCGGCCGCGGCGTCGGCCTGGACGTCGTGCGTGCCGAGGTCAACGCGATGGGCGGGCGCATCGAGACCGCCAGTGCGCGTGGGCAGGGCACGCGCTTTCGTCTGCTGCTGCCGCTCACCACGGCGGTCACGCAGGTCGTGATGCTGCGCAGCGGCCGCTTCACGATCGCGGTGCCGTCGACGCTGGTCGAGGTCGTGCGGCGCGTCGGTGCCGCCGACACCGAACGCGCCTACGCCGCCGGCATCCTCGAGCACGACGGCGAGAGCGTGCCCTTCTTCTGGCTGGCTGCGCTGCTGCAGGCGGGCACGCGCGGCGACGCGTCCGGCGCGCGCGCGCAGGCGGTCGTGATCATCCGCTCGGCGGCGCAGCGCGTCGCGGTGCACGTGGACGAGGTCCTCGGCAACCAGGAGGTGGTGGTCAAGAACGTCGGCGCCCAGCTGGCGCGCCTGCCGGGGCTGAGCGGCGTGACGCTGCTGCCCTCGGGGGCGGTGGCCCTGATCTACAACCCGGTCGCGCTGGCCGCCGTCTATGGCGAAGCGGCGCGCCGGCTCATGCCCCAGGCGGCGCCGGCACCCCGGGCGGCGCTGGCGGCGGACACCGCAGCGCAGGCGCCGCTGGTGCTGGTGGTGGACGACTCGCTCACCGTGCGCCGCGTGACGCAGCGCCTGCTGCTGCGCGAGGGCTACCGCGTCGTCACGGCCAAGGACGGTCTGGAGGCGCTCGAGCGCCTGGCCGAGGAGCGCCCGGCCGTGCTGCTGTCGGACATCGAGATGCCGCGCATGGACGGCTTCGACCTCGTGCGCAACGTGCGCGCCGACGCGCGCCTGAGCGAGCTGCCGGTGGTGATGATCACCTCGCGCATCGCGCACAAGCACCGCGACTACGCGATCGAGCTCGGCGCCAATCACTACCTGGGCAAGCCGTATTCCGAGGAGGAACTGCTGTCGCTGGTGGCCCGCTACGCGGGCGCCGACGTTTCCGCGTGATGGCGATGCGTCGCCGGCGCACGATGCACTCCCGCTGCGCAGCTCCGCTGCAGCCGCCGCGCCGCAGGTCCGGCCGAAGATGTCCCACCTGGTCGAACAGATTGCCGAGCTGACCGCGTTTCGCGATCGCGACGCGCTCGACTTCAGCCTCGCCACGGCGCTGCAGGATCTGCTGCGCCCGCAGGCGGTGCTCGTCCATCGGCTCGTCGGCGAGCCCGGCGCGCAGCACTGGTTGCTGCGTGCGCGGGTCGGTGGCGACGAGGACGAACCGGCAGCCGATTCGCTGTGGGCCGAGCTCGACAGCCTGCCGGCGCTGCAGGCGATGCCGCATCATGCACACTGCCTGCAAGGCGGCCGCATCGTGGCGCTGGAGGGCGCGGACGGGACGCCGGCGTTGACGCTGTTCGCGCTGGCCGCCGAGCACGAGGCGCTGGGCGTGCTCGAACTGCGCAGCGAGCGCCCGCTCGCGGCCGACGCGCAGCGCCTGGTCTGCGCCGTGCTGCGCATCTACCGCAACTTCCAGGGCCTGCTCGACTACAGCGAGCGCGACACGCTGACCGGACTGCTCAACCGCAAGACGTTCGACGAGTGCTTTGCCCGCGCCGTCAGGCACCCGCGCGCGGATCCCGGCCGGGCCGTGGCGCCCGAGCCGCGTCGCGTCGTGCGCGACACCCGGGCCTGTCTGGGCCTGGTCGACGTCGATCACTTCAAGCGCGTCAACGACAGCCTGGGCCACCTCATCGGCGACGAGGTGCTGCTGCTGCTGTCGCGGCTGATGCGCAGCACCTTCCGCTACCACGACCGGCTGTTCCGTTTCGGCGGCGAGGAGTTCGTGGTGCTGATGCGCTGCGGCTCGGTCGCCGATGCGCGCAGCGCCCTCGAGCGGCTGCGCGAGGCGGTCGAGCGCCACGTCTTTCCGCGCATCGGGCACATCACGATCAGTGTCGGCCTGACGCTGCTGCGCCCGGACGACACCCCCTCGGCGGCCTTCGAGCGCGCCGACAAGGCCGTCTACTTCGCCAAACACAACGGGCGCAACCAGTTGTGCGACCACGACGCACTGGTCGCCGGCGGGCTGCTCGCCGACGAGACGCGCGCCAGCGACGTCGAGCTGTTCTGAACGCGGGCGTTCGCGCCGCGCGTCGACCGGGACCGGGGCCGGCGCGGCGCCGGGCGCGCCGGCCCGGGGTTGCCGGACCCCGACACGCGGACGCTGCCGCACGCCCCGCGAGAATAGAATGGATTTCATGGGCTCGGGCTCCCGCATCGACCTGACGAACCAGTTCCTGATCGCCATGCCCGGCATGGCCGACGACACGTTCCGCGGTGCCGTCGTCTACCTGTGCGAGCACACCGAGCACGGCGCGCTCGGCCTGGTCATCAACAAGCCGATCGACATCAAGGTCAGCAAGCTGTTCGAGAAGGTCGAGCTGTCGCTGGAACGCGCCGAACTCGCCGAGCAGCCGGTGTACTTCGGCGGCCCGGTGCAGACCGAGCGCGGCTTCGTGCTGCACGACAAGCAGCCGGCGGGTGCGACGCCCTACAACTCGACGCTCGAGATCTCCGCAGGCGGCCTCGAGATGACGACGAGCAAGGACGTGCTCGAGGCGATGGCCGAGGGCGCGGGCCCGAAGAGGGTGCTCATCACGCTCGGCTACAGCGGCTGGGGCGCGGGCCAGCTCGAGGACGAGATCTCGCGCAACGGCTGGCTCACCGTCGGCGCCGACCCGGCGATCATCTTCGACACGCCGATCGAGATGCGCTACGAGCGCGCGCTGGCGCTGCTCGGCTTCGATCCGCGCATGCTGTCGCAGGATGTCGGCCATGCCTAGCGCCGCGGCGCGCGCCCCCGGGCCGCAGCAGTCCTTTCTCGCCTTCGATTTCGGCGTCAGGCGCGTCGGCGTGGCCGCCGGCAATGCGCTCACGGGCACCGCGCAGCCCGTCGCCGCGCTCGCCGCGCAGGGCGCAGCGCGCTTCGCGGCGATTGCGCGGCTGGTCGCCGAATGGCGGCCCGACGCGCTCGTGGTCGGCGTGCCGTTTCACCCCGACGGCGCCGAGCACGAGAACACGCGCCGCGCGCGCGCCTTCGGGCGCCGGCTGCACGGGCGCTTCGCCTTGCCGGTGCACGAGGTCGACGAGCGCTACACCACGGTCGAGGCGCTTGCGGCCGGCGCCGCCGACCCCGATGCGGCGGCCGCGGCGCTGATCCTCGAGCAGTTCCTGCGCGCACGGGCCGCCGTCGCCGACGACGAGCGAGCGCATGCTGCAGCTTGACGCCGAGGCGCTGTATGCCGAGCTGCGCCAGGGCGTGCGGCCGCTGCTGCAAGCGCACGGGAGCGACGCCGTGCTGGTGGGCATCTGGTCGGGCGGCGCCTGGCTGGCCGAGCGGCTGCAGCGCGATCTGGGCCGCGCCGGCGGCCACGGCACGATCAGCAGCACCTTGCACCGCGACGACTTCGCGCAACGCGGGCTGGCCGCGGGCGGCGATGCGACGAAGCTGCCGTTCGCGATCGAGGGCGCGCACATCGTGCTCGTCGACGACGTGCTCTACACCGGCCGCACCATCCGCGCCGTCGTCAACGAGCTGTTCGACTTCGGGCGCCCGGCCAGCGTGACGCTCGCGGTGCTGGTCGACCGCGGCGGCCGCGAGCTGCCGATCGCCGCCGCCTACGCCGCCGCGCGCGTCGTGCTGCCCGCATCGCACCGCCTGCGCCTGGCGCGCGATGGCGAGGGCCGCTTCACGTTCGACGTGCGCGACGCCGCCGCGCTGCGCTGAGACGCCTCGACGCCGCACCCATGCCTGCGCGCCGCAATCCGCAGCTCAACGCCCACGGCGAGCTGATCCATCTGCTGTCGATCGAGGGCCTGCCGCGCGACGTGCTGACGCAGATCCTCGACACCGCCGGCACCTTCCTCAGCGTCGGCGAGCGCGAGGTCAAGAAGGTGCCGCTGCTGCGCGGCAAGAGCGTGTTCAACCTGTTCTTCGAGAACAGCACGCGCACGCGCACGACGTTCGAGATCGCGGCCAAGCGGCTGTCGGCCGACGTCATCAACCTGGACATCGCGCGCAGCAGCACGAGCAAGGGCGAAAGCCTGCTCGACACCATCGCCAACCTGTCGGCGATGCAGGCCGACATGTTCGTCGTGCGCCACGCCGAAAGCGGCGCGCCGTACCTGATCGCGCAGCACGTCGCGCCGCACGTGCACGTCGTCAACGCCGGCGACGGCCGCCACGCGCACCCCACGCAGGGGCTGCTCGACATGTACACGATCCGCCACTACAAGCGCGACTTCTCGCAGCTCACGGTGGCGATCGTCGGCGACATCGTGCACTCGCGCGTGGCGCGCAGCGCCATCCACGGCCTGAGCGTCCTCGGCGTGCCCGAGATCCGCGCCGTCGGCCCGAAGACGCTGGTGCCGGGCGACCTGGCGGCGATGGGCGTGCGCGTGTGCCACGACCTGGCCGAGGGCATCCGCGACGCCGACGTCGTGATCGCGCTGCGGCTGCAGAACGAGCGCATGAGCGGTGCGCTGCTGCCCAGCGCCGGCGAGTTCTTCATGAGCTACGGCCTGACCGCCGAGCGGCTGGCGCTGGCGCGGCCCGACGCCATCGTCATGCACCCGGGCCCGATCAACCGCGGCGTCGAGATCGACTCGCGCGTGGCCGACGGCGCGCACAGCGTGATCCTGCCGCAGGTCACCTTCGGCATCGCGGTGCGCATGGCGGTGATGAGCACCATCGCGGGGAACGCGGCATGAGGATCCTGGTGCGCGGCGGCCGCCTCGTCGATCCGGCCAGCGGCCGCGACGAGCCGGCCGACATCGCGATCGCGTCGGGGCGCATCGTGCGCATCGGCCGCGCCGCGCAGCCGCTCGAGTTCGACGCCGAGCGCACGCTCGACGCCCGCGGCCTGCTCGTCATGCCCGGGCTGGTCGATCTCGCGGCACGGCTGCGCGAGCCCGGGCGCGAGCACGAGGGCATGCTCGAAAGCGAACTCGCGGCCGCTGCCGCCGGCGGTGTCACCAGCCTCGTGTGCCCGCCCGATACCGACCCGGTGCTCGACGAGCCCGGGCTGGTGGAGATGCTCAAGTTCCGCGCCCGCAAGCTCTCGCGCTGCCGCGTCTTTCCGCTGGGCGCGCTCACGCGCCGGCTCGAAGGCGCCGTGCTCACCGAGATGGTCGAGCTCAGCAAGGCCGGCTGCATCGGCTTCGGCCAGGCCGACCGCGCGGTGCGCGACACGATGGTGCTGCTGCGTGCGCTGCAGTACGCGTCGACGTTCGGCTACACGGTGTGGCTGCGGCCGCAGGATGCGTGGCTGGGCGGCGGCGTCGCCGCGCAGGGCGCGGTGGCGACGCGGCTCGGCCTCAGCGCCGTGCCGGTGGTGGCCGAGACGATCGCGCTGCACGGCATCGTCGAGCTCGTGCGCGCGACGCGTGCGCGCGTGCACCTGGCGCGCCTGTCCAGCGCGGCCGGCGTCGCGCTGGTGCGCGCGGCCAAGGCCGAGGGCCTGCCGGTCACGGCCGACGTCAGCATCAATTCGCTGCACCTGAGCGACGCCGACATCGGCTACTTCGACGCCTCGGCACGCCTCGTGCCGCCGCTGCGCCAGAGCGCCGACCGCGACGCGCTGCGCGCCGCGCTGGCCGACGGCACGATCGACGCGCTCGTCTCCGACCACGATCCGGTCGGCGCCGACGAGAAGAACCTGCCCTTCGCCGAGGCCGAGCCCGGCGCCACCGGGCTCGAACTGCTGCTGGCCCTGGCGCTGCGCTGGGGCCGCGAGCAGGGCCTGCCGCTCGTACGCAGCCTGGCGCGCGTGACCTGCGATCCGGTGCGCGTGCTCGGCGATGCGCTCGGGCCGCTGGGCGGCAGTGCCGGCCGGCTGGTCGAAGGCGGCGTGGCCGACCTGTGTCTGTTCGATGCCGACGAGCGCTGGACGGTGACGCCCGGCCAGTTGCTCAGCCAGGGCAAGCACACACCGTTCGCGCACGCCAGCGCGGGCGCGCCGCTCGAGGGGCGCGTCTGCGCCACCCTGGTGGCGGGCACCGTCGCCTACGAGCGCGGCAGCCGGCCGGCGGGCGCGCCGCGACCGGCTTGCGCGCCGGGATCGACAGCGCGCACCCGGCGCCGGCGCGGCCGCTGCCGCTGCCACTGCGC
>JAFECX010000106.1 GCA_018241895.1 Pseudomonadota bacterium
CCGAGTGCGCTCACGCGCCTGGCCGTGCGCGTCCAGCGGGCGCGCCGGCGCTGCGCGCGCGCGAGATCGACCATCTCGGCGCTGCCGCTGCCGCTGCCGCTGCCGCTGCCGCTGCCGCTGCCGCTGCCGCTGCCCGGCTCTGCGCACACCATCTCGATCCTTGCCAGCTCCCGCGCCGGCATGGCGCGCAGGCGTTCGTGGTGGTCCCGCGGTCCGGGCCAGGTGCCCGCCGTCACCACCTTGCCGCCCACCAGGCGCGTGCCCAGCATGTAGCGGCAGAAGAGCTCGAACGCTTCTTCGTCGCGCAGGTCGGCGCTGCAGCGCTTGCTTCCCATCGCCAGCATGTCGCCTTCGAGCGTGACCTCGGGGCGCAGGATGCCGTGGCGCTGCAAGAAGGCGAGATCCTCGGGACGCAGCGGTGCGTGCACGCGGCCGCTGGCCAGCAGCAGCTGCAGCGTTCTCGGCGTCACCGCCGAACCGGGGACGCGGCCCGCGTCGACGAGCTGCTGCAGCGCGAGGTCGTCGTACACCTCGCGCCGCACGATGCCGGCCTCGACGAGGTGCAGCAGGCCGGGGCTCAGGACCTCCGCGCAGCCGTACAGCCCCTGCCTGAAGCGCCCGAGCTCACGCCCGGTGAGGTCCTCGGGTGACAGGCACTGGACGAGGTGCGCGTACTCCTCGCCGTGGCGCTCGCGCACGCTCAGCGCGCGCGCGAGGGCGTCGCCGAGCGCGTCGGCGCCGAGCTGCAGCGTGCCGCCGTCGGCGACCAGGCTCGCCGCGTGCAGGCCGATCGCGTAGTCGGCCGCCGAGAGGCTGTCGGCGGGTGGTGCGAGGCGCGCGCCCGCAAACCCGTCGCGTCGGCCCATGCCTTGCAGTGCGCCCGGCTCCGGCGCGGCTTCCAGGACGGCCGGCGCACGATCGGCGTCGGCTCCGATGCGGTCGATGAACAGCAGTAGATCGGCCATGCTCAACTCCCGGCAGTGCGCGGGCGCGAGTCTCCCGTGCAATCGGGGGCGACGGATTGACCGCACGCAACTCGGCGCTGCCGGCGCTGCGCTCCCGGCAG
>JAFECX010000107.1 GCA_018241895.1 Pseudomonadota bacterium
GCCGCGGCAGGGGCCGGGGCGGCGGCAGGCGCGGGCGCCGCGGCAGGCGCCGGGTTCGGCGCGGGCTTCGCCTTCGCGGCTGCCGGCGCCGACTTGGCTGGCGCCCCGTTGTAGGTTGCGCCGTTGACGGTCAGACCGCCGTCGGAGAACTTGGCGGCGTTGTGCTCGCCCACCCCCTTGACGCGTTCGATGAAGTCCGCCCAGTCCTTGAAGGAGCCGCTCTTGCGCGCATCGACGATGCGTGCGGCGATCGTCGGGCCGATGCCCTTGATGCCGTCCAGATCGGCCTGCGAAGCGGAGTTGACGTCGACGGCGGCGAACACCGACATGGCGACGAAGGCCAGCAGGGCCGCGAGTAAGCGCTTGAACATGCATGCTCCTTGGAAGATCGGCCACGGGCCGCAGCCCTCGTGGAAATAGCGCCCGAGTGGGCGCGCACCCACAACGGGCAGGGGACGGGCGGCGTTGACGGCGGCGGGAGCCCCCGCGACGATGCGGCGCCCGGCTCCGCCTGCGCGGCGGCGCATCGGCAGCGGCAGGCGCCGCGCAGGCGGAGCCGATGCGGCAGCGCGCGATGCCGATCACACCGCCGGCTGCACGGCCGCGCGCCGCGACGTAAGCTTTGCGCCTCGTCGCATTCGTCGCGCACCCCTGGAGACCCCGATGACCGAACCGCTCGACCGCCCCGACGATGCCTGGCAGACCTGCCTGAGCCCCGAGGCCTACGCGGTGCTGCGCAAGGAAGGCACCGAACGCGCCTGGACCAGTCCGCTGTACGAGGAACACCGCAAGGGCACCTATCTGTGCGCCGCCTGCGGCGCGCCGCTGTTCACCAGCGACATGAAGTTCGCGAGCGGCACCGGCTGGCCGAGCTTCTTCACGACCCTGCCCCGCGCCTTCGAGACCGCGACCGACCGCAAGCTGCTCGTGCCGCGCACCGAGTACCACTGCGCGCGCTGCGGCGGCCATCACGGCCACGTCTTCGACGACGGCCCGCAGCCGAGCGGCCAGCGCTGGTGCAACAACGGCGTCGCGCTGCGCTTCGTGCCCGAGGAGGAGGCCGGCGCCGGCCGCGGTCCGGGCGCACGCTGAGCCGCCGGCACGACCGACACAGTTCACGCCCGGGGCCACGGCAGCAGGTGGGCGCCGCGCGCGGTCTCAAGCCGGCGCCGGTGCGGCCGATAGCGCCCCCATGGATGGCCTGGGCTACCTCATCGGCATCGCGCTGTCGGCGCTCGTCGCGCTCGGCACCGCGCTCGTCGTGCGCAGGCACCGACAGCGGCTGCAGGCAATGGAGCGGCGTCTGGCATGGTCCGAGCAGTCGCGCTTCGACGCCGAGCTGCACGCCGAGGCGATGGGTGCGCAGATGGCCGACTTGCAGTTGCTGCTGCGCCAGCGTCGCCCCGCCGCGCCGCTGCAACCGCACGGGGATGCACCCGCGGCCGGACCGCATGCCGACGCCGACGCCGACGCCGGCGCCGGCGCCGGCGACCAGGCCGAGCGCGACCTGACGCTGGGGCAGGCGCTGGCACGCATGCCGCACGGGCCGCACGGGCCGCACGGGGCGTACTGGCCGCACGGGCCGCACCGGCCACCCGGCGCCGACGACTTGGCCTGGATCGACACCGAGCCGATGGTCGGCTCGTACGTCGTGCCCGCCTACGCGCCGACGAGGCCTGCCGACCTCGAGCCCGGGCTGCCGCCGCGGGCCACGCCGCAGACGGGTCAGCCGGCCTGATCGCGGCCGCCCGCCGCCGCGGCGAGCAGGCCCTCCCCGCGGCCGCGGCATCGCGTGCGATGGCGCGCGGCCACCTGCGAACGCATCACGGCGCCGAAGCGCGCGACGGCGCAGCAGCAGCGGCGGCCTTGTGCCCCCCCTGCGCGACCTCGTCGCGCTCCTCGGGCTCCTCGCCCAGGAAGCCGCCGCTCTGGCGCGCCCACAGCCGCGCGTAGATGCCGCCGTGCGCCAGCAGGCTCCGGTGGTCGCCCGTCTCGACGATGCGCCCCTGGTCCATCACCACCAGCCGGTCCATCGCCGCGATGGTCGACAACCGGTGCGCAATCGCCACCACGGTCTTGCCCCGCATCAGCTTGTCCAGGCTGGCCTGGATCGCGGCCTCGACCTCGCTGTCGAGCGCGCTCGTCGCCTCGTCGAGCAGCAGGATGGGAGCGTCCTTGAGCATGACGCGCGCGATCGCGATGCGCTGACGCTGCCCGCCCGAGAGCTTGACGCCACGCTCGCCGACATGCGCGTCGTAGCCGCGCCGACCCTTGGGGTCGACCAGGCCGCCGACGAAGTCGTGCGCCTCCGCGCGTTCGGCCGCGCGCAGCATCTCGGCCTCGCTTGCGCCGGGGCGCCCGTAGACGATGTTGTCGCGCACCGAACGGTGCAGCAGCGATGTGTCCTGCGTGACCATGCCGATCTGCTCGCGCAGGCTGGCCTGCGTGACGTCGGCGATGTCCTGGCCATCGACGACGATGCGTCCGGCGTCCACGTCGTACAGGCGCAGCAGCAGGTTGACGATCGTGCTCTTGCCCGCGCCCGAGCGCCCGACGAGGCCGATCCTCTCGCCCGCGCGCACGACGAGCGAGAAGTCGTCGATGACGCGGCGCTCGCCGCCATAGCCGAAGCCCACGTGCTCGAAGCGCAGCTCGCCGCGCGCAACGACGAGCGGCTTGGCCTCGGGACGGTCGACCACCGTGCGCACCTTGCCGAGCATGCGCATGCCGTCGTTGACGGTGCCCACGTGCTCGAACAGCGACGCCATCTCCCACATCACCCAGTGCGAGATGCCGTTGAGGCGAAACGCCATCGCGGTCGCCGCGGCCAGCCCGCCGATGCTGACCGCGCCGCGCGTCCAGCCCCACAGCGACAGCGTCGCGATGGCGCCCACCAGTGCCACCGACAGCGCCTGGATCACGACCTCGAACGCCGTCACCAGGCGCATCTGGCCGTACACGGTGACCATGAACTCCTCCATCGCGGCGCGCGCATAGCGCGCCTCGCGGTTGGCATGGCCGAACAGCTTGACGGTGGCGATGTTGGTGTAAGCATCGGTGATGCGCCCGGTCATCAGGCTGCGCGCGTCGGCCTGCGCCTGCGCGACGCGACCCAGGCGCGGCACGAAGATCCAGAGCACGAGCACGTACGCGACGAGCCAGCCGAGGAACGGCAGCGTCAGCGTCCAGTCGAAGGCGGCGACGATGCCGACCATGGTGACGAAGTAGATGACGACGTAGACGACGATATCGGTCACGGTCAGCCAGCAGTCGCGCACCGCGAGCGCCGTCTGCATGACCTTGGTGGCGATGCGGCCGGCGAACTCGTCCTGGTAGAAGCCCATGCTCTGCTCGAGCATCAGCCGGTGGAAGTTCCAGCGCAGCCGCATCGGGAAGTTGCCGAAGATGGCCTGGTACTTGTAGAGGCCCTGCAGCGCCGCCAGCCCGATCGAGGCCAGCAGCACCGCGCCCAGCAGCGCCAGCGTGCCGCCGTAACGTGACCACAGGGCGTCGGCGCGCACCTGCGCCAGCGCGTCGACGACGTGCGCCATCATCGAGAACAGCAGCGCCTCGAAGGCGCCGATGCCCGCGGTGGCCAGCGTCACCACCAGCAGGTAGCGGCGAACGCCGCGCGAACCCTCCCACAGGAAGGCGAAGAACCTGCGCGGCGGGGCAGGCGGCAGCGCATCCGGGTACGGGTGCAGCAGCCGCTCGAAGCGCTGGAACATCGAGGGCAGTCTTGCGTGTCGCGGTCGGGCCTGGACGAACCGGGGTGCGCCGACAGCCGCAGCCATGCGCACCGATCGGCGCACGCGCGCGGGATCGACGGCAGCGGCGTGCAAGCGGGGGTGCGATTATCGGTGCGGCGCGACGACGACCCATGAAACGGCAACCCCTCCACGCCGTTGCCGGCGGGAGGGGCGGGCAGCTGACGCTGCCGGTGAGGCACCGGAGGTAGAGGGTCCGGTGCCCCTGACGCGCATCGACTGCGCCGTCGCTGATTGCCTGCGAGCAGGCAGACGAACCGTACTCCTGGGGCGGCGGACGGGCAAGGGGATCCGAGTCGCCGGGTCGGCCATCACCCCGCTCGCCGCCGCCGCGCGCTACAGTGGCGGGTTCTCAGCCGGCCAGCACATCGAGCAGATGCTGCACGCGCGCGGCCACCGCCTCGTCCATGCGGATCGGCCGGCCCCATTCGCGCGCGGTCTCGCCGGGCCACTTGTGGGTGGCGTCCAGCCCCATCTTGCCGCCCAGGCCACTGACCGGCGAGGCGAAGTCGAGGTAGTCGATCGGCGTGCCGGGCACGAGCAGCGTGTCGCGCACCGGGTCCATGCGCGTGGTGATGGCCCAGATCACTTCCTTCCAGTCGCGGATGTCGACGTCGTCGTCGGTGACGACGATGAACTTCGTGTACATGAACTGGCGCAGAAAGCTCCACAGGCCGAACATGACGCGCTTGGCGTGCCCGGCGTAGCTCTTCCTGATGCTGATCACGGCCAGCCGGTAGCTGCAGCCCTCGGGGGGCAGGTAGAAGTCGACGATCTCGGCAAACTGCTTCTGCAGGATCGGCACGAAGACCTCGTTGAGCGCCACCCCGAGCACCGCCGGCTCGTCGGGCGGCTTGCCGGTGTAGGTCGTGTGGTAGATCGGGTCGCGACGGTGCGTCAGGCGCTCGATGCGCAGCACCGGGAACCAGTCCTGTTCGTTGTAGTAGCCGGTGTGGTCGCCGAACGGCCCTTCGAGCGCATGCAGGTAGCCGCCTTGCTCGCGCAACGGCACCCCGAACTCGCTCTCGCCCCGGTAGCCGGCCGCAGCCACCGGGACATGGCCCTCGAACACGATCTCGGCGCTGGCCGGCACCTGGAGCGCGCACGGCCCCTCGCCGACGCCGGTGTCGACCACCTCGGTGCGGCGGCCGCGCAGCAGGCCCGCGAACTGGTACTCCGACAGCGAGTCGGGCACCGGTGTCACCGCGCCCAGCATGGTCGCGGGGTCGGCGCCGAGCGCCACCGCGACCGGGAACGCTTGCCCGGGGCAGGCGGCGGCGAAGTCGCGGAAGTCCAGCGCCCCGCCACGATGCGCCAGCCAGCGCACGATGACCTCGCGCCGGCCGATCACCTGCTGGCGGTAGATGCCCAGGTTCTGGCGCGGCCGCGGCGCGGCGATGCCTTGCGGGCCACGCGTGATCACCAGTCCCCAGGTGATCAGCGGCCCGGCGTCGTCCGGCCAGCAGGTCTGCACGGGCAGCGTGCCGATATCGACGGCGTCGCCCTCATGCACGATCTCGCGACAGGGTGCGCGGCGCAGCACGGCGGGCTTCATGTCCCATACGGTGCGGGCCATCTGCCAGAGCCGGCCGGCATCCTTCAGGCCCCGGGGCGGCTCGGGCTCGCGCAGGGCGGCCAGCAGGCGGCCCATCTCGCGCAGCTCGGCGATCGACTCCGCGCCCATGCCCAGGGCCACTCGTTTAGGGGTGCCGAACAAATTGACGAGACAGGGCATCCGGGATCCGACAGGCGCCGTGCAGAGCAGCGCCGGCCCTCCGGAACGCAGCAACTTGTCACCGATTGCCGTCAATTCGAAGCGCGGCGATATCGGTTCGGTCAGTCTTCGCAACTCGCCCAGGGACTCGAGCTGACCGATGAAGTCGCGGAGATCCGTGTACTTCATTCCGTCAGAGAATTAGAGAGCGATTCCAAATTCTTGACCGTGTATTTGTGGGTTTCTAGAATCGCCGCAGACCTGAAACATCAGGGTAAACCCGCTCCACGAAGGCTGTCGGCGCATGGTCCGCGCGGCCCCGAGTGGTGACCGAGACGGTCGCCGCAACGTGCGAGCCATTATTGCCGCACCCCCTGGACCGTCCGCCAGCAGCGGATGCGTGAGGTGCGGGCAGGAGTGAGTCAGGATGCGAGCCCATGACATGCTGCGCCGGGCGTGGCAAGCCGGCGCCCGATCGCTGGGAGTCTTCGTACGCGATGTCGGCCAGGGAATGCTCGAGGTCAGCCACAACGCGCTGGCCCTGGTCGGACTGGTCGCGGCCACCACACTGGTGTTCGGCCTCGGACGTGCCGACGTGCGCCATCAGGCAGAGACGGTGGCCCTCGAGTGGCTGCAGCAACGCCAGGAGCAGCGTGCCGTTGCCGACGGCAACCTGCTGCCGGCGGTGGCCGAGCCCGAGGCCGTGACGCGGGCCACCGCGACCGACCCGCGCTCGCTGCCGCGCGACCAGGCCGCGGTGGCCAACTGGATCGCGCGCCGCTACAAGGTGGCGCCCGAGCCGATCGGCGCGCTCGTTCAGGAGGCGTGGGCGATCGGCCAGCGCGCCGGTCTGGACCCGACGCTGATCCTCGCCATCATGGCGGTGGAGTCGAGCTTCAACCCGTTCGCCCAGAGTTCGGTGGGCGCCCAGGGCCTGATGCAGGTGATGACGCGCGTGCACGACGACAAGTACCGCTCGTTCGGCGGCACGCATGCGGCATTCGATCCGATCGCCAATCTGCGCGTCGGCGTGCAGGTGCTCAAGGAGTGCATTGCGCGCGCCGGCGGCGTGCGCGAGGGGCTGCGCTTTTACGTCGGCGCGGCGCTGCTCGAGACCGACGGCGGCTACGTCGGCCGCGTGCTCGGCGAGCAATCGCTGCTGCGGCGCGTCGCCGACGGCTCCAAGGTGGCGCCCAACACGCGCCATGTGCCGTCGCCGGCACCCACGCAGCAGGCCGACAGCAGCGCGCCCGCGCCGGCACCCGAGCCGGCGGCTGCGCCTGCCGCCGAGGTGCCCCCCGGCGACCAGTTCGCCCTGCTGCGCTGAGCCCGCGCGCTACACTCGCCGTCTGCGTGACTGGCGATAGGACGTGACGCGGCGGGGCCCTCCGCGGGCTGGGCGCCGTCGTCCGAGGTGGTGAACCACCGGGGAGCGCAGGTCGTGCCGGCCGGTCGGTGGCCCGCGCGCTCCGTCGAGCCGTTCGCCTGGGCAGCCCTCGAGCCGGCGTCGACGCCGGTCCTCGGGGCTCTTCACCCCCCGAAGAGGACACTGCCATGTTCGAGCGCAGCCTATCCACCATCGCCCGCGTCGACCCCGAGGTCTGGGCCGCCATCGAGGCCGAAAACCGCCGCCAGGAAGAGCACATCGAGCTCATCGCGAGCGAGAACTACACCTCACCTGCGGTGATGGCAGCCCAGGGCTGCCAGATGACGAACAAGTACGCCGAGGGCTACCCCGGCAGGCGCTACTACGGCGGCTGCGAGAACGTCGACGTGGTCGAGACGCTGGCCATCGAGCGGCTCCAGCGGCTCTTCGGGGCCCGCTACGCCAACGTGCAGGCCAACTCGGGCAGCCAGGCCAACCAGTCGGTCTTCTTCGCCCTGTTGCAGCCCGGCGACACCATCATGGGCATGAGCCTGGCCGAAGGCGGCCATCTCACGCACGGCATGGCGCTCAACATGAGCGGCAAGTGGTTCAAGGTGGTGAGCTACGGTCTCGACGCCGCGGAGGCGATCGACTACGACGCGATGGAGCGGCTGGCGCACGAGGCCAAGCCCAAGCTCATCATCGCCGGCGCCAGCGCCTACAGCCTGCGCATCGACTTCGAGCGTTTCGCGCGCGTGGCCAAGGCCGTGGGCGCGTACTTCATGGTCGACATCGCGCACTACGCCGGCCTCGTGGTCGCCGGGGTCTACCCCAACCCCGTGCCGCATGCCGACGTGGTGACGAGCACCACGCACAAGAGCCTGCGCGGCCCGCGCGGCGGCGTCGTCGTGACCAACGACGAGGAGATCGCCAAGAAGATCAACAGCGCGACCTTCCCCGGCATCCAGGGCGGGCCGCTGATGCACGTCATCGCCGCCAAGGCGGTGGCGTTCCAGGAGGCGTTGCAGCCCGAGTTCAAGGCCTACCAGCAGCAGGTGGCGGCGAACGCGCGCGTCATGGCCGAGACGCTGGCCGCGCGCGGCCTGCGCATCGTCAGCGGGCGCACCGAGAGCCACCTGATGCTGGTCGACCTGCGACCCAAGGGCCTGACCGGCAAGGAGGCCGAGGCCATCCTCGGCCAGGCGCACATGACGTGCAACAAGAACGGCATCCCGAACGACCCGCAAAAACCGATGATCACGAGCGGCATCCGCCTGGGCACGCCGGCGATGACCACGCGCGGGTTCAAGGAAGGCGAGGCGCGCCGGACCGCGCACCTGATCGCCGACGTGCTCGACAACCCGAAGAGCGCCGACCACATCGCCGCGGTACGCGCCCAGGTGGCCGCGCTGACGCGCGAGTTTCCGGTCTACCGCTAGGAGCGTCGGCGGCACGAGGCCAGCCTGCGCGCGCCCCATGCGCTGCCCCTACTGCGGCCACGACGAGACGCAGGTCGTCGAGACGCGCGAGTCCGAGGAGGGCGACGTCGTGCGCCGCCGCCGCCGCTGCACGCACTGCGACAGGCGCTTCACGACCTACGAACGCGGCGAGCTCGCGCTGCCCGCGGTGGTGAAGAAGGACGGCTCGCGCGTCGAATTCGACCCGGCCAAGCTGCGCGCGTCGATGATGCTCGCGCTGCGCAAGCGGCCGGTCAGCACCGAGCAGCTCGACGCCGCGCTCGAACGCATCCAGGACAAGCTGCTGGCCGGCGGCGCGCGCGAGGTGGCCAGCTCGCGCATCGGCGAACTCGTGATGCGCGAGTTGAAGCGCATCGACAAGGTGGCCTACGTGCGCTTCGCGTCGGTGTACCGCGAGTTCGAGGACGTCGACGCGTTCCGGCAACTGATCCGCGACATCTGAGCACCGTGGCGCCACGCCGGCGCAGCGCGGCACGGCGCTTCGGGCCGCGGTACGGCGCCCGGGCGCGACACGCACGCGGGTCGTGGCGCCACGCCTTTGCGCGGGCCCCCTTGCGGGCGTGTGACGGCCTCACCCCTGCGAGGCCCGGGCCAGCCCCTCCTGTCGGGGTCGCGGCGGCGCGTGCCCGTTCCTACAGTGCCTCCACGCCACGACGCAACGGAGAGCACCATGCAGCGCCACGCCACGCCCCACCTCCGCAGCCGCGGCATCACGCTCACCGAGGCGATGCTGGCGATGGCGGTGTGCCTCGTCGCCGTCGGCTCGGCCGCGCCCGGCTTCGAAGCGGCACGCGAGCGGCGCCATCTCGAGGGCGTCGCGGCGCAGCTCGAGACCGACCTGCAGCTCGCGCGCAGCGAGGCCGTGGCGCTCAACCGCACGCTGCACGTGGGCTTTCGGAGCGACGCCGCCGGCGCCTGCTACGTCGTCCACACGGGCGCGCCGAAGGAGTGCGACTGCAGCGGCGCGCAGCCGGCGTGCACCGGCGGCGCGCTCGCGCTGCGCAGCGTGCGCATCGACGCGGCCAGCGGCGTCACGCTGGCCGCCAACGTGCGCTCGATGACCTTCGACCCGCTGCAAGCCACCGTCACGCCGACGTCGACGATGCGCGTGCTCGCCCGCGACGGCCGCGAGATCCGCAAGATCGTCAACATCATGGGCCGCGTGCGCACCTGCTCGCCCCAGGGCGGCATCGCCGGCGTGCCGGCGTGTTGAGCGATGTGCGCCGTGCGCGGCTCGCCAGCCTCGCGCCCGAGATCGGCAGGCGACGAGCGGCGCACGAGCGGCGACGAGCGGCATGGTCATGCCGACCACGCCCCGGAACAATCGGGGTCATGGGTGGAGGATCGGTCCTGCAGCAGCCCGGCGCCGGCAGGCGCGGCTTCACGCTGATCGAGTTGATGATCGCGGTGGCGGTCGTCGCCATCATCGCCGCCGTCGCCCTGCCGAGCTACCAGAGTTCGATGCGCAAGAGCCGTCGCAGCGAGGCCTTCGCGGCGCTGGCGGTGGTGCAACAGATGCAGGAACGCCATCGCAGCAGCCAGCCCACTTACGCGGCATCGCTGACCGATGCGCCCAGCGCTTCGCCAGCGGGCCTGGGCATGACCGGCACGCGCACCGCGAGCGGCTACTACGACCTGAGCGTGAGCGGCACGGACGGGCGCGGCTACACCCTCATGGCCGTCGGCGTCGACGGGACTTCGCAGGCCAACGACGACAAGTGCCGTGCGCTGGCGGTGCGCTTGCAGGACGGCAACCTGCGCCACGCCGGCGCGGCCGCCGCCGCGGCCATCGATTGGACGCTGGCCGATCCCGACCCGGCACGCTGCTGGGCGCGCTGACGATGACGCGGTGCCTGTTCCCGAACCCCACGCGACGCCGCGCCGCGCGCGCCTTCACGCTGCTCGAGGTGATGATCGTCATCGCCGTCATCGGCGTGCTGATCGTGCTCGTGGCGCCATCGATGCGCGAGATGATCGGCATGCAGCGCCTGCGCGGCACCGCGACCCAACTCGTCACCGACATGCAGTTCGCTCGCAGCGAGGCCGTCTCGCGCAACCAGTTCGTCGCCGTCGGCATGCGCAACAACGCGGCCGAGGCGATGACCTGCTACGTCGTCTACACGAGCAAGACCAATCCGCTGGCCCTGTGGGCGCTCGACCCGTCGGGCTGCGACTGCACCGCCGTGCCGGGCAGTGCCTGCAGCGCCACCCAGCGCGAGGTGCGCACGGTGCAGATCCCGCGCGACATCGAGCTGGAACTGCGCAAGCCGCAGTTGCAGCCGAGGACGTTCGCCTTCAACCCGATTTCGGGCGGCATCGGTGCCGTGCTCGCCAGCTCGGCCGAAATCGGCGATCGCGATTTCTGTCTCGAGGTCACGCGCCGACCGCGCGGCCGCCTTCGCATCACCGTCAACGTGGCCGGGCGGGCATCGGTGTGCTCGCCCGACCTCTCGGTGCCGGGCTACGACCCCTGTCCCGCGCCCGACAGCGCATTGAAGAACTGCCCGGGCATTCCCGCGCCATGACGCCGCCGCCTGCCGCCCCTCGCACCGTGGGCGCCCTGCCGCGCCGCCGCGGCCTGTCGCTCGTCGAGCTGATGGTCGGCATCGTCGTCGGCCTGTTCGTCGTGGCCGCCGCCGCGATGCTCGTCAGCGGCCAGCTGGCCGAGAACCGGCGGCTGCTGCTCGACACCCAGTTGCAGCAGGATCTGCGCGCCACGGCCGACATCGTCACGCGCGAGCTGCGCCGCACCGGTGCCTGGGGCAAGTCGTGGAACGGCGTCTGGTCGGCGGGCACGCCCGCCCAGGACAACGCGCTGAACCACGTCTCGCCCTCGCCTGCCGCGCCGGCGAGCGCGGTGACGACCAGCGACATCACGTTCGGCTACGAGCGCAGCGTCTTTCAATCGGGAGACTGGCGCTTCCTGAAGCAGGGCGACCTCATCCGCACGAAGGTCGACCCGGGCCCGAACGTGCCGATGCAGGACCTGACCGATCCCAACACCATGGTCGTCGACACCTTCGACGTCACGGTCGAGGAGCTGGGACGCGTGCGCATCCCGTGCCCGAAGCTGTGCCCGGGTGGCGGTGTCGGCTGCTGGCCGGAGCAGGTGGCGCGCGACTTCGTCGTCGACATCACCGCGCACGCGCGCAGCGACCCCAGCGTGACGCGCTCGATCCGCAGCCGCGTGCGCCAGCGCAACGACCCGGTGGCGTTCAACGTGCTGCCGGGGCCCCAGGCCTGCCCGGACTGAGGCCGGACGACCATGCGAAGCGCGTCGAAGCGACCCCCCGCGCCGTACCGGCCGACCGCGCCAGCGCGCGGCGCCGCCTCGCTGATCGTCGTGATGGTGCTGTTCTTCGTCATCTCGCTGGTGGCGGCCTACACGAGCCGCAACCTGATCTTCGAGCAGCGCACCTCGGGCAACCAGTACCGCTCCACGCTCGCCTTCGAAGCGGCCGATGCCGGCATCGAATGGGCCCTCGCGCGGCTCAACGGCGCACGCATGAACGACGACTGCACGCCGCTCACCAGCGCGGCGGCGGTGTCGAGCCCGCCGCAGGATTCGTTTCGCGAGCGCTACCTCGCCATCGACGCGGGCACCGGCATCGTCACGCCGCGGCCGGACACGTCGGTGAGCCCCAGCCGGCCCCGCCTGGCCGGCTGCGTCTTCGACGGCAGCGATTGGTCGTGCCACTGCCCGGCCAGCGGCGATCCCGACCTGAGCGGCGTCACGCTGAACGGCACCGGACCGCATGCCGCGTTCTGGGTGCGCTTCACGGTGCCACCGATGACGCCGCCACGCCCCGGCATCGTGCGCGTGGACGTCAATGCCTGCACGCGCGCCGGCCCGGACTGCCTGAAGTTCGATCGCCAGGCCCAGTCGGGTGACGGCCTGGCCGCGCTGTCGGCGGTGCTGGCGCTGCGCAGCGGCCTGGGCTCGCCGCCGAACGCGCCGCTGCTGGTGCGCGGCACCACGTCTGCCGCGCCGGGCGCGACACTGTCCGTGACCAACGACGACCCTGCAGCCGAGGGCACGACGGTGCTCTCGGGCGCGCTGTTCAATCCGGCCCTCGCCACGCTGCAGACGCTGCCCGGCACCCCCGTCGCACGTTCGGTGATCGACGACGACCCGACGGTGAAACTGCCCGATCTGGTGCCCGCGCTCGTGCCCGCGACGCCGGCCAACCACGGCGCCGATCGCATGTTCAACAGCGTGTTCGGCATGTGGCCGAGCACATTCATGGAGCAGCCCGCCGCCGCCATCGTCGAATGCGCGGCCGGCTGCAACGCGAGCGATGCCGATGGCGTCGCCGACATGGCCCTGCTCGAGCCCGGCCATGTCATCTACGTCAAGGGCGCCGGCCCGCTGCGCATCGACACCGACCTCGGCACGGCCGCCAGCCCGGTGCTCGTCGTCGCCGAAGGCAGCGTCGAGTTCGGCGGCGCCCCGCAGACCGTGCGCGGCGTGGTCTACAGCCGCGCCGCCACCTGGACGACGGCCAATGCGGGGACCGTGCAGGGCGCCATCGTCGCCGAGCAGGATCTGCGCGTCGTCGGCACCCAGACGCTGATCTACGACGCCGCGGTGATGAGCCGGCTGCGCCTGGCGAGCGGCTCGTTCGTCAAGGTGCCGGGCGGCTGGAGGGACTTCGCGCCATGAGCGCCGACATCGCTCGTCGTGGCACTCGCGCCGCGCGCAGCGCACGCGGCGTCTCGCTCATCGAGGCGTTGGTCGCCTTCGCCGTGCTCGGCTTCGGCATGCTCGGCGTCGCCGGCATGCAGGCCACGCTGCGCTACAACGGCGACATCGCCAAGCAGCGCTCGGAGGCGGTGCGCATCGCGCAGGAGTCGCTCGAGGACTGGCGCGCCTTCCCGGTGCTGAACCCGACACCGGGCTACGCGTTCAGCTATGCCGGCATCGCCAGCGCGGCGCAGGCCGATGTCGCCGGCTACACGACCAACACCACCTACAAGCGCACGGGCACCGTCGTCGAATCGGTCCCCCCCGGGCAGAAGGTGCTCGTCGCCGACGTCGAATGGACCGACCGCAGCGGCGTGGCGCAGAGCGTGCGCCTGTCCTCGCTGGTGGCCGGCGTCGCGCCCGAGCTGGCCGCGACGCTGGTGGCGCCGAGCAGCGGCGTGCCGGCGCGCCGGCCGCTGGGGCGCCACCGCGCCATTCCGCCGCAGGCACGCGACTTCGGCAGCGCGAGCGTCTTCCTGCCGCCGCAGCCTTCGGGCGGGACCGTCGCCTGGCGGTTCGACAACGTCAGCGGCCTGTTCAAGGAATGCTCGTCGCCGGTGCAGGACTACGCCGTGCTCGCGCTCGCCGACCTGATCTGCAGCAACGCGGAAAACCACATGCTGCTGAGCGGCTACGTGCGCTACGCGACACGGCGCGCGCAACCGCAACCCGTGGACGTGGGCGACGCCTACGCCATCGGAGGGCCCGATCCGGACGCGTTTCCCGTGCCCATGATCTCGATCGTGCAGACGGCTCCGAGCGCAGGGTCGCGCGGCTGCCATGTCTCGAGCGGCGCGACGCTGCGCGAATACTTCTGCGGCATCCCCGTGGACACCACGCCGCCCACCACACCGCCGAAGTGGAGCGGTTCGATCGCCTTCGACGCGTCGCTGCCGATCGCCAGCCCCGCGACCGATGCCAGGAAGGACCGCTTCCGGGTCTGCCGCTACGCCTTCGTGCCCGCCGCCTACGCCAACGTCCTCGACGCGCTGCAGAACCAGAACTTCGTCATCATCCGCGCCGGCGACGACACGAACCCCTACAGCTGCCCGAGCGGCGTCACGGTCGCGCATCAGCCGCCGCCTTGAGCGGGCGCGCGGTGCCGTCGCGCCTGCGTCTTCAGGGCCTGCGGGGCGCTCAGGGGTTCTGGTGCGCTCAGGGGTTCTGGTGCGCTCAGGGTCTGCGGGGCGCTCAGGGGTTCTGGTGCGCTCAGGGTCTGCGGGGCGCTCAGGGGCTCTGCCGCCGCCACGGCCGCCACGGCCTCTAGACTGCGGGCCGTGCCGCTCACCGCACTCGACCATACCCGCCTCGCCGAGGCCCTCGTCCTGGCGCACGAGGCGATCGGCGTCAGCGATCCCAACCCGCGCGTGGGCTGCATCGTCGGCCACGCCGACGCTCGCGTACTCGGGCGCGGCGCGACGCAGCGCGCCGGCGGGCCGCACGCCGAGATCGTCGCGCTGAGGGCGGCGCGCGCGGCCGGCCACGAGCCGCGCGGCGCCACGGCATGGGTGACGCTCGAGCCCTGCGCCCACCACGGACGCACGCCGCCGTGCTGCGACGCGCTGGTGGATGCCGGCATCGCACGCGTCGTCGTCGGCATCGGCGACCCGTACGCCGGCACCAATGGCAGCGGCATCGCGCGCCTGCGCGCCGCGGGCATCGAGGTCGAGATGGCGGATGCGGCCTTCGCTGCCGCTGCGCGCGAGCTCAACATCGGCTTCTTCTCGCGCGTGCTGCGCGCCCGGCCATGGGTGCGCCTGAAGATCGCCGCGTCGCTCGACGGCCGCACGGCGCTGGCCGACGGCCGCAGCCAGTGGATCACCGGGGCGGCATCGCGCGCCGATGGCCACGCCTGGCGCCGTCGTGCCTCGGCCGTGCTCACCGGCATCGGGACCGTGCGCACCGACGACCCGCGCCTGGACGTGCGCGAGGTGCCGGCGCTGCTGCAGCCGACGCTCGTCGTCGTCGATTCACGCCTCGAGACCCCGCCTGCGGCGCGCCTGTTCGACGTGCCGGATCGCCCGGTGTGGATCTACGGCGTGATGCCCGACGAGGCGCACGACAAGGCACGGGCGGCCGCGCTCGCGGCACGCGGCGCCACGCTGCGCACGCTCGGCGCGGCGCATGGCCGGGTCGACCTCGGCGCGCTGCTCGGCGAGCTTGCCGGGCGCGGCATCAACGAACTGCACGTCGAGGCCGGGGCGCGGCTCAACGCAGCGCTGCTCGACGCCGATCTCGTCGACGAACTGCTCGTCTACCTGGCACCCAAGCTCATCGGACCGGGCCGCGAGCTGGCGGCGCTGGCGCCGCTCGCCGCCCTGGACGCGGCACGCGCGCTGCGCTTCGTCGACGTGCAGCGCATCGGCGACGATCTGCGCCTCGTCTTGCGGCCGCCGGGGCGCGAGCTGTTCTGAGGGCGTCGACGGCGACGCCCCGGCTCGCGTCGACACCGGCAGCCAAGCGCCGAAGCCGCCGCCAGGGTCGGTGGTGGCCGCGGGCGACGCCCCGTCCCGCGTCGATATCGGCCCCGGCGCGTGCCCGGGCGCAACGTGACGCCGGCCGGTGCGAGCGCGGGCGCGAACCGCGATGCGCAACGTCCGACGCAACACCTGACGCACCGTGAGGTGCGCCGCGAGCGTCGCGCGGCCCGCAGCCGCGCTCGGGTGCAGCGGCCGGGGACCGCCACCGGGCCATCGCAGGGCCGGCACCTACAATGCCCGCATGCCCATCTCTCCCGTCCCCGAGCTGGTCGCCGACCTGGCCGCCGGCCGCATGGTGATCCTCGTCGACGAGGAGGATCGCGAGAACGAGGGCGATCTCGTCCTGGCCGCCGAGCACGTCAGCGCCGAGGCGATCAACTTCATGGCGCGCCATGCGCGCGGGCTGATCTGCCTGACGCTCACGCGCGAGCGCTGCGAGCGGCTGCAGTTGCCGCTGATGTCGGCGCGCAACGGCAGCCGCCACGGCACCGCATTCACCGTCAGCATCGAGGCCGCCAGCGGCGTCACCACCGGCATCTCGGCCGCCGACCGCGCACGCACGGTGGCCGCGGCGGTGGCGCGCGACGCGAAGGCCGAGGATCTGGTGCAGCCGGGCCACATCTTCCCGCTCATGGCGCAGGACGGCGGCGTGCTGATGCGCGCCGGGCACACCGAAGCCGGCTGCGACCTCGCGGCGCTCGCCGGCCTTGCGCCGGCGGCCGTGATCTGCGAGGTCATGAAGGACGACGGCACGATGGCGCGGCTGCCGGACCTCGAGGTCTTCGCGCGCGAGCACGAGCTGAAGATCGGCACCATCGCCGACCTCATCAGCCACCGCGTGCGCCACGAGACGCTGATCGAGCGGCTGGGCCAGCGCGCGCTCGAGACGCCCTTCGGCGGCTTCGAGGCCCATGTGTACCGCGACCGCA
>JAFECX010000108.1 GCA_018241895.1 Pseudomonadota bacterium
CATTGCCGCTGTCGGCAGCGGCTTCGGCCGCTGCAGCAAGGTGCCGGCCAGCTCGATGTTCACCATGCGCGCGCTCGCCGCGGTCGGCGGCGGCTTCGGCTGCCGCGGCAACCCCGGCGGCCGTCGGTGAGGCGGGCCGCGAGTCCGGCCGTGCCGCGCGCCGCGCGGCGCGCTCGGCGGCGCGGCGCTGCTCGACGATCTGGCGTCTGCGCTCGACTTCGGCCGCCGCCGCCGCGCGGTGCTCGTCCGTCACTTCGCCGGCAGCCGCGCCATCCAGGTCGAAGCGCTGCGTGGCCGTGGCCAGCGCCCGCAGGTAGGCGCTGCTCGTCGTGTGCCGGTGCAGGAAGATCGCCAGCTGGCGGCGCGTGAGCAGGCCCGGCGCACGCTGCTGGATGTCGGCGTGGATGCGCAGCTTGATCGGCCTGGGCGTGCCGGGCGCGAAGAGCGCCGGAAAGCGCTCGGCGAGCAGGGCCGCGATCTGTGCGAGCGTCGGCTCGGCGGGCGCGGCCGCGGACGGTTTCGAGATGCCGCCGGCCGGCGTCGCCGCGACGGCCGGCGAGGCCGCAGGCGCAAGCGGGGCCGGGGGCGGGGCCTCGGGCGACGCCTCGGGAGGCTCGTCGGGGGGCGCACCCGCCGCAGCGGCCGCAGGGGCGGCCCCATCCGACGCATCGGGCGGGGTGCCGGGCGGCGCAGCCGGTGGTGCAGCCGGTGGTGCAGCGGGCGACGCAGCGGGTGGCGCATCAGGCCGCTCATCGGCCGGACCACCCTGCACGTTCGCGTCCTCGCCTGGCGCCGGGTCGGTGGGATCGTGCATGGGATGCGCATTGTCGCGTCGGGCGCGATCGTTCCCGTGCGCGCGCGCGGGCTGCGCCATGGCGTGCTTGATCTCCGGCTGTGCCAGCGTGCCGTCGACCGTCACCAGCGCCAGCGGCCAGGCACTGCCCGCAAGGTGGTCGTCGATGCAGCGCATGACCAGCGGGCTGCGGTGCCGCGCGCGCTCGGCGCGGATCTCGTCGGGCGTGAGCCACAGCGTGCGCACGATGCCGCGGTCGAGTGCGCGCCCGGCCAGCGCTTCACCGACGCGCCCGCGATAGGCGATGCGCAGGTAGGTCACGTCCTCGCCGCGCGCCGGCCGCACGAAGCGCGACAGATAGAGGCCGAGCACGGCCTCGGGCACGAACTCGCGCGCCGTCTCCTCGAGCGCCTCGCGCACCACGGCCTGCGCGGGCGACTCGCCCGGCTCGACGTGACCCGCGGGGTTGTTCAGGCGCAGGCCCTCGGGCGTCTCCTCCTCGACGAGGAGGAAGCGCCCGCGCTCCTCGATAATCGCGGCCACCGTGACGCGCGGGCCGCGGCGACGCGCCGGCTTGTGCATGGCCCGCGATGGTACCGGCGCGCCGGGCCGGCGGCGCATCTGTGGTAGCTTTGCCGGCTCTCGCCGACGCGTTGCCAGGCCGCGGCGGGCCCGAATAACACGAGGAGTTCGATCGATGGCTTCGAGGATCGGTGTTCCGAAGGAAATCGCCGAGGGCGAAAGGCGCGTGGCCACCGTGCCCGACGTGGTGGTCAAGCTCGTCAAGCTGGGCTTCACGGTCGCGGTGCAGAGCGGCGCCGGCGAGGCGGCGAATTTCGACGACGACAGCTATCGCGCCGCCGGCGCCGAGGTCGTCGCCACGGCCGCCGAGCTGTGGGCCGGCGCCGACATCGTGTTCAAGGTGCGTCCGCCGACGCCCGACGAAGTCGCGCTGATGCGCACGGGCGGCATGCTGGTCGGCTTCGTGTGGCCGGCGCAGAACCCCGAGCTGATGCAGCAGCTGGCGGCCAAGAAGGCCACCGTGCTCGCGATCGACGCGCTGCCGCGGCAGCTCTCGCGCGCGCAGAAGATGGACGCGCTCACCTCGATGGCCGGCATCAGCGGCTACCGCGCGGTGATCGAGGCGGCGAACGCGTTCGGGCGCCTGTTCAACGGCCAGGTCACGGCGGCGGGCAAGATCCCGCCGGCCAAGGTCTTCATCGCCGGCGCCGGCGTCGCCGGCCTGGCGGCGATCGGCACCGCGGCCAACCTGGGCGCGATCGTGCGCGCCAACGACACGCGCGCCGAAGTCGCCGACCAGGTGGTGTCGCTGGGCGGCGAGTTCGTCAAGGTCGACTACGAGGAAGAGGGTTCGGGCGGCGGCGGCTACGCCAAGGTCATGAGCGAGGGCTTCCAGAAGGCCCAGCGCGAGATGTACGCGCAGCAGGCGGCCGACGTCGACATCGTCATCACCACCGCGCTGATCCCGGGCAAGCCGGCGCCCAAGCTCATCACGGCCGAGATGGTCAGGAGCATGCGGCCGGGCAGCGTCATCGTCGACATGGCGGCCGAGCAGGGCGGCAACTGCGAGCTGACCGTGCCCGGCGAGGTGGTCGTGCGCCACGGCGTGACGATCGTCGGCTACACCGACCTGGCCAGCCGCCTGTCCAAGCAGTCGTCGACGCTGTATTCGAGCAACCTGCTGCGCCTGGCCGAGGAGCTGTGCAAGACCAAGGACGGCGTGGTCGACGTCAACATGGACGACGACGCGATCCGCGGCCTCACCGTCATCAGGCAGGGCGAGGTCACGTGGCCGCCGCCGCCGCCCAAGCTGCCGGCCGTGGCGCCGAAGGCCAAGCCGGCCGCGATGCCGGCTGCACCCAAGGGGCACGGACACGGCCAGGGCGAGCCGATGGCCGCCGGCACGCTGGCCATCGTGTTCGCCGTCGGCGCCATCGCCTTCGTGCTCGTGGGCCTGTACGCGCCGGCGACCTTCCTTGCGCACTTCACGGTGTTCGTGCTCGCCTGCTTCATCGGCTACATGGTGGTGTGGAACGTGACGCCATCGCTGCACACGCCGCTCATGAGCGTGACGAACGCGATCTCGTCCATCATCGCCATCGGTGCGCTGATCCAGATCGCGCCGCCACTGGACGCGGCGGCCGCACCGGATCGCCCGACGACGCTGATCCTCGGCCTCGCCGTCTTTGCGCTGGCGCTGACCGGCATCAACATGATCGGCGGCTTTGCGGTCACGCAGCGCATGCTGGCGATGTTCCGCAAGTGAGGGGGAGCGCGAGATGACCGCAAGCCTGGCCACCGTCGCCTACATCGGCGCCACCATCCTCTTCATCCTCAGCCTGGGCGGCCTGTCGCACCCCGAGAGCGCGCGCCGCGGCAACCTGTTCGGCGTCATCGGCATGACGATCGCCGTGCTTGCCACGGTGTTCGGACCGCGCGTCACGCCGGCCGGCTATGCGTGGATCGTCGGCGCGCTCGTCGTCGGCGGCGCCATCGGGCTGGTGGCGGCGCAGAAGGTCAAGATGACGCAGATGCCCGAGCTCGTCGCGGCGATGCACAGTCTGGTCGGCCTTGCCGCCTGCCTGGTGGGCTTTGCCAGCTACGTCGACACCTCGACCGTCTTCCCGACCGCCGCCGAGAAGACGATCCACGAGGTCGAGATCTACATCGGCATCTTCATCGGCGCGGTGACCTTCTCCGGCTCCATCATCGCCTTCGGCAAGCTCTCGGGCAAGATCGGCGGCAAGCCGCTGCTGCTGCCCGCGCGCCACTGGCTCAACCTCGTCGCTCTGCTGCTGGTGCTGTGGTTCGGCCGCGAGTTCCTCGCCGCGCCCGGCATCGGCGCCGGCATCGTGCCGCTCGTGGTGATGACGGTGATCGCGCTGCTGTTCGGCGTGCACCTGGTGATGGCCATCGGCGGCGCCGACATGCCGGTGGTGGTGTCGATGCTCAACAGCTACTCGGGCTGGGCGGCGGCGGCCACCGGCTTCATGCTCAGCAACGACCTGCTCATCGTCGTCGGCGCGCTGGTCGGCTCGTCGGGCGCGATCCTGTCGTACATCATGTGCCGCGCGATGAACCGCAACTTCCTGAGCGTCATCGCCGGCGGCTTCGGCAGCGGCGGCGGCGCACCGGCGGCGAGCGGCGGCGAACAGCCGGCCGGCGAGGTGGTGCCGATCAGCGCCGTCGAGACCGCCGAGCTGCTGCGCGAGGCCAAGAGCGTGATCATCGTGCCCGGCTACGGCATGGCGGTGGCGCAGGCGCAGCACACGGTGTTCGAGATCACCAAGGCGCTGCGCGACAGGGGCGTCAAGGTGCGCTTCGGCATCCACCCGGTGGCCGGGCGCATGCCGGGGCACATGAACGTGCTGCTGGCCGAGGCCAAGGTGCCCTACGACATCGTGCTCGAGCTCGACGAGATCAACGAGGACTTCCCCGACACCGACGTGGCGATGGTGATCGGCGCCAACGACATCGTGAACCCGGCGGCGCAGGAAGACCCCGCGAGCCCGATCGCCGGCATGCCGGTGCTGGAAGTGTGGAAGGCGCACACCTCGATCGTCATGAAGCGCAGCATGGCCTCGGGCTACGCGGGCATCGACAACCCGCTCTTCTACAAAGAGAACAACCGCATGCTGTTCGGCGACGCGAAGAAGATGCTCGACGAGGTGCTGGCGGCGCTGAAGGCCTGAGAGGGCGCGGTCGGCGCCTGCGCAGCGGCGCACGCGCACGGCGCCGGCGCTGCGGCGGACGGCCCGCACGTCGGCCGACGGCGCCCATGCCGCATCATTGCGCCATGCCTGCTCCCACCGCCTGCCTGCCGCCGATCGCCGAACTGCGCCGCCGTCTCAGCGCGGCCGGCGCACACGCCGAGCTGATCGACGGCGTGCTGACCGCAGCGCGCGCGCCGGCCGCCGAGCATGTGTTCATCGGGGCGCCGTTCGACGCTGGCGCACGCGCGGCGGCGCGCGCCGCCGACGCGCTGCTGGCCGCGGGCCGGGCGGCGACCTCGCTCGGGCCGCTGGCCGGGCTGCCGGTGACGGTGAAGGATCTGTTCGACGTGGCCGGCCAGCTCACGCTGGCCGGTTCGCGGCTGCGTCGCGATGCGCCTCGCGCCACCCGCGACGCAGCCGCGGTGGCGCGGCTGCGCGCGGCGGGTGCGGCCATCGTCGGGCGCACCAACATGACCGAGTTCGGGTATTCGGGCGTCGGCATCAACCCGCACCACGGCACGCCGCGCAACCCGTGCGACGACGACATCGTGCGCATTCCGGGCGGCTCGTCGTCGGGCGCTGCGGTCTCGGTGGCCCTGGGGCTCGCGGTCGCGGGCCTGGGCACCGACACCGGCGGCTCGATCCGCATCCCGGCCGCGCTCACCGGCATCGTCGGCTTCAAGAACACGCAGCGGCGCACGCCGGCAACGGGGGCCTTCCCGCTGTCGTTCACGCTCGACACCGTGTGCTCGATGTCGCGCTCGGTGGCCGACTGCCTGCTCGTCGACGGCGTGCTCGCGGGCGCGCCGCTCGCCGTGCGCCGGCGCGAGGCGGCCGATCTCGTGCTCGCGCTGCCGCGTACGCTGATGCTCGACGACCTCGAGCGGCCGGTGGCGGCCGCGTTCGCGCGCGCGCTCGCGGCGCTCGGGCGCGCAGGGGCGCGCATCGTCGAACTGCCGTTCGGCGAGTTCGGCGAGCTCGCCGCAGTCACGGCGCCAGCCGGCTTTTCCGCGGTCGAAGCCTGGGCCACGCACCGCGAGGCCATGAGCACGCGGCGCGCCGAGTTCGATCCGCGCGTGGCGCAGCGCATCGCGCCGGGCGAAGGCGTGTCGGCGACGGATTACATCCGCATGCACGAAAGGCGGCGTGACTGGATCGAGCGTGTCAGCGCCCACTTCGAAGGCATCGACGCACTCGTCTGTCCGACCGTGCCGATGGTCGCGCCGGCGCTGGCGCCGCTCGTCGAGAGCGACGAGTTGTTCTTCGAGGCCAACGGCCTGCTGCTGCGCAACACGTGGCCGATCAACCTGCTCGACGGCTGCGCCTTCTCGCTGCCCTGTCAGGCGCCGGGCGAACTGCCGGTGGGTCTCATGCTGGCGGCGCCGGGCGGGCGCGACGCCGAACTGGCAGCGGTCGCGCTGGCGGTCGAGGCGCTGCTGGCGCGCAGCGCCTGAGCCTGCTCGTCACTTGCGCGGGCGCAAGGGTGTCGCTGCGGCTGTACATCGACCCGGCCGTGGCGACGCTGGCGGCGGGCGCGGCGTTCGCGCTGCCCGAGATTGCGGCGCGCCACGTGCAGGTGCGTCGTGCCCAGCCCGGCGACGCGCTCGTGCTCTTCGACGGCCAGGGGCGCGAGGCGCGCGCCGTCGTGCAGGCGATGGGGCGGCGCGATGTGACGGTGCAGGTCGAATCGGTGGCGGCGGCCGATCGCGAACTGCCGCTGGCGGTGACCCTGGCCGTCGGCATGCCGGCCAACGAGCGCATGGATGCGCTGGTCGAGAAGCTCACCGAACTCGGCATGAGCGCGCTGCAACCGCTGGCGTGCGAGCGCTCGGTGCTGCGGTTGCAAGGCGAGCGCTCACTGCGACGCAGTGCGCACTGGCAAGCGGTCGCCGTCGCCGCGGCCGAGCAGTGCGGGCGGGCGCAGGTGCCGCAGATCGCCACGCCGTGCGACCTCGATGCCTGGCTGGCGGCGCTCGCGCGGTCGGGGTCGGCATCGGGAGCGCAGCCGCAGCGGGGCCCGGCGGCGGCGTCAGTGCCGCGCGCGCGCTGGCTGCTCAGCCTGGATCCGGGCGCGTTGGCGCCTGCGGCCGCGCTCGCCTCGTGCGGCGGGGCGCGATCGCTGCTCGTCCTGAGCGGCCCGGAGGGTGGCCTGACGCTGGCGGAGCGGGCAGCGGCGCGCGCCGCCGGGTTCGTCGACGTCAGCCTCGGGCCGCGCGTGCTGCGGGCCGACACGGCGCCGCTGGCGTTGCTGGCGTGGCTGGGCGTGGCCTTGTCTGCGGGCTGACCGCCAGTGGATTCACGCAGAGTGTGTGCTTACAGTGAAACAGCGCGTGGCGCCCACCCGGTGCGGCGCCTGCCGGGCGCCGCACTGCGGCCGCCAGCGGCGCCTCGCCGGTCGGAAACGGGATAATCCCGTCACTCCAACTGCATGAAGGAACCCGTGATGGGACTGCTCGACTCGCTCGTCGGCGCGCTGGGACAAGGTGGCGCCGCGAACCCGCAAGGGGATCTGCTCAAGATGCTCATCGGCATGCTCAGCCAAGGCGGTGCCGAAGCTGGCAGCGGCGCGGCTGCACCTGGTGGCCTCGGCGGGCTTGGGGGCCTCCTCGAGGCCTTTGCGCGCAACGGCCTCGGGCACGTCGCCGACTCCTGGGTCGGCAGCGGGCAGAACCTGCCGGTCTCGGCCGATCAGCTCAGCCAGGTTCTCGGCAGCGAGCGCGTCGGCCAGATGGCGAACCAGCTCGGCCTGAACCCGGGCGACCTGCTCGGCCAGCTCGTGCACCTGCTGCCGCAGGTGGTGGACAAGGTCACGCCACAAGGGCAGGTGCCGCAGGGTGATCTGGCCGCGCAGCTCGGCGGCATGGATCTCGGCAAGATGCTCGGCTCGTTGCTGCGCGGCTGAGCCGCACGTTGTTGCCGAACGGCGCGCGGCCTGGAGCCGCGCAACGGACAAGCGCGCGGCCTGGAGCCGCGCGCGGCGGCGATGCCCGCACACGCCCCTATCGGGGCGCGGCCTCGTCGCGCACGCGGATCAGGGCCGCGGCCGCGAACGAGGGCAGCGTCGCGACGCAGCACCAGACGAAGAAGTCGCGGTAGCCCAGCAGCTGCTGCAGCCAGCCCGCGGCCATGCCGGGCAGCATCATCCCCAGCGCCATGAAGCCGGTACCGATCGCGTAGTGCGCGCTGCGGTGCGGGTTGTCGCCGTGGGGGCCGGCTGCGACCTGCAGCAGGTAGACCAGGTAGGCCGTGAAGCCCAGGCCGTAGCCGAACTGCTCGATGGCGATGGCCGTGCTCACGAGCGCGAGCTGCTGCGGCTGCCAGGCCGCCAGCGCCACGTACAGCGCGTTCGGCAGGTGCATCGCGAAGACGAGCGGCCACAGTGCCCGGCGCAACCCGATGCGGCCGATGAACCAGCCCCCCAGCAGCCCGCCTGCGGTGAGCGCGGCGACGCCGAAGCTGCCGTAGGCCACGCCCACGTCCTGCGTGCGCAGGCCCAGCCCGCCGGCGGACACCGGATCGAGCATGAAGGGCGCAACCAGCTTGACCAGTTGCGCCTCGGCGAACCGGTACAGAAGCAGGAAGGCGAGCACGCGCGCGATGTCGCGGCGCCGAAAGAACGCGGCGAACACGCGCAGGAAATCGGCGCCGAAGGCCGGCGTGCGCGGCGCGGCGCGATCGCCGCCGGGACGCGGCAGCGCCCACGCGTGGTACAGGGCCGCGGCGAAGAACAGTGCGGACAGCAGCGCCATCACGCTCGCCCAGGCCGTCGCCCAGGATGTCATCTCGGACGTCGCCATCGTCGCCGACGCCACCGCCGGCACGGTCGAAATCGCGGCCGCCGGCCCCCGGTGCTCGTACAGCATGCCGGCCAGCACCACCAGGCCACCCTGGCCGGCGATCATCGCGAGCCGATAGAAGGTGCTGCGCACGCCGACGTAGGCGGCCTGGCGGCGCTCGTCGGGCAGCGCGAGCATGTAAAAGCCGTCGGCCGCGATGTCGTGCGTGGCCGATGCGAACGCCATCAGCCAGAACAGCGCCAGCGTGAGCGCGAACCAGCGCGGTCCCGGCAGCACCAGCGCCACCATGGCCAGCGCGGCGCCGACGGCGAACTGCAGCGCGACGATCCAGTGCCGCTTGCGCCCCAGCAGGTCGACGAGCGGACTCCACAGCGGCTTGACGACCCATGGCAGGTACAGCCAACTGGTCGCCAGCGCGATCTCGGCGTTGCCGACGCCGAGGTTCTTGTACATCACCACCGCCAGCGTCATGACGCTCACGTAGGGCACGCCCTGCGTGAAGTACAGCGAGGGAACCCACGCCCAGGGCGAGCGCGCGGCGGAGGTGCTCATGGTCCGCAGTATCGGGGCGCTCGCCCGTGCGCCGTGGGGCCGTCTGGCCCGCCTGGCCCGCCTGGCCCGCCCCTTGCCGAGCCGGCGTCGTCACGGCACCTCGGGGGTTGCGAAAGCGGGTTTCCCCGACGTTGCGATGGATGTATACAGTGTCCAGAATCCACAGTCTGCCGGCCGTCACGCCGGGCTGTGCTGGCCGTCTTGAATCTCGCGCTCAAACCCGTCGAACGCCCACTCGCCCTGGGCGAGCAGGTCTACCACGCGCTGCGTGCGCTGCTGCGCGGCGGCCAGATCGAGCACGGCCAGCCGCTGCAGGAGGTGCAGCTCGCCGAACGCCTGGGCGTGTCGCGCACGCCGGTGCGCCAGGCGATGACGCGGCTGGCCAGCGAAGGCCTGCTGGTGCTCGATGGCCGCAGCTTCGTGGTGCCCAGGCTGGCGCTGCGTGATGTCGACGACATCTACGAGGTGCGCTTCCTGATCGAGCCGCCGGCGATGCGCAGCGTCGCGGCGTACACCGCGGCCGACGACGTGCGCGCACCGCTCGACGATGCGCTGGCCGCCGCCGCACAGGCGCACCGGGCCGGTGACGCGCAGGCCTTTGCCGACGCACACCAGCGCTTTCGCGCCGCCTGGCTGGCGCTGGTGCCCAACCGCCGCCTGGTGCGCGCGGTCGAGCAGTACGCCGACCACCTGCAGCACATCCGCGCGCTCACGCTGGGCAAGCCGCAGGTGCGCGCGATCGTGCTCGACGGCTATCGGCGTGTCGCCGCGGCGCTCGCACGCGGCGACGGCGACGCCGCCGCCGAGGCGATGCGTTCGACGCTGGCGCAGGCCAGGCACGCCTTCGTCGAGGCCATGGGCCTGGCCGAAGACCCCGCGGCAGGGCACGAAGGGGCAAGCGCATGAGCGCCGCGCGGCCGTTGCGAAGGCGCTCATTCCCCCTCGGGGGGACGGCCCGCTGGGCCTAGGGGGCTGCATGAGCTACAAGGCCGAGATCCCGTACGGCGCGTACTGGAGCACGCCGTTCGCGCGCTGGCAGGGCAGCTACGCGGCCCTGCACTCGATCGAGTTCGCGGCGCACGTCGCGCGCCGCGAACTCGCCCGGCGCCACATCGACGCGGCCGCGTTCGACTACGGCGTGCTCGGCTTCTCGGTGCCGCAGAAGCATTCCTTCTACGGCCTGCCCTGGCTCACGGGCCTCATCGGCGCCACGCAGGCCGGGGGCCCCACGCTGATGCAGGCCTGCGCCACCGGCGTGCGCACGCTGCTGGCGGCGGCGCAGGAGGTCGAGGTCGGCATGGCGCAGGCGGCGCTGGTGGTCAACTGCGACCGCGTCTCCAACGGCCCGCATCTCTATTACCCGAACCCGCGCGGCCCCGGTGGCACCGGCGTGGCCGAGGACTGGGTGGTCGACAACTTCAACTGCGATCCGCTGGGCCTGCACGCGATGGTGCAGACGGCGGAAAACGTCGCCCGCAAACACGGCTACACGACCGCGCGGCAGCACGAGGTGGTGCTGCTGCGCGAGCAGCAGTACCGCGACGCGCTGACCGCGGACAGCGCCTTTCTGAGGCGCTTCATGACGCTGCCTTTCGAAGTGCCGGCGCCGGGCTTCAAGAAGGTGGCCGCCACGCTCGCCGGCGACGAAGGGGTTTCGCAGTCGACGCCCGAGGGCCTGGCCAGGCTCGCGCCCGTCATGGCCGGCGGCAGCGTCACCTACGGCGGCCAGACGCACCCGGCCGACGGCAACGCCGGCCTCGTCGTGTGCACGCGCGAGCGCGCGCGCGAGCTCGCCGCCGACCCGCGCATCGCCGTGCGGCTGCACGGTTTCGGGCTGGCGCGCGCGGCGCTGGCCTACATGCCCGAGGCCACC
>JAFECX010000109.1 GCA_018241895.1 Pseudomonadota bacterium
AGCGCCCATGCAGGGGCACACGCGAACCCACATGCGAACGCACACGCGAACGCACACGCAAGGGCGGATGCAAGAACGGATTCAAGAACGCATGCAAGAACAGATGCAAAGGCGCACGCAGAGGACCGAGAACCTGTGAACGAACCACTCACGCCCGCTCGACGCGCCCTGACGCCCCCGCTCGGCGTTGCAAATGCTCGCCATATCGCGCGATATGGCTGCGCTTTGCGCCTTGATCAGGGCCGTCCTGTCGCGCCGCTCGGGCGCGACCGATTCATTCACAGGTTCTGAGCGATGAACGGCACGCCGACTTCGGAAGGCTTCGAGCGCGTCACGCGCGCGCTGGCCGAACGCGGCCATCCGCATGCGCCGGTGTGGCTCACGGCGAGCGCGCGCACGTCGCAGGAGGCGGCCGACGCGCTGGGCATCGCGCTCGGCCAGATCGCCAAGAGCGTGATCTTCCGCCGCCAGGCCGACGACGCCGCGGTGCTGGTGATCGCCTCGGGCGACCGGCGCGTCGACGAAAAGCGCGTTGCCGCCCTGACCGGCGCGCTGGCGCGCGCCGACGCCGATTTCGTCAAGGCGCGCACGGGGTTCTCGATCGGCGGCGTGGCGCCGCTGGCGCACAGCACGCCGCCGCTGACGCTGATCGACCGCGAGCTGTTCCGTTTCGCCGGGATCTGGGCCGCCGCCGGGCACCCGAACGGCGTCTTCGAGCTCACGCCCGAGCAGCTCGTCGCGCTCACCGGCGCGCCGGTGGTCGACGTGACCAAGGCGGCGCCGGCATGAGGGCGCGCAGCGGCGTGCGTGCCGCCGCATCCTGCGCCGACGTGCGTGGCGCCGCTGCGGGGCGGCGCTCATGAGGCGCATCACCTTCTGGTTCGACGTCGTCTCGCCGTTCGCCTGCCTGGCGTTTCACCGCCTGCCACAGGAGCTCGTCGGGCTGAGCTACGAGGTCGCGTACCGGCCGCTGCGGCGCGCCGGACTGCGCGAGCACTGGGGCCACGGGACGTCGGCCGAGCTCGCGCCCCGGGGCGTCTGGACCCTGCGCCACGCGCACTGGACGGCGCAGCGCCATGGCATCGCGCTGTGCACGCCGGCGCGCCTGCCGTTCGAGCCGGACGCACTGTTGCGGCTGGCGCTGGCGTGCGGGCCGAACCGCCGCGTCGTCGAGGCGGTGTTCGCGCACGTCTGGCGCGCAGGCGGCGATCCGTGCGACACCTCGCGCCTGGCGACGCTCACGGCCCAGCTTGCACCGCGGCGCGATCCGGCCGGTGCCGCGATCGGCGCCGAGCTGCACGCCGCCACCGACGAGGCGATCGGGCGCGGCGTGTTCGACGTGCCGAGCTTCGAGCTCGACGGGCGCCTGTTCTGGGGCCTGGACGCGCTGCCGATGCTGCGCGCGGCCCTGGCCGGCGAGGCCTGGTTCGACGGCCCGGACTGGGCGAATGCCGGAGCACCGCCGCCGCCAGCGGCGCGCGGCTGAGCGCGACGGCGGCGGCGCGGGCGGCCCCGATGACGACGCGCTCGCAATGCGGAGCGGGATCAGGGCCGGGGCCGGGGCCGGGACCGGGACCGGGACCGGGACCGGGACCGGGACCGCAATCGGGCTCGCGCTGAAGCGCGCCAGGTCGCGTCGTCGCCGCGCACCGCAGAGCCATCGGGGCCATGCACACCGTCGAGATCGTGCTCGTGGTGCTGCTGCTGGGGGCGCTCACCGGCATCGGGGCGCGCTACGTGCGTGGCATCGCGCTGCCGTTGATCCAGATCGCGCTCGGCGCGCTGCTGTCGTGGCCGCGCGAGGGGCTGCACATCGCGTTCGACCCCGAGCTGTTCCTGGCGCTGTTCATTCCGCCGCTGCTGTTTGCCGACGGCTGGCGCATCCCGAAGCGCGAGTTCTATGCGCTGCGCATGCCGATCCTGCGGCTCGCGCTCGGCCTCGTGCTGTTCACGGTCTTCGGGCTCGGCCTGCTGATCCACTGGATGATTCCCGCCATCCCGCTGGGCGTTGCCCTGGCGCTCGCCGCCGTCGTCTCGCCCACCGATGCGGTGGCGGTCTCGGCGATCACGCGCAACCTGGGGCTGCCGGCGCGCACGCTGCACCTGCTGCAGGGCGAATCGCTGCTCAACGACGCCTCGGGTCTGGTGGCGCTCAAGTTCGCGGTCGCCGCCACGCTGACCGGGGTGTTCTCGTGGGGCGACGCGGCGCGCGGCTTCCTGTGGCTCGCGCTCGGCGGCCTGGGCCTGGGGGCGCTGATCGGCTGGGGCTTCGCCACCGCCCGCGAAGCGGTCACGCGGCGCGTCGGCGACGTGGCGGCCACGCAGATGGTGCTGCTGCTCGTGCTGCTGCCCTTTGCCGCGTATCTGCTGGCCGAGCACGTGGGCGTCTCCGGCATCCTGGCGGTGGTGGCCGCCGGCGTCACGACCAACTTCGCCGACCTGCGCCGCGGCGCCTACATCGTCGAGCGCATGCAGACCGAGGGCACGTGGACGATGGTCGAATCGGCCTTCAACGGCGCCGTGTTCCTGCTGCTCGGGCTGCAGCTGCCGTCGATCGTCGGCCGCACGCTGGCGGCGGCCGGCCACGTCTGGTGGCAGCCGGCGGCGCAGGCGCTGGCGATCAGCGTCGGCCTGCTGGCGCTGCG
>JAFECX010000010.1 GCA_018241895.1 Pseudomonadota bacterium
CGTGAGCAAGGGGGTGCCTCATGTCCGGGTTCAGCCTGTGTCGGGGTGGTCGTGCGCCGACGTGGCGCGGCAGCGTGCCGCAATTGAGCGCGTCGGACAACGGGAGTTCGAATCCATCGACAAGTGAATGCTAACCATTCGCGTTGACGGAAGTTTCGAAAGACCTTCCCGGCGCATCGGCGATGCAAACCGACGCGGCGCGGGCGCGAAGGTAGGATCGACCGCAGCAGCGACCGGGCGGCCAGGGCTGCTGCCCTCGCAGGATTTGCGCATGAACACGATCGCCTCCACCCGCAGCGACCCGCTCGCGCCGAATGCCGCGGCCGACGGCGATCGGCCGCCGCCGGCGCAGCGGCCGAGGCTGACCGACGCGCGCTGCGCGCCGACGCGCGAGATCCGCATCGTCGACGAGCACGGCGAGCAGCGCAGCATCCACATCCCGGCCGAGCGGCCGCTCACGGTCTTCGTCGACAGGCGCGAGCTGGTCACGCTGATGACGCTGGGGGCGCGCCCCGAACTGCTCGTGCTCGGCTACCTGCTCAACCAGCGGCTGGTCGAGCACGCCGGCGACGTGGAATCGGTGAGCGTCGACTGGGACGTCTCGGCCGCCGCCGTGCGCACGCGCGCCGGTGTGCACGACCTGGCCGAGCGCACGGCGCGCCGCGTCGTCACCACCGGTTGCGGGCAGGGCACGGTGTTCGGCGACGCGATGGCCCAGCTGGCGGGCGTCACGCTGCCCGATGCGCTCGGCGCGCGCATCGCCCAGGGCACGCTGCAGCGCCTGCTGGCGACGATGCGCGAACAGGACAGCATCCACCGCAAGGCCGGCTCGGTGCACGGGTGTGCGCTGTTTCGCGGCGAGGAGATGCTGATGTTCGTCGAGGACGTCGGCCGCCACAACGCGATCGACACCATCGCCGGCTGGATGGCGATGCGCGGCGAGGGCGGCGCCGACAAGCTCTTCTACACGACGGGGCGCCTGACCAGCGAGATGGTGATGAAGGCCGCGCGCATGGGCGTGCCCATCGTCGTCTCGCGCAACGGCGTCACGGCGATGGGGCACGAGCTGGCCTCGCGCCTGGGCATGGCGCTGTTCGGGCGCGCCGCGAACCGGCGCTTCCTCTGCTACACGGGCGCCGAGCGGCTCGACCTCGAGCCCGAAACGTTGCGCCAGCCGCCGCCGGTGCGCCTCGTGTCCGATTGAGAACCTGTGAACGAACCACTCACGCCCGCTCGACGCACCCTGACGCCCCCGCTCGGCGTTGCAAATGCTCGCCCTATCGCGCGATAGGGCTGCGCTTTGCGCCTTGATCAGGGCCGTCCTGTCGCGCAGCTCGGGCGCGACCGATTCATTCACAGGTTCTGAGCCCGGGCCGGCGGCACCGGCGCGTCAGACCAAACCGTCGAACAGCCACACGTCGACCGCATCGCCGGCGGCCACGGCGCCTTGTGCGTGCTGCAGCACGACGAGGCAGTTGGCCTCGCTCATGCTGCGCAGGACGCCCGCGCCCTGCGAGCCGGCGAGGCGCACCTGCCAGCCGCGCGCGCCATCGGCGCCGGGCTCGACGATGCCGCGCTGGAACTCGGTGCGCCCCGGCCGCTTGCGGATCGCGCTCGTGCAGCGGGCCTGCAGCACCGGCAGCGGCGTGGCCCGCGCGCCGGCCAGCTGCAGCAAGGCATCGCGCGCGAAGACATAGAAGCCGACCAGCGCGGCCACCGGATTGCCCGGCAGCGCGAACAGCCAGCACGGCGTTCCCGACGGACCCGTGGCGGCGTCGCTTCGGTGCAGCGGCCCGAAGGCGAACGGACGCCCCGGGCGCATCGCGACCTTCCAGAACGCGACCTCGCCCATGCGCGCGAGCACGGCACGCACGTGGTCGGCCTCGCCCATGCTGACGCCGCCGCTGGTGAGCACGACATCGGCCGACGCCACCGCGCGCTGCAGCGTGGCGGTGAGCGCGGCCGGGTCGTCGCGCACGAGCCCGAGGTCGATGACCTCGCAGCCCAGGCGCTGCAACGCCGCCGCCAGACTGGTGCGGTTGCTGTCGTAGACGCAGCCCGCCGGCAACGGCTCGCCCGGCGCGCGGATCTCGTCGCCGGTCGAGAACAGCGCCACGCGCAGCGCGCGGCGCACCGTCACGCGCTCGAAACCGAGCGAAGCGACGAGGCCCAGGTCGGCGGGCCGCAGCACGCGGCCGGCGCGCAACGCGGCGCGGCCCACGGCCAGGTCCTCGCCGCGGCGGCGGCGGTTCTCGCCGGCGCGGACCACGCCCGGCGCGATGCGCACGCGCTCGCCGTCGACATCCGCCTCGACGCGCGCGAGTTCGCTCGGCACCACGGTGTCCGCGCCGGCGGGCAGCACGGCACCGGTCATGATGCGCAGGCACTCGCCTGCGCCCACCGCGCCGCCAAACGGTGCGCCGGCCAGCAGCGTGCCGATGCAGCGCAGTGCGACGTCGCCGCCGGTGGCCAGCGCGCCACCGTCGAACGCATAGCCGTCCATCGCCGAGTTGTCGTGCGCCGGCACGTCGATCGGCGACACGAGGTCATCGGCCAGCACGCGGCCCAGCGCCTCGCCGACGGGCAGGGTCAGCGTGCCTACGATCGGCACCAGTGCGGCGGCGATCGCGGCGCGCGCCTCGTCGACGCTCAGGTGCCGCTCACCGGCGAAGAGGGGGGAGACACCGAGCTCGGGCATGTTCGGACCTGCGGGGGATGATCGGCCGACGATGCGGCCGCTCGGGCGGGGATTGTCCTCTGCGGCCCCGGGCATGGCTCTGCGCCGTCGCTGCGCGGCCGCTGCGCCGTCGCTGTGCCGTCGTTGTGCCGTCGCTGTGCCGTCGCTGTGCCGTCGCTGTGCCGTCGTCGTGCCGTCGTCGTGCCGTCGTCGTGCCGTCGTCGTGCCGTCGTCGTGCGGATGTTTGCAGCGGGTATCCTCGGCGCTCCCCGCATGGCGCCATGCAGTGCAGGCCGGGTCGCGTTGCGTGCCTCGGGTCTTCCTGGCCGTGGCCACCGCCTTCGCCAGTTCGCCCGCACCCCGCAGTTCCGTTGAGCACGGTTGCCGAGAGCCTGAACCTCGCCACGACGCTGGTCGTCGGCGCCGACCCGGCGCTGCTGCGCGTCGTCGGCCTGTCGCTGCGCGTGAGCGGCACGGCGTGCCTGATCGGCGCCAGCGCGGGTCTGGCGCTGGGCACCTGGCTCGCGGTGACGCGCTTTCCCGGCCACGGCGTGCTCGTGTGGGCCGGCAACACGCTGCTCGCGCTGCCCTCGGTGGTGGTGGGTCTGCTCGTGTACCTGCTGCTCTCGCGCGCCGGGCCGCTGGGCGAGCTGGGCATCCTGTTCACGCCCGCGGCGATGGTGATCGCGCAGAGCATCCTCGTCGTGCCGCTGATCGCCGCGCTCACGCGCCGCCTCGTGCTCGACGGCCTCGTCGAAGGCGGCGACCAGCTGCGCTCGCTGGGCGCGGGGCGCCTCGCCGCGGGCGCGCTGATGCTGCTGCACGAGCGCTTCGGCGTGCTGATCATCGTGCTGTCGGCGTTCGGGCGCGCCGTCTCCGAGGTCGGCGCGGTGATGATCGTCGGCGGCAACATCGACGGCGTCACGCGCGTGATGACGACCACCATCGCGCTCGAGACGAGCAAGGGCGACCTGCCGCTGGCGCTTGCGCTCGGCTTCGTGCTGCTGGCGGTGGTCGGGATCATCTATCTGGTCGTCGGCGCCGTGCAGGGGCGCAGTGCGGTCGAGCGCGAGGTGCTGATCTGAATGCGGCGCCCTCGGGCACGCCGGGCGTGGTGCCGCCTGCCGCCTCGCGCGGTGCGCGGCTCGTCACATTGCGCCGCGCCACGGTGCGCTTCGGCGAGGTGACGGCGCTGCGCGACGTCGACCTCGATCTGGCGCGCGGCGAGCGCCTGGCGCTGGTCGGCGCCAACGGCTCGGGCAAGACGACGCTGCTGCGGCTGCTGCACGGCTTCGTGCGCCACGAGGGCACGCGCACGCTGCATGGCGCCACGCCGCACGGCGCGCGGCCCTCGGTGGTGATGGTGTTCCAGCGGCCCTTCCTGCTGCGCCTTTCGGTGCGTGCCAACCTGCGCATCGCGCTGTGGCTGCGCGGCGTGCCGCGCGCCGAACGGGCGCGGCGCGCCGTCGAGGCGCTGGCACGCGTCGGGCTGGCCGACGTCGCCTCGCGCCAGGCGACCACGCTGTCCGGTGGCCAGCAGCAGCGCCTGGCGCTGGCGCGCGCCTGGGCGCTGCAGCCCGATCTGCTGCTGCTCGACGAGCCCACTGCCAGTCTGGATCCGGCCGCCAAGCGCGACATCGAGCAACTGATCGAGCGCATCGCCGACGACGGCGTCACGGTGGTCATGAGCACGCACAATCTCGGCCAGGCCAAGCGGCACATGCGCCGCGTGATCTACCTGGACGCCGGCCGGCTGCTCGTCGACCTGCCCGCAGACGAGTTCTTCAACGGCCCGCTGCCCGAGGAGGCAGCGCATTTCCTGAAAGGTGAATTCGCATGGCGATGATCGATCGACTGCGCCGCGCCTGCGGCGTCGTGCGGGCGCGCCGCGCCTGCGGCGTCGTGCGGGCGCGCCGCGCCTGCGGCGTCGTGCGGGCGCGCCGTGCCTGCGGCGTGGGTCTGGCCGCCGTGGCCGTCGTGGTTGCCGGGGTCGCCGTGGGCACCCTGCTGCTGGCAGGGTCGGGTGCGGCGTTCGCGCAGGAGCGCTTCATCGTCATGGCGTCGACGACGTCGACCGAGCAGTCGGGCCTCTTCGGCCACTTGCTGCCGCAGTTCACGCAGGCCAGCGGCATCCAGGTGCGCGTGGTCGCGGTGGGCACCGGGCAGGCGCTGGACATGGCGCGCCGCGGCGACGCCGACGTGGTGTTCGTGCACGACACCGCGGCCGAGGAGAAGTTCGTCGCCGAGGGCGACGCCAAGAAGCGCGTGCCGGTGATGTACAACGATTTCGTGCTCGTCGGCCCGGCCTCCGACCCCGCCAAGCTGGCGGGCAGCGACATCGCCGCGGCATTCGGGAAGATCGCCGCCGGCGGCGCCGTCTTCGTCTCGCGCGGCGACCGCAGCGGCACCCACACGGCCGAGCTGCGGCTGTGGAAGGCGGCCGGCATCGACGTGGCCACGGCGAGGCCTTCGGGCTACCGCGAGTGCGGCTGCGGCATGGGGCCGGCGCTCAACATGGCTTCGTCGATCGACGCCTACGTGCTCACCGACCGCGGCACGTGGCTGAGCTTCAAGAACCGCGGCGGGCTGAAGATCCTGGTCGAGGGCGACAAGTCGCTGTTCAACCAGTACGGCGTGATGGTGCTCGACCCGGCGCGCCATCCACACGTCAAGGCCGAGCTGGCGCAGCAGTTCGCCGACTGGGTGACCTCGCCCGCCGGGCAGGCGGCGATCGCCGGCTACAAGATCGGCGGCGAGCAGCTCTTCTTCCCGAACGCGCCCAAGTGAACGCGCTCCTTGCGTCCCGGCACGTCCGGGCCGGCCGCGCCGCGGCACGACGGCACGGCACACCGTACCGACCAGGACCCCCATGACGCCGATCGACCTGCGCTCCGACACCGTCACCCGCCCCACCGACGCCATGCGCGCCGCGATGGCCGCTGCACCCGTGGGCGACGACCAGTACGGCGAGGACCCGACGACGAACCGGCTGCAGCAGCGCTGCGCCGAGCTGCTCGGCAAGGAGCAGGCGTTGTGGCTGCCCAGCGGGACGATGGCCAATCAGGTCGCGCTGCGCGTGCTCACGCGCCCCGGCGACGAGGTCGTCGCCGGCCGCGAGTGCCATGCCGCCTGGCACGAGGCGGGCGGCGCGGCCGCCAATTCCGGCGTGCAGATCGTCGAGGTGGGCGAGGGCGGCGTCTTCACGCGCGAGCACTTCGAGGCCGCGATCAAGCCGCGCGGGCTGCCGGTGTTCGCGCCGACGACGCTGGTCGAGATCGAGAACACGCACAACCGCGGCGGCGGCCTCGTGTTCCCGCAGCGCGACGTCGAGGCGATCTGCGCCGCGGCGCGCGAGCGCGGCATCGCCAGCTTCCTCGATGGCGCGCGGCTGTGGAACGCGGCCGTGGCCAGCGGCCGCAGCGAGGCCGAACTGGCCGCGCCGTTCGACCTCGTCGCGGTCGCCTTCTCCAAGGGCCTGGGCGCGCCGGGCGGCTCGCTGCTGGCCGGACGCAAGGACCTCATCGCCGCCGCCGAGCGGCAACGCCGCATGCTGGGCGGCGCGATGCGCCAGAACGGCATCTACGCCGCGGCCGCGCTGCACGGCATCGAGCGCCACCGCGAGCGGCTGCGCGAGGACCACGCCCACGCGCGCGCGCTGGCCGAGGCGATCGCCGGCTGCGCCGCGGTGCAGCTCGACCTGTCCACGGTGCAGACCAACATCGTCATCTGGCGACTCGCGCCCGGTGCCCTCGATGCCGCTGCGCTCGTCGCGCGCGCGCGCGCGCAAGGCGTGCTGGTGAGCGCCTTCGCCGCGCGCACCGTGCGCGCAGTGACGCACCTCGACGTGAGCGCGGCGCAGATCGCGCGCGCGGCCGCGGTGCTGCGCGCATTGCTTGCGTAGCGCGTTGCGTGCCGGTGGACGGCGAGGGTTTTACCTCGTCCTGCGCAGGCGAGGCAGCCCCGTATATTCGCGCTGACCTCTTCCCCTTTCCAGGAGACAGCATGATGCGATCGCGTTCCGTCCTTCGGCGGCCGCTCGTTGCGGCGGCGCTGGCCGCGCTGCTGGCCGCCTGCGGCGGCGGCGGTGCCGACACCACGCCGCGTGCCGGCGTCAGCGCCGTCAAGGTGATGGGCGACAGCCTCGCCGATGTGGGCACCTTCGGCATCGAGTTCACGATCCAGGGCAACGAGATCTATCCGGAGCGCATCTCGCAGACCTACGGGCTGGGCAAGGGCTGCAACTTCTTTGCCTCCGATGGCGTCACCTTCGGCGTCAACCCGAAGCCCGGCTGCACGAACTACGCGGTCGGCGGCGGCGTCATCAATGCGGCCGGTTCGGGCCTCGTCGCGGCCGATCCGCGCGGTCTGGGCGTGCAGTTCGCCGCTGCCACCGCGGCGGGCAACTTCGGCGCCGGCGACCTGCTGGTGGTCGACGGCGGCGGCAACGACGCCGCCGCCCTGGTCGGAGCCTACCTGCGCGCCGGCCAGCCGGCACCGGCCGGCGACGGCGGCGCCTCGTTCCTCGCGCTGCTGGGCACGCAGCTCAGTCCGACCCAGGTGCAGGCCGCCGCGGCCGGCGGTGCGGCCGGGCTGGCGGCGGCCGGCGGCACCTACATGACGGCGCTGGCGGGCAGCTTCTACACGATGATCAAGAGCGGGGCGCTCGACAAGGGCGCCGCGCGCATCGTGCTGCTCAACATGCCGGCGATCACGGTGACGCCGCGCTTCCAGGCCGTGCTCGACGGCATCGCCGCGGCCAACGGCGCCAACGGCGCCAGCGCGCGTGCGCAGGCCGATGCGCTCTTCCAGAGCTGGTTTACGGCCTTCAACACCGAACTGGCGCGGCGCTTCGCGGGCAACGCCAGCGTCGCCATCGTCGACGTCTACAAGGCGTTCAATGACATGGTCACCACACCGGCGCAGTTCGGCTTCACCGACGTCACGCACACCGCCTGTCCGGCAACCGGCGTCGGCGCCGACGGCCTGCCCACCTACACCTTCGCCACCTGCACCGACGCGGCGCTGGCGGCCAACCCGCCGCCCGGCGCCAGTGGCGGTGCCGACTGGTACAAGACCTGGGCGTTTTCCGACGGCTTCCATCCGACGCCGTACGCACATCAGCAGATCGCGCAGTTGATCGCGCTCCAACTGGCGCGCGCCGGCTGGCTGTAGGCGCGGCATCGCAGGAGGCAAGCTCATGGCACATCGCATCGACGCCGCCATCGTGGTCGCGGCTCTTCTCGCGGCCGCTGCCGGCAGCGCGCAGGCGCAGTCGGCCGGCGCACTGATCGTGCGCGTCGGCGCCACGCGCATCGCGCCCGACGTGAGGAGCGGCGACCTCACGCCGCCCAGCCTGGCCGGTACGCGCGCCGACGTGCGCGCCGACACCCAGCCCAGCGCCGGACTCACCTGGATGGCGAGCGACAACCTCGCCATCGACGTGCCGCTGGCCGCCGGCTTCAAGCACGACATCACGGGTGCCGGTGCCATCGCCGGCGTGGGCAAGATCGGCGAGGTCAAGGTGCTGCCGATCACGCTGCTGGCGCAGTACCGCTTCGCAGGCGCCAACGACGCGCTGCGGCCCTACGTCGGCCTGGGGCCCACCTACGCGCGCTTCTACAAGGCGCGCAGCACGGCCACGCTGAACGCCCTCACCGGCGGGTTGCCGTCCAGCCCGACCACCTTGTCGGTGGACTCGCGCTGGGGCTTCACGGCGCAACTGGGGCTGGCGATGGAAGTGGCGCCGCGCTGGTATCTCGATGCCGCGGTCCTGAAGACCAAGCTGAAGACGCGCACGTCGCTGTCCACCGGCCAGACGCTGAATATCAAGCTCGACCCGTGGACCTATACGGTGGGCATCGGCTACCGCTTCTGATGCGCCCGGTGCGCAGCGCACCGGGCGTGCGGCGACGCCCCCGGACGTGAGCGCGGTGCGGACGGCGCGTGCGCGCGACGCGCGGCTCACCTTCGTGGCGGTTCGGATCGCATGCCGCAGGGCCGCGCGCACTGCGCGCCGGTGGCGCCTGCACGAGCCGGCCGCTCACCACGCGCCGTGGTGTTCGGGCACGCGCGCGATCAGCGGCAGCGCGGCCACCAGCAGCAGTGCGATCGCGACGTAGAACCAGGCCTGCGTGCGCCCCGGATCGGCAAAGCCGGCGATGACCGCGGTGCCGGCCGACACGGTGACGATCGAGCCGAGCTGCAGGCTCATCGTGCGCAGCGCGGCCAGCGTGGACGAGCTCTCGGGTGCGAGCTGCAGGCCGGCGTTGCGGCTGGCCGGATTGATCGTGCCCGCGCCCGCACCGACGACGAGGGCGGCGCCCGCCAGCCACGCGTAGGGCGTGATGCCGGCCGGCGGCGGCAGCGCCAGCAGCAGGGTGCCGACGATGATCGTTGCCGCGCCCGCGTACAGCGGGCGCCGGTGTCCGGTGCGGCGCAGCGCCAGCGCGGCGAGGATCGTCATCGTGATCGTCGCCGCCCCCTGCGCCACCAGCAGCGTGCCCGAGGACAGCGCATCCATGCCGTAGCGGTTGGCGGCGTACAGCGGGATCAGCGTGACGATGCCGAACGTCGTGCCGCCGTACCAGGCGTTGAACAGGTTGACCGGACCGAAGTCGCGCCCGCGCACCAGGCGCGGTGCGATGAAGGGCTGCGGCGTGCGCTCGATGTGGCGCAGGAACAGGCCGAACGCCACCGGCGCAGCGGCGGCGGCCGGCACGAAGGCGGGCCACCAGGGATGCTGCCCGTGGCTGCCCAGCATGCTCGCCGCCAGCATGCCGGCGAGCACGCCCGCGGCCAGCAGCAGCATGCCGCGCGCGTCCATCGACGGGTGCCGCTCGGGCACGCGCGGTGGATCGGCAGGGATGTGGCGCAGCGCCAGCACGACGATCAGCGCACCGATCGGCACGTTGACGAAGAACACGCCGCGCCAGTCCCAGTAGGTGACGAACAGGCCGCCGAAGATCGGCCCGATCATCGCGCCGACCGGGAAGATGCTGCCGAACAGGCTCACCGCGCGGTCGCGCGCGGCGCCGAAATGGTCGACCACGATGCCGGTGGCCGACGGCGTGAAGCCGGCACCGCCCGCGGCCTGCAGCGCGCGCAGCACGATCAACACGCGGATGTCGTCGGCCAGCCCGCACGCGAGCGACGCCAGCGTGAAGGTGAGCACCGAGCCGACGAAGACGCGCCGCCGTCCGTAGCGCTCGGCGAGCTTGCCGCTGAGCGGCAGCATGACGACGAAGCCGAACAGGTACGCGGTGATCGTCCAGCCGGCCCAGTTGATCGACGTGCCCAGCCCGTGCTGCAGCGCGTGCAAGGCGGTGGCGACGATCGTCGAGTCGACCGACATCATCATCAGCGCCAGCGCGACGATGCCGAAGACCAGCACGCGACGCACGGGCGGTGCGGCCGCCGCCGCCGCGTCGTGCGGGTCGCCGTCGCTCGCGCCTGACTCTGGCAGAGCGCTCATCTAGTTGTTTGCCACCTGCGGGGATCGCAGCGCTTGCCCTCGTCGTCATGCGCGCCGACTGCGCACACTGCGCACACTGCGCACACTGCGCACACTGCGCACACTGCGCACACTGCGCACACTGCGCACACTGCGCACACTGCGCACACTGTACCCGCTGTGGCAGCTTCGGTAGACGCCGCGGTGCGGCGAGGCTGCACCGCAACGAAACGGGCGTGCCGTCCCGTGCGTCCGTGCCACGCTCACGCCTGCCGCCAGTGAATGACAGGCATCGCGGCGCCCGGTCGCGGCAGGCCGGCCGACCGTCGCTCGCATCGGGTAGGCGAGCTTCGACCGCGTGCGCGGCGCGGGCATTACGGTTGGTTGCATCGCCGCTTGCAGCGCCCGCGCCATCATGCGCGACCGGGGCGCGGAGCGGGCAAGGGCGTTGCCGCACACGGGTCGGATCGGGGCACGACGCGTCTCACGCGCCTTGCGCCAGTCGGGCGCAAGAGGAGTTGCGCCGGCACCGACCACGGTCGTTCGTGTGCGCGCGACGCACGGCGATGACGCATGGGATTTCAATCGCGCTGCCTCGTGTATTGCGTGGCAGCAACTCGATCACGAAGGATTCGTATGACAAATCAAGACGTCGTTCTGACGATCTGGCTCGTCGGGGCTGCGCTGATCGCGCTGGGGTTCCTGTTCGTCGTCGTGCAGGCACGCAGGCCGGCCGCCAACGCGGCGGCGCAGAACCATGTGTCGCATGTCCTTCGGAAGTGGGTTTTCTTCGCCTTGCTGGCAGGCTTCGCAATCGGCTCGTGGGCGACGTTGCATCAATTCCCGATACCTTCGCAGCACGGTCCTTCGGGGGCGCCGCAGACCGTCGAAGCCGTCGGCCGCATGTGGTCGTGGCAACTCACGCCGGACAAGGTCACGGCGGCCCGCGAGGTCGAGTTTCGCGTCAGCAGCGACGACGTGAACCACGGCTTTGCCATCTACGCGCCGAACGGCCGCATCGTGACGCAGACACAGGCGATGCCCGGCTATACGAACCGGTTCGTGCATACGTTCGACGAACCCGGCACCTACACCGTGCAATGCCTCGAGTACTGCGGCGTCGGGCACGCACCGATGACGACCACGTTCGAAGTGGTGGCGGCGAGGGGACAGTGACGATGGCGACGCTCACCCTCTATCCGGACGACGAGAGGCTCGCCGGCGGCGAGCGCCTGACGTTCAATCTCTATCTCGTCAGCGCGCTCGTGCTGTTCGTGCTGATGATGCTGCTGGGCGTGACCCTGCGGATGTCGCAGGCGCAGTGGATCGCGGTGCCGCCCAACTGGTTTTACCAGTTGCTGTCGATGCACGGCGCCGGCATGGTGGGCACGATGGTGATGGTGACGACGGCGACGATGTGGTTCTTCCTGCGCAAGTACGTGCGGCTGCACTTGTGGGCCTTCGTCGCCAACTACGCACTGTTCCTGCTCGGCGCGTTGTGCATCGTCGGCGCCGTCTTCGTCGGCGGCTACGGGGCGCTGTGGACCTTCCTGTATCCGTTGCCGGCCAAAGGCATGCTTTGGACGCCGGGCGCGTCGGCGCTGTTCATGGTGGGATACCTGCTGATCGGCATCGGCTCGCTCGTCTTCTATTTCGACGCCGCTGCCGGCATCGTCGCAGTGCACGGCAATCTGGCGCGCGCGCTCGGCCTGCAATGGCTGTTCGGTGGCAGCATCGACCCCGATCATCCGAAGGCGGTGGTCGCCAGCGCCAGCATGATCGTCGCCAACACCTTGGGCATCCTGGCCGGCGCGGTGGCGCTGGTGATGAGCCTGGTGAACATCTACTTCCCCGAGGTTGCACTCGACGCGCTGTTCACCAAGACGCTGATCTACTGGTTCGGCCACATGTACATCAACGCGGCGATCTACATGGGCGTGATCGCCATCTACGAGCTGCTGCCGCGCTACACGCGGCGGCCGTACCCGCTGTCGCGGCCTTTCCTCTGGGGTTGGGCCGCGACGACGCTGCTGGTCATCATCGTCTTCCCGCACCACTTGCTGATGGACTTTGCCGAACCGCACTGGCTGCTGGTGGTGGGGCAGCTTGCCTCCTGGGGCTCGGGATTCCCGGTGTTCGTGGTCACGATGTGGGGCGCGCTCGGCAACGTCTATCGCGCCGACATGCGCTGGCGCATGCCCTCGATGCTGCTCGTGCTATCGCTCTTCGGCTGGGTCGCGGGCGGCTTCGGTGCGCTGCTGGACAGCACGATCCGTGTCAACCTGACGATGCACAACACGCAGTGGGTGCCGGGGCACTTCCACTTCTATCTGCTGCTCGGGGTGCTGGCGATGGCGCTGGGCTTCATGTACCACGTCATCGGCGAGCGCACGTCGGCCACAGGCCGTTCGGACACGGGGCGCACCGTGTTGTTCGTGTACATCGTCGGTGCGCTGGTGTTCCTCGGCGCCTTCCTCGATGCCGGTCGCCTGAGCGTGCCGCGGCGCATGGCCACGCATCTCGAGCCCTGGTTGTTCACCGACCGCCTCGGCGCGATCGGAGGTCTGCTCGTGCTGCTGGCGATGCTGTATTTTGCGGCGCGCATCACGGCCGGTCTGCTGCAGTCCGGGGCGCCCTCGGGGAGCGGTCGTGTCGGTGCTGCGGACGTTGCTCGCTAGCGTTGCGATCCTCGCCTGTGGTGTCGCGGCGCTGGATGCCGCGACCGACGGCTTTCGTGCCTTCACCTCCGAGACCGCACGACGCCTGGACGTGGCGGCGCACCCGCGCCGCTTGCCGCGGGTCGCGCTCGAGACCGCCGACGGCCGGATCACCGACTTCGAGCAGTTGCGCGGCCGCTGGCTGCTGGTGGACTTTGTCTACAGCCGCTGCGAGACCTACTGTTCGGTGCAGGGCAACGAATTCGCGCGCCTTCAACGGCGGTTGGCACAGCCCATCGCCCAGGGGCGGGTCGTGCTGCTGAGCATCAGCTTCGATCCCGCGTACGACGATGCGGCGCACCTGGCGGCGTATCAGCGGCGCTCCGGTGACCAGGGCACCGGCTGGATCGCGGCGCGTCCGGCGCACGCCTCCGATCTGCCTGCGCTGCTGCGAGCTTTCGGCGTGACGGTGATCCCGGATCGCCGCGGCGGATATGCACACAACGCGGCCATCGCCGTCGTCGATCCGGGCGGCGAGCTGGTGTCCATCAGCGCTTGGGACGCACCGCAATCGGCCGAGGACCAGATCTTGCGCACGGCCGAACCATGAGCGGCGGCACGGCGCGCCGCAAGGCGGTTCTCGGCGTGCTGCTTTGGCTGGCTCTGGCGCTGCCGCCGGCGCGCGCCGTGCTGGAGTCCAGCATGAGCCTGCAGATGCTGGTGCAGATGCCGCTGTTGGCATGGCTCGGCGGGTGGCTGGCGTGCGCGTTGCCGCGGTCGTGCATCAAGGGTTCGGCACGATGGAATCATGGCGGCATCAACGGCTTCCTGCTGGCCGGCCTGGCGGGCATGGTCTGGATGGTGCCGCGCATGATCGATGCGGCGCTCGAGCAGCCCTGGATCGCGTTCGCGAAGTTCGCGAGCATTCCATTGCTCGTCGGCGCGCCGCTGGCCCTGAGTTGGCCGCGCGCCGGTTTCGTGATCCGTGGCGTCGTTCTGGTCGAGGCGGTGGCGACCGCGTTTCGGTTGGGCTGGCTGTACCTCGCTTCGAACACGCAGTTGTGCGGCAACTATCTGGTGGACGACCAGCGGCAACTGGGCCGGGCCCTGCTGGTGCTGGGCACGGCACTCTGTGCGCTGCTGGCATTCAAGCTGATCTGGGGCAGGATCCGGGTCGACGAAGTGGCGCGGCCTTGATGGCGCACCACCTCGGTGCTGTCGGCCCCGGCTTGTCGCGCACCGAGACGGTTGGGCAGCGCACCGGCGCGCATGCCGCCGATCTGCCCCGGCAACGGCCATCGGTGCCGGGGCCGGCGTCTGTCATCGCGGCGCAGGCTGGGCCAGATCGCGCAGAATCGTCGGGCCGGCCAGGCGCTCGACCTCGTCGAACAGGTGCCGCCAGGGTCGGACCGCGCCGAGCAGTTCCAGGGTCACGAACAGCGGTGCCACCAGCAGGGCGACGAGGTGGCCCGCCTTGGCCGGGCGTCGGCCTTCGTAGTAGTGGCCCAGCAGCAGCAGGCCGCCGCCGAAGCCGAGCAGGCCCATGCCCCAGCCGAGCCACGAGGCGACGCTGGCGTCGCTGGCCGCACCCTGCCCCACGACAACCAGCACGGCGAGCCCCAGCCCCGTGGCCGCGCCGAGGGCGAAGGCGCCGCGCGTCAGGTACCAGGCGGCGGCGAGCGTGTAGATCACCCACGCCGGCGTGCCCACCCAGCCCGCCACTTCGATGGCCGGATGCGCCAGCAGCACGCTGGCCGCGACCACGACCAGCGGCACGCCGACGACATGCGTGGCGATGTTGCGCCGGTCGCGGTGGCGTTCGGCATAGGGCACCAGCAGATCGAGTGCGGGCGACAGGAGCATGGACATCGGTGGGGACTCGGGTGCGCGTGGCCGGTGGACGGGGCAGCGCTGCAGACGCAGCTCCGAGCACATCCTAGCGCCTGCCTAGAATCCGCGCGGCGCCGCGGGTGGCGAACGACGGGCACGAGGCCATCATGAGCATCAAGAGCGACCGCTGGATCCGCCGCATGGCCGAGCAGCACGGCATGATCGAGCCCTTCGAGCCCGACCAGATCCGCCACGACGCGCAAGGCCGGCGCATCGTCAGCTACGGCACCAGCAGCTACGGGTACGACATCCGCTGCGCACGCGAGTTCAAGGTCTTCACCAACATCTACTCGACCGTGGTCGACCCGAAGGCGTTCGACGAGCGCAGCTTCGTCGACATCGAGGGCGACGTGTGCATCATCCCGCCCAACAGCTTCGCGCTGGCGCGCACGATGGAGTACTTCCGCATCCCGCGCAACGTGCTGACGATCTGCCTGGGCAAGAGCACCTATGCGCGCTGCGGCATCATCGTCAACGTCACGCCCTTCGAGCCCGAGTGGGAGGGCTACGTGACGCTCGAGTTCAGCAACACGACGCCGCTGCCGGCCAAGATCTACGCCGGCGAAGGTTGCGCGCAGGTGCTGTTCTTCGAGAGCGACGAGGTCTGCGAGACCAGCTACAAGGACCGCGGCGGCAAGTACCAGGGCCAGCGCGGCGTCACGCTGCCCAGGACCTGAGCGGCGTGTGAGAATGACTGCGTGGTGAGCAGCGGCAGCGTCATGTCGTGGGCCCGCCGGCTGGGCCGGCAGTGGGCGCTGTGGATCGCCGTGGCCGTGCCGCTGGCGCAGGCGGCAGCGGTGCTGCACGAACTGGGGCACTACAGCCCGGGCGCCGGCAGCGCTGCCAGCGCCGGCGTCGCCTCGAGCGTTGCCGCCGGCGTTGCCACCAGCGCCACGGCTGCCACGCTCGCCGCCGCGGCACCCCGCGACGGTCACACCGTCCACGTGCAGGCGCCGTGCGAGCTGTGCCTGGCCGCCGCGGCGCTCGGTGCCGCGGTGCCGCCGGCCGCGCCCGGGCTC
>JAFECX010000110.1 GCA_018241895.1 Pseudomonadota bacterium
CGGTCGTGCGGGCGGGGGGCAGCGCGCGCGTGGCCGCCGCCTCGCGCGGCGCCGGCATGCGGCCGAGCGCCGAGCCGACGACGGCACGGAACTGCCGCAGGTCGACCGGCTTGGTGAGGTAGTCGTAGGCGCCGGCCTTGAGCGCCTCGACCGCGTTCTCGGCCGACGCATACGCGGTGATGACCATCGCCTTCTCGCTGCGCCCGGCCTGCTCCATGCGCTGCAGCAGGTCCAGGCCCGTGCCGTCGGGCAGCCGCATGTCGGTGATGACGAGCTGGTAGCCGCCTGCGAGCAGCCGCTGCCAGGCCTCCTCGACGCTGTCGGCGCAGTCGACGTCGTAGCCCTCGCGGATCAGCGTCAGTTCGTACAGCGTGCGCAGGTCCGGCTCGTCGTCGACGACCAGCAGGCGCGGGTTGGGCGCGGCGGCGCGGCTCATCGCCCGATGGGCTCCGCCAGCGGCAGCGGCTCGGTGGCCTCGGCCAGCGCCGCCGGCGCCATCGTCACGACGAACTCGTTGACGAGCCGCTCGTGCGCCGCGCGCCGGCGGTACTCGATGGCGGCGCCGTGGCGCTCGCACAACTCGCGACAGATATACAGGCCCAGCCCGGAGCCGCGGCTGCGCGTCGAGTAGAACGGCTCGAACATGTGCCGCTCGACCTCGGCGCCGATCGGCTTGCCGTCCGAGAGCACCGACAGCGTCGCGCCGCCTTCGGCGCGCGCGGCAAGCGCCAGCCGCGTCGAGCCCGCCGCGCCGCTGGCGTGGCGGTGCGCGTTGTCGAGCAGGTTGACGAGGATGCGGCGCAGGTGTTCGGCATCGAAGGCCACAGGCAGGCGTGCCTGACCGATCTCCACCGCGAGCGGGCCTGCCGCGCCCAGCGGCACGCGCGCGGTGGCCGCCCACTCGGCGACGGTGGCGGCGACCACGGCGCGCGCGTCGATCGGGCGCGAGGCCGGCCCGGCACCCGGTGCCACCTCCATCACGTCGTCGACGATGCGCTTGAGGCGCTCGACGTTGTCGGCCACGATGCGTGCGAGGCGCTGCTGCGGGCGCGCCAGGTCGTCCTCCATCAGCAGCGCATTGGCCTGGGCGATGGCCGCCAGCGGGTTGCGGATCTCGTGCGCGATGCCGGCGAAGACGCGGCCCATCGCGGCGAGCTTTTCCTGGCGTGCGCGCGCCAGCGCCGTGCGCTCGTCCTCGAGCAGCAGCACGACGAGCGGATCGTCGCGCACGGTGTCGTCGGCGTCGACGACGGCGGCGGGCTCGCCGACATCGAGCGCGCGCTCGCGCATGAAGCGCACGCGCAAGCGCAGCGTGACGCTGCCGCCGCCCGGGTGCACCAGCGTGACGTCGCGGCCGGCCTCGGGCCAGCGCCCCAGCGCCAGCGCCTGCTGCACTTCGCGCAGCAGCGTCTGCCACGCCGCGCGCTCGGCGAGATCGAACGGCGCCGGCGGCGCCAGGCCCTCCTCGACGAGCAGCGCGCGCGCGGCCGGATTGGCGGCGCGCACGCGCAGCTTCCTGTCGACGACGAGCACGCCGTCGGTCATCTCCTCGATCACCAGGCGGTTGAGCTGCGCCTGCTGGCGCGCCAGCTCGAGGCTGCCGCGCGCGGCAAGCTCCTCGCGCGCCAGCCGCCCGGCCAGTTCGCCGGCCAGCAGCGTGATGATGAACAGGCCCAGCCCCGCAAGCCCGGACTGCAGCATCAGCCCGTCGGTGAACGCGTCGCCGGTGCCGGCACGCCAGGCCACGGCCAGCAGCACCAGCGAAACGGCTGCCGCCGTGCCCAGCGCGAGCAGGCGCGAGGTCAGCACGCCGGCCATCAGCACCGGCAGCACGAGCAGCGCCGCGTAGTTGAAGCTCGAGCCCAGCTCGAGCAGGTGCATCGCGGTGAACGCGACGAGGTCGACGCCGATGGTCGCCAGCCACTGGCGACGGCGCCGCGCGCGCGTCGTCTGCGGCGCCGCCAGGGGCCGAAAGCGCGGCAGCAGCCACAGCGTGATCGCCTGCGCCGCGTACCCCAGCGCGATGAGCGCGATCAGGTCGGGGCGGTGCGCACCCATCATGCTGGTGGCGCCCAGCAGCAGCACGAGCCCGACCCCGATCGCCGCGCGCGCCGCGGCGTAGGTGCGGAACACGCGCGCCAGCGCCGTGTCCTGCGCGGCGGCCAGGCGCCGCACCTGGTGCAGCAGCAGCCGGCTGTCGCGCGGCACATCGCCGGCGGCCAGCCAGCCGGGATCGAAGAAGGGCTCGCTCGTGTGCGTGTCGCCGCCGAACAGCGCATCGTCGCGGCGTCGCCCGCCGGCGTGGCGCCGGTCGTCGCTGCGGCGGTCGCCGCGCCGACGCTCGCCCGATGTCGCGTTCATCGACGTCGCGCTGCCGCGCGCTCAGCGCGGTCCGCCGAGGCGGTGCGCCTCGCTGCAGTACGGGCGCCCGGCGGCATCGAACAGCGCGTCGGGCTGCGGCAGGTGCACGCCGCAATGCGCGCAGGCGAGCATCGTGGCCGGCTCCGCGCCCGGCCTGCGAGCGCGTTCGCGCGAGCCGCCGGCGCCGCGCCGTGCACCGAGGTCGCGCCGGCGCGCCCCCGCCAGCCAGGCGACGGCGACGCCGATGACGAGCAGAACCAGCAGGTATTTCATCGCGCGCACTTCACCTTCACACCTTCAGGTCGGCGGGCGGTCGAGCAGCACCTCGAACACGAAGCGCGAGCCCGCGTACGACATCAGCAGCAGCACGGCACCGATGTACAGCCAGCGCGTCGCCTTGCGTCCGCGCCAGCCGCGCAGATGGCGGCCGACGAGCAGGGCCGCGAACACGCACCAGGCCAGCGCCGAGAACACCCACTTGTGGTCCCAGTGCCAGCGCTCGACGTCGCTGGCGCCGAGGATCATGGTCGCCGTCAGCACGCCGAAGCCGGCTTCGACGAAGCGAAACGTGATGCGCTCGAGCTGCAGCAGCGGCAGCCCGAGCGCCGGCCCTGCGGCAGCGGCTGCCGACGCGCCGGCGCGCAGCCGCCGCTCGGCAGCGTCCAGCATCAGCGCGTGCAGCACGGCAGCGGCGAACAGCGCGTAGGAGGCGACGCCGAGCGCGTAGTGCAACGGCGCCAGCTCGTGTTCGATCGGTCGCACCGCACCCGGAAACAGCAACGCCGTCAGCACCGCCAGCGCACCGGCCACGCCGAGCGCCCTGCGCACGCCGGGCAGCGGCACGAAGCGGCTTTCGATCGTGTGCACGGCGATCAGCAGCCACACCGTCATCGACAGCACCGGCGCGAAGCCCAGCCGCATGCCGTGCTCCGGCTGGCCCAGGCCACCGACGTCGGCGACGAGCAGCAGCAGGTGCAGCAACCAGGCGACGAGCCAGGCCGGCGCGCAAAAGCGCTGCAGCGCCGGCGCCGGCAGCGCCGCCACGAGGTACAGCAGCGCCGCGGCCACCGCCAGCGCCACCCCGCCCTCGGGGGCGAGCAGCGGGGGGGTGCTCGATAGAATCATCGCTTCAAAGTGTACTCACCGGGCCGCCCGCGCGGGCCCGGGCGCAGCGATGGCTTCCACCCTCACCGAACGCCTGTCGCGCCTCGTCAAGACGATGCGCGGCCAGGCCCGCATCACCGAGAGCAACGTCGCCGACATGCTGCGCGAGGTGCGCCTGGCGCTGCTCGAAGCCGACGTCGCGCTGCCGGTGGTGCGCGACTTCGTCGCGCGCGTCAAGGACAAGGCGCTCGGCCAGGAGGTCGTCGGCTCGCTCAACCCCGGCCAGGCGCTGGTGGGCATCGTGCACAAGGAGCTCGCCGCCACGATGGGCGAGCTGGACGCGGCCGGTGCGCTCGCGCCGCCGGCCGACATCGACCTGGCGACGCAGCCGCCGGCCGTCGTGCTGATGGCCGGCCTGCAGGGATCGGGCAAGACGACGACCACCGCCAAGCTGGCGCGCCACCTGATCCAGCGGCGCAAGAAGAAGGTGCTCACCGTCTCGGCCGACGTCTACCGCCCGGCCGCGATCGAGCAGTTGAAGACCGTCAGCGCGCAGGCCGGCGCCGAGTGGTTCGCCAGCGCCCCCGAGCAGAAGCCGCGCGACATCGCGCTGGCCGCGCTCGACCACGCCCGGCGCCACTACTTCGATGTGCTGATCGTCGACACCGCCGGGCGCCTGGCCATCGACGAGGCGCTGATGGCCGAGATCCGCGAACTGCACGCCGCGCTGCGGCCGAGCGAGACCCTCTTCGTCGTCGACGCGATGCAGGGCCAGGACGCGGTCAACGTCGCCAAGGCGTTCAAGGAGGCGCTGCCGCTCACCGGCATCGTGCTCACCAAGCTCGACGGCGATGCGCGCGGCGGCGCGGCGCTGTCGGTGCGGCAGATCACCGGCGCGCCGATCAAGTTTGCCGGCACGAGCGAGAAGCTCGACGGCCTCGAGGTCTTCGACGCCGAGCGCCACGCCGGGCGCGTGCTCGGCATGGGCGACGTGGTGGCGCTGGTCGAGGAGGTGCACAAGAGCGTCGACCTCGAGCAGGCCAAGAGGCTCGTCGACAAGGTCAAGCGCGGCAGCGGCTTCGACCTCGAGGATTTTCTGGCCCAGGTCTCGCAGATGAAGAAGATGGGCGGCCTCGCGTCGCTGGTCGACAAGCTGCCGCAGCAGATCGCCGCCAAGGCCGCCGGCGCCGACATGGGCCGCGCCGAGCGCGACGTGCGGCGCATGGAAGGCATCATCTGCTCGATGACCCGTGCCGAGCGCCGCAAGCCCGAGCTCATCAAAGCCAGCCGCAAGCGCCGCATCGCCGCCGGTGCCGGCGTGCCGGTGCAGGAGGTCAACCGGCTGCTCAAGCAGTTCGAACAGATGCAGGGGATGATGAAGAGGATGAAGGGCGGCGGCCTCATGAAGATGATGCGGCGCATGGGCGGCCTGGGCGGCCTGGGCGGCCCTGGCGGAGGCTTCCCCGGACTGCCGCACTGAAAGAGCGCCGAGCGCAGGCGCGCGCGGCCGTGCCAAGGAATTCACGCCGCAGCGCTCGGCCGCTGGCGCAACCGGCCCGCACGAGCCCGGCGGATACGCCCGGATACGCCTTTTGTGACGCGCCGGCTTGACCGCCGGCACCCGCGCGCCGATGTTACGGACTCGCACTGCGCGGTCCCGTGCCGCGACCCGAGCCGATGGACTACCTGCCCCCGATCGACGCGCTTGCCCTGCCGGCGGCGCTGGCCCTCGTGCTGACCTGGCTCGGCCTGCGCCTGCGCCAGCGCGGCGTGCGCACTGTGCAGCGCGAGGTGCTGGACACCGTGGCCGGCTGGCCGCCCGAGTCGGCACGCGTGCTGACGATCGACGAGCGCCAGGCCTACGACCTGCTGCGCCGCGCGCTGCCCGGGATGGTCGTGCTGGCGCAAGTGCCGCTGTCGCGCTTCCTGCGCGTGCCGATGCGCCACTCGTATGCGGAGTGGCTGCAGCGCGTGGGCTCGCTGTCGGCCGACCTCGTGGTCTGCGACGCCGGCTCGCGCGTGCTGGCGGTGGTGGACATCCGCGCCGCCGAGGAGAGCTCGCGCAGCCGTCGGCGCCACGAGCGCATGGCGCGTGTGCTGCAGGCCGCGCGCGTGCAGGTCATCACCTGGCGCGAGGGCGACCTGCCGAGCGCGCAGAACGTGCGCAACGCGCTGGCGCCGCTGCTCGCACCCGCTGCCGAGCCCGCCGCCGAGCCCGCGGCCAAGGCGAGGGGCTCGCGGCCGATGCCGCTGATCCCGGTGCCCGAGATGGAAGAGATCCTCGCCGAGGGCGACCGGCTCGCCGCCGAGGGCGACGTGCTCGAGCCGATGCCTTCGGGCTTCTTCGACGATCTCGAGCCTGCGGCGGCCGGCGCGCGCTGAGAGCGCGCCGCGGCCGCTATTGCAGCAGCGCCTGCGCGAACTCGCGCGGCTCGAAGGTCTGCAGATCCTCGAGCTTCTCGCCGACACCGATGAAGTAGACCGGCAGCGGCCCCTTGTCGGCGTCGCGCCCGGCACCCCAGCGCGCGATCGCCGCCAGCACCCCGCCCTTGGCCGTGCCGTCGAGCTTGGTCACGACGAGCCCGGTGAGGCCGAGCGCGGCGTCGAACGCCTTGACCTGGGCGAGCGCGTTCTGTCCGGTGTTGCCGTCGACGACCAGCAGCACCTCGTGCGGCGCGCCGGGCTGCGCCTTGCCGATCGTGCGCTGGATCTTCTTCAGCTCGTCCATCAGGTGCAGCTGCGTCGGCAGGCGGCCCGCGGTGTCGGCGATCACGACGTCGCAGCCGCGCGCACGGCCGGCCGTCACCGCGTCGAAGCTCACCGCCGCCGGGTCGCCGCCTTGCTGTGCCACGATCTCGACGCGCGTGCGGTCGGCCCACACCGCGAGCTGCTCGCGCGCCGCGGCACGGAAGGTGTCGGCGGCGGCCAGCAGCACCTTGCAGCCGCCGGCGGCCAGGTGGTGCGTCAGCTTGCCGATGCTGGTGGTCTTGCCGGCGCCGTTGACGCCGCAGACCATGATCACCGTCGGGCGCGTCTGGCCGATGACGAGCGGGCGCGCCAGCGGCGCCAGCACCTGCGCCAGTGCATCGGCAAGCAGCGCCTTGACCGCCCGCGGTTCGGTGGCCTTGCTGTCCTTGACGCGCCGCTTCAGATCGGCGAGCAGCGCTTCGGTGGCGGCGACGCCGGTGTCGGCCATCAGCAGCGCGGTTTCGAGCTCCTCGTACAGCGTCTCGTCGATGCGGGTGCCGGTGAAGACCTGCGCGATGCTGCCGCCGGTCTTGCGCAGCCCCTGGCGCAGCCGCGCCATCCAGCTCGCGCGCGGCGGCTCGGGAGGCGTCTCGGGCGCGGGCTCGACGAGGCCGCCCGGCACGGGCGCCGCAGCCGGCGCCGCGGCGCGCGCGGCCAC
>JAFECX010000111.1 GCA_018241895.1 Pseudomonadota bacterium
CGGGCGGCGGCACGGGCGGCGGACGCGGATGGCGCGTGGCGCGCAGCCGCGCCGCGATGGCGGCCGCGGCTGTCAGGCGTCCGGCACGGGCCCGGCATGCCGATGCCGCAGACCCTGGCGCACCAGGATCCGCTCGAGCGCGACTTCGTCCAGCGGCTTGCCGAGGAAGGCGTCGGCGCCGGCGAGCGTGGCGCGCACGCGGTCGAGTTCGCCGTGGTGTGCGGTCACGACCACGATCTGCGGCGGCGACGCTCCGGTGGCGAATTCCTGCTTGATCTTGCGGCACAGCCCGAGGCCGTCGTAGGGGCTGGCCGGCCCGAGCTCCAGGTCGACGAAGACGAAGGCGTACGCCGACTGCCTGAGCCGCTCGAGCGCCTGCTGGCTGTTCGCGACGCAGTCGGCGACGAGCCTGTACGCCTGCAGGCGCGAGCGCAGGAAGCGCTGTGCGACTTCGCTGTCGTCGATGATCAGCGCGCGCGTCGGCAGCGATGGTGCCGCTGCAAGGCAGCGTGCCGCGGCATCGGGCGGTGCGGTCGCATCCACCGGCCCTTCGTCGGCCAGGGCGGGCGCGGATGCGGCGCGCGGCGCCGAGACGGCCGACGCGGCCAGCGCCGGCAGCACGAGTTCGAGCGGCTCGGTCAACTCGGGCAGCTCGGGCAGCTCGGTCAACTCGGGCAGCTCGGGCAGCTCGGGGAACCCGGTCAGCTCGGGCCCGGGTGGCGACCCGCGCGAGGGCGCGGGCGCGGTGGCGGGCGCTCGATGCGCGCCGGCAACCCCCGACGGCCGGGACGCCGCGTGCCTCGTTCGCCCCGCGCCGCCGGGTGCAGGCACGCCCGCGCGCGCGCGCGCCGCCACCAGCGCATCGAGTTCGCGCAGGACGGTGAGCGGCTCGAGCGGGCGCGCCGCCCAGGCACGCGCCTCGGCCGGTCGGCGCACGCCGACGAAGACGGTGTCGTGCGCCTTCTCGGTGGCCAGCACGAGCTGCACCGACGGTTCGTGATCGGCGTCGGCAACCAGGAAATCGGCCTCGTCGAGGACCGGTCCGACCTCGTAGCGCGGCGTGCGGTTCGCGGCCAGGCGGAAGTAAGTGGACAGCGTGCTGCGCTCGAAGGCGGCGAGCCCCAGCAAGGCGATGCGGTACGGCAGGGTCATGCGCGACGGGGCTCTCGGGCGGCGATCCTGCGGCCCGCATCGCAGGCTGTCAATGAGCGCGGTCTCTTCGGGCGGCCGGCCGGCTAACATCTGCGGCTGTCAAGCGGCGCGAAAGGCATCCACGATGGCCGAGTCGAGCATCTACGATTTCGAGGCCCTGTCGATCGAGGGCAAGCCGGCGCACCTGGGCACGCAGCGCGGCAAGGTGCTGCTGATCGTCAACACCGCGAGCCGCTGCGGCTTCACGCCGCAGTTCGCGGGGCTCGAGCAGCTGTGGCGCGAGTACCGCGATCGCGGCCTCGTCGTCGTCGGCTTCCCGAGCAACGAGTTCGCCGGCCAGGATCCGGGCAGCGACGCCGAGATCGCCTCGTTCTGCCAGCGCGAATACGGCGTGAGCTTTCCGATGATGTCCAAGGTACAGGTCAACGGCGAACAGGCGCACCCGCTGTGGAAGTGGCTGCGCGCGGCGGCGCCCGGCGTGCTGGGCACCGAGGCGATCAAGTGGAACTTCACGAAGTTCCTGGTCGGCCGCGACGGCCAGGTGCTCGCACGCTACGCGCCCAAGGACACGCCCGACTCGCTGCGCGCCGACATCGAGAAGGCGCTCGCGGCATGACGCACGCGCCGATGCTCGCTGCGCACACGGAACACCAGATGAAGCCGTTCAGCCACCTCGAACCCTATGCGGGCGACCCCATCCTGAGCCTGAACGAGGCGTTCGGGGCCGATGCGCGCGCGCACAAGGTGAACCTGTCGATCGGCATCTACTTCGACGATGCCGGGCACATCCCGGTGCTCGACTCGGTGCGCGAGGCCGAGGCGCGCATGCTCGCCGAAGGCGGCGCCAAGCCGTACCTGCCGATGGAAGGCTCGGCGGCGATGCGCAGCGCGGTGCAGGCGCTGCTGTTCGGCGACGGCCACCCGGCGCTCGCCGCAGGCCGCGTGGCGACGCTGCAGACCGTCGGCTCGAGCGGCGGCCTGAAGGTCGGCGCCGACTTCATCCGCCGCTGGCTGCCCGGCGCCGGCGTCTGGATCAGCGATCCGACCTGGGACAACCACCGCGCGATGTTCGAAGGCGCCGGCATCGCGGTCCAGACCTATCCCTACTACGACGCCGCCGGGGGCGGGGTGCGCTTTGCCGCGATGTGCGAGACGCTGGCCGCGCTGCCGCCGCGCAGCGTGGTGCTGCTGCACGCGTGCTGCCACAACCCGACCGGCGTCGACCTGACGCAAGGGCAATGGCGCGAGCTGGCCGGCATCGTGCGCGAGCGCGAACTGCTGCCCTTCCTCGACCTGGCCTACCAGGGCTACGGCGACGGCATCGCCGCCGACGCGTTCGCGCCGCGCCTGCTTGCCGAGCAGGGGCTCGTCTTCTTCGTCGCGAACTCGTTTTCCAAGAGCATGAGCCTGTACGGCGAGCGCGCCGGCGCGCTGTCGCTCGTGTGCGCCGACCGCGCCGAAGCCGAGCTGGTGCTCGGGCAGCTCAAGGCCACGGTGCGGCGCAACTATTCCAGCCCGCCGCTGCACGCCGCCGGCATCGTCGCGCGCGTGCTCGGCGAGCCGGCATTGCGCGGCCGCTGGGAGGCGGAGGTGGCGGCGATGCGCGAGCGCATCCTGGCGATGCGCCGGCGGCTGCACGCCGTGCTCGCCAGCGCGAAGCCAGGGCGCGACTTCGGCTACTTCCTGACCCAGCGCGGCATGTTCAGCTACACCGGGCTCACGGCGGCGCAGGTCGAGCGGCTGCGCGCGGAATACGCGGTCTACCTGCTGCGCTCGGGCCGCATCTGCGTGGCCGGCCTCAACAGCGGCAACGTCGAGCGCGCGGCCGAGGCGATCGCCGCCGTCATCGACTGATCTCGCTGGCCGCCGCCGCGGCGCGCAGCCGCTCGCGCAGCCACAGGTGCGCCGGGCGCGCATCGTGGCGCAGGTGCCAGAGCATCTCGACGTGCACGGCCGGCACCGCCAGCGGCAGCTCGCGCACCGCGAGCAACTCGGCGCAGCCGGTGGCCTCGACCACCGACTCGGGCAGCACGGCGAGCAGTTCGGTCTGCGCCGCCACGCGCCCGGCGGTGAAGTACTGGTTCACCGTGAGCGCGATGCGGCGCTTGCGGCCGAGCGCGGCGAGCGCCTGGTCGAGCCGGCCGCGGGCGCGCCCCGAGAAGCTCACCATGAGGTGGTGCGCGGCGCAGAAGGCGTCGAGCGTCAGCTCGGTGCGTGCCAGCGCGTGATCGTGGCGCATGACGCAGACGTAGCGCGTGTCGTACAGGCGTTCGTGGCGCAGCCACGAGTCCGGTCCACCGGCGGTGATCGCCTGCACGGCGGCCGGAAACGAGCCCAGTGCCAGATCCGCCTCGCCGCTGTCGAGCAGCGTGCGCGGATCGCGCGTGAGCAGCGGCATCACGCGCAGATCGACCAGCGCGCCGGGCGCTTCGATGGCCGCCATCAGCGGCGGCATCAGGCGCGCCGCCGTGGCATCGGCCATCGTCAGGCGCCACGACACGGCATCGCGCTGCGGGTCGTAGTGCTCGGGTGCGACGGCCTCGCGCAGGCTGGCCAGCGCGCTGCGCACCTGCGGCCACAGCCGCTCGGCCTGCGGCGTCGGGCGCAGGCCCTGGGCGGCGCGGACGAAGAGCTCGTCGCCCAGCGCATCGCGCAACCGGCGCAGCGCCTGGCTGACCGCCGGCTGCGTCAGTGACAGCGCCAGCGCCGCGCGCGTGACGCCGCCCTCGGACATCACGGCGTCGAAGACGCGCAACAGGTTCAGGTCGAAGGTGCGGAATTGAGGTTTCCGCCGTCCGGTCGTCATATGCGCATGGCTTATCTATGTGATGAGCAACTTTCGTTTGAATTGTCTCGAGCGCGTCCCTAGGATGTCTTCATCGCGGCAAGCCGCCGCAGCAGTCCAAGAGGGTTTCCATGTCGACCACCACGCTCCACGCCCCCACCTCGATGGCCGTCCGCGGCCTGGCGCCCTCGCCGCGGCTGCGCGATCTGCTGGGCGCGCTGCACCTGGCGCGCCGGCTGCACGCCGGTTACCGTGACCGGTCGCGGCGCATCGGCGAGGCCGCCGCGCTGCGGCGCTATGCCGACTCGGTGCGCGAGACAGACCCCCGCTACGCGGCCGATCTGTGGGCCGCAGCCGATCGGCACGATCAGGATTTGTGAGCAGTCACTTGCGCTCCTGATGCCGCGGCAGCAGAGGGCCGGCCGCCGCGCCGGCCGCTTCCAGCAGCCCGAAGAGGTTCTTCGGGTCGTCGAGCGTGGGGATCAGGTCGAGTTCGTGGCCCACGCCTGCGTCCGCCGCTGCCCAGGCCAGCCACGCGAGCGCCGAGAAATCCTCCAGCGCGAAGCCGACCGAGTCGAAGAGCGTGATCTCGTCGCGATGCTGTCGGCCGCACGTCGTGTGAGTAAGCACTTGCCATAGCTCGGTGACTGGGTAACCCGACGGCATCTGCTGCGACTCGCCTTCGATGCGGGTCTGCGCCTCGTATTCCACGAAGACGCGCGCCGTGCGCAGCACGGCCGGATCGAACTCGGTCTTGCCCGGACAGTCGCCGCCCACAGCGTTGAAGTGCATGCCGGGCTCCAACATGGAGGGCGCGACGATCGTGGCCCTGTGCTTGTCGGCCGTGAGCGTGGTGACGATGTCGGCGCCGGCCAGCGCCTCCTGCGCGCTGGCGCAGCGCAGATGCCGCAACGCGGGCGCCACGGCGTCCAGGTGGCGCCGCAGGCGCGCGGTCGCGAGGGCGTCGGGGTCGTACAGGCGGACCTCGTCGATGCCCAGCAGGAGGTGAAACGCCAGCGCCTGGAATTCACTCTGCGCACCGTTGCCCACCAGCGCCATCGAGCGCGCGTCGGGACGCGCCAGCACGCGCGCCGCCAGTGCCGACGTCGCCGCAGTGCGCAGTGCCGTCGCCAGCGTCAGATCCGCAACCAGCAGGGGCAGGCCGGTGGCGACGTCGGCCAGCGCGCCGAAGGCCATCACCGTGGGCAGCCCCAGGGCCGGGTTGCCCGGGTGCCCATTGACATACTTGAACCCGTAGCGCGAGGCGTCGGCCACCGGCATCAGCTCGATCACGCCGACGCTCGAATGCGAGGCCAGCCGCGCCGTCTTCTCGAACTGCGGCCAGCGGCGCAGATCGGCCTCGATGACGGCGGCAAGCTCGTCGAACGTGGCGCGCAGCCCCTTCGCGGCAACGATGCGCGCGACATCCGTGGCAGTCAGCAGTCGGGTCATCTTGGGTATCTCGTCTGGCGGTCCGGGCCGATGGCGCCGGGCACCTCAGATGCAGCGCCCGCCGTCGACCTCCATGCACACGCCGGTGATCATGCTCGCCTCGTCGCCGACGAGGAAGCACGCGGCATTGCCCAGGTCCTCGGGCGTCGAGAAGCGCCCGAGCGGGATCGTCGAGAGGAACCTGGCGCGTATCTCGGGCGTGTCCTCGCCCATGAAGCTGCGCAGCAGCGGCGTCTCGCCGGCCACCGGGTTGAGCGCCACGACGCGGATGCCGAAGGGCGCCAGTTCGACCGCGCAGGCACGCGTGGCGGTGATCACCCAGCCCTTGCTGGCGTTGTACCAGGCCAGGCGCGGGCGCGGACTCACGCCGGCCGTGCTGGCCATGTTGAGCACGACGCCGCGGATGCCGTGCGCGCCCGGCGCATTGGCCTTCAGGCGCGGCACTGCCGCGCACATCGCGAGGTAGACGGCCTTCATGTTGACGGCCGCGATGCGCTCGAAGTCGGCTTCGCCCACCTCTTCGAGCGGCGCCGGCAGGTGCGTGACGCCGGCGTTGTTGACGAGGATGTCGAGGCGCCCGAAATGCCGCTCGGCGGCGTCGAGCATCGCGCGCACGTCGGCCGCCTGCGCCACGTCGACGCGCAGCGGCACCGCCGCGCTGCCGAGCGCGGCCGCGACGCCAGCGGCGGCGTCGTGGTCGAGGTCGGCCACCACCACCTTGGCGCCTTCGGCGACGAACTTGGCGCAGATGCCTGCGCCGAAGCCCGAGCCGCCGCCCGTCACCACCGCCACCTTGCCCTGCAGCCGCATGTCGTGCCCTTCGCTTCAGTCGTGCTTGATGGCGACCGTCTTCAGTGCCGACAAGCCGTACAGCGCCTCGAAGCCCTTCTCGCGCCCGTGACCCGAGTGCTTGACGCCGCCGAAGGGCAGCTCGACGCCACCGCCGGCGCCGTAGTTGTTGACGAACACCTGCCCGCAGCGCAGCCTGCGCGCCACGCGCAGCGCACGGCTGCCGTCGCGCGTCCACACGCCCGCCACCAGCCCGTACGGCGTGCCGTTGGCGATGGCCAGCGCCTGGGCCTCGCCGTCGAACGCGATCAGCGCCTGCACCGGGCCGAAGATCTCCTCCTGCGCGATGCGGTGCCCGGCATCCACGTCGGCCACCAGCGTCGGCGCGACGTAGTACCCGCCCGGGGGCAGCGTCGCCGGCAGCGCGGCCGCGGCGGCGACGCGCAGGCCGCCCGTGTGCACCAGATCGAGGTAGCCGCTCACGATCTTGTGCTGGCGCCTGGAGATCACGGGTCCGACGTCGAGATCGTCGAGCGCCGGCCCGACACGCAGCGCACGGTAGCGCCCGGCCATGCGCGAGACGACTTCGTCGAACACGGCGCGCTCGACCAGGATGCGGCTCGCCGCCGAGCAGGTCTGGCCGGCGTTCTGGATGCCGGCGTTGACGAGGAAGGGCAGCGCCTGGTCGAGGTCGGCGTCGGCGAAGACGATCTGCGCGCTCTTGCCGCCGAGCTCCAGCGTCACCGGCACGGCGTTCTTCGCCGCCGCGGCCTGGATCAGCGTGCCCACGGCCGCCGAGCCGGTGAACGAGATGTGATCGATGCCCGGGTGCGCCGACAAGGCCGCGCCGGCCTCCTCGCCCCGCCCGGGCACGACGTTGAGCGCACCGGCCGGCAGCCCGGCCTGCGCGGCGATGCGCGCGAACGCCAGCGCCGTGAGGCAGGCCTCCTCGGCCGGCTTGAGCACGCAGGCGTTGCCCATCGCCAGCGCCGCGCCGACGCTGCGGCCGATGATCTGCATCGGGTAGTTCCACGGCACGATGTGCGCCGTCACGCCGTGCGGCTCGCGCAGCGTGAGCGCGGTGTAGCCGTTGGCGTAGGGGATCGTCTGGCCCATCACCTTGTCGGCGGCGCCGCCGTAGAACTCGAGGTAGCGCGCCAGCGCCAGCGCGTCGGTGCGGCCCTGCCCGAGCGGCTTGCCGACGTCGAGTGCCTCCAGGCGTGCCAGCTCGTCGGCCTGTTCGAGCACCAGCGTGCCCATCTTCGCCAGCACGCGGCCGCGCTCGGCGGCGGCGAGCGCGCCCCAGTCGCCCTCCAGCGCCGCGCGCGCCGCGCGCACCGCGTCGTCGATGTCGGCAGCCTCGCCGCGCGCGATCTCGCCGAGCAGTGAGCCGTCGGAAGGATTGGTCAACGGCAGCGTCCGGCCGCCGGCCGCGCGGCGCCAGTGGCCGCCGACGAAGACCGGCGAGGTGTCGAATGCAGCGGCAGCGCGTGCCATGGCCTGATCTCCGGGAGCAGCCTGCGACGTTGAGGCATCATAGTTCGCGATGGCTTTGTTCCTGCTCAAGCGCCTGGCGGCCTTCGTGCTCACGCTGGCCGTGGCGTCGGTGGTGGTGTTCGCGGTGCTCGAACTGCTGCCGGGCAGCGCGGCCGAGGTCATCCTCGGCGAGACGGCGACGCCCGAATCGGTGGCCGCGCTCGAGGCCCGGCTCGGCCTGGACCAGCCCGCGCTCGTGCGCTACGGCCAATGGGTGGGGGGGCTGCTGCAGGGGCGCACCGCCGACAGCATCAGCTACGGCACGCCGACCGCCGAGCTCATCGTCGAGCGGCTGCAGATCACGCTGCCGCTGGCGGCGATGGCGATGGGGCTCACCGTCGTGCTCGCGCTCGCGCTCGGCGTGTACGCCGCGTCGCGCCACAACCGGCTCGGCGACGTGGGCGTGATGGCGGCGAGCCAGCTCGGCATCGCGATCCCGAATTTCTGGTTCGCGATCCTGCTGATCCTGCTGTTCGCGGTGCAGCTGCACTGGGTGAGCGCGGGCGGCTTTCCGGGCTGGCGCGAGGACGACGGCGGCGGCCTGTGGGCGGGGCTCAAGGCGCTCGTGCTGCCCGCCGTCTCGCTGGCGGCCGTGCAGGCGGCGATCCTGGCACGCATGACGCGCTCGTCGGTGGTCGAGGTGATGCGCGAGGACTTCGTGCGCACGGCGCGCGCCAAGGGCCTGAGCAAGCGCCAGGCGCTGTGGCGCCACGTGCTGCGCAACGCGATGATCCCGGTGCTGACGGTGGCGGGGCTGCAGTTCGCCAACCTCGTCACCGGCACCATCGTCGTCGAGAGCGTGTTCGTGCTGCCGGGCATCGGAAGGCTCGTGTTCCAGGCCATCGCCAACCGCGATCTCGTCGTCGTGCGCGACGTGGTGATGCTGCTGGCCGGCGTCGTCGTGCTGGTGAACTTCGTCGTCGACGTGCTGTACGCGGTGGTCGACCCGCGGCTGCGGCTGGGCTGACGAGGGGCCGCATCCGATGGACTTCTGGCAGCGCGCGCGGCGCCATCCCAGCTTCGTCGCCGGCGCCGCGCTCACGGCGGCGCTGGTGCTGGCGGCGCTGGTGTCGCTGCTGTGGTCGCCCTATCCGCCGGCCGAGATCGACATCCCGGCCAAGCTGCAGCCGCCTTCGGCCGCGCACTGGCTGGGCACCGACAGCCTCGGGCGCGACATCGCCTCGCAGCTGCTGGTGGGCGCGCAGAACAGCATCGTCGTCGGCGTGGTGGCGGTGGGCATCGGCCTCGTGATCGGCGTGGCGCTCGGCTGCCTCGCCTCGGCCGCGCGCGCCGAAGGCCGCGGCTGGATCGAGGAACTGGTGATGCGCGCCAGCGACTTCACCTTCGCCTTCCCGGCGCTGCTGTCGGCCATCATGCTCACGGCCATCTACGGGCCGGGGCTGCTGATGAGCATCGTCGCCATCGGCATCTTCAACATCCCGGTGTTCGCGCGCCTCGCGCGCGGCTCGGCCAACGCGGTGTGGGCGCGCGAGTTCGTCACCGCCGCGCGCGCGGCCGGCAAGGGGCCCTGGCGCATCACGCGCGACCACGTGCTGCCCAACATCGCCAGCCCGCTCATCGTACAGGCCAGCATCTCGTTCGCCGTCGCCATCCTGGCCGAGGCCGCGCTGAGCTACCTGGGCCTGGGCACGCAGCCGCCGCGGCCGAGCTGGGGGCGCATGCTCAACGAGGCGCAGACGCAGATGTTCCAGGCGCCGCTGCTGGCCGTGTACCCGGGCCTGGCGATCATGGCCAGCGTGCTCGGGCTCAACCTCATCGGCGACGGCCTGCGCGACCTGCTCGACCCGCGACTGGCGCGCAAGCGTTGAACCTCGTCGGCGACGGCCTGCGCGACCTGCTCGACCCCAAACTCGCACGCCGGCGCCGACAGCCGCTGCGTCTTATGCTGGCGCGGCAACCAGCGAAGGCCGCCATGAAGATCGACTACGTTTCCGACATCGCCTGCCCGTGGTGCGCCGTGGGGCTGCACTCTCTGGAGCGTGCGCTCGAACGCATCGACGGCGCCTTCCCGGTCGAGCTCGGGTTCCAGCCCTTCGAGCTCAATCCCGACATGGCGCCCGAGGGGGCCGACCTGGTGCAGTACCTGGGCCGGCGCTACGGCCTGGCCGAGCCGCAGGTGCGCGCCAACCAGGCCGCCCTGCGCGAGCGCGGCGCGGCGGTGGGTTTCGCCTTCGGCGAGCGCGGCCGCGTGTGGAACACCTTCGATGCGCACCGGCTGCTGTGGTGGGCCGGCCACGAGCTGGACGCCGACGCGCAGCGGCGCCTGAAGCTCGCGCTGCTCGCGGCCTACCACGGCGATGGCCGCAACCCGGGTGCGCGCGACGTGCTGCTCGACATCGTCGGCCGGCTCGATCTGGACACCGGGCGCGCCGCCGCGATCCTCGACGGCGACGAGTTCGCCGCCGAGGTGCGCGCGGCCGAGCAGCAGTGGCGCGAGGCCGGCATCCACTCGGTGCCCTCGGTCGTCGTCGATGGTCGCCACCTGATCCAGGGCGCGCAGACGCCGCAGGTGTACGAGCAGGCACTGCGCCAGCTCGCCGCGCGCTCGCAGGGCACGTGAAGGCCAACGGCCGACGCCTGCCGCACGCGGCGCACCGCAACACATCTTCACCGAGTAAAGCCGCGTAACGCGGCGCGCGCGTGGTCGCCGACCCGTACGCGCGGCGCGTTGAGGAAGCAGCGTGCCGCCGTGGCGCCAAAGGAGCTTGCCCATGAGACTGCCTGCAATCGAGCGCCGCGAGTGGCTGCGGCGCGTGGCCTGGCTCGGCGCCGGTGCACTGGGTGCGGCCGCGCTCGGCGGTTGCGTGGTGGCGCCGCTGCCCGGTTACGGCGCGTACGAAGCCGTGGACGGCCCCTACGCCAACGCCACGCCGCCGATGCCGCCGGGCGAGGTCATCCCGGCCGCGCCGGGCGTGGGCTACGTCTGGATCGGCGGATACTGGGCCTGGCAGTTGGGGCGCTACACCTGGATCGGCGGCCGCTGGGCCATGCCGCCACGCGGGCACGCGTGGGTGCCCGGCTACTGGCGCCGCGAGGGACCGGGCTGGCGCTGGCGCGGCGGGTACTGGCAACGGCGCTGACACCATCCCACGTCCGCGCCGCGCCCGGGCGCGTTCGAGGCGCACGCGCCCGCTCCGTTGATCCCGGTCGCGGCAGCGCGCACACTGCACCGCCGCCGCCGGCGCAGACTGGCGCACCTCACCCCCGCCCTCGCCCCCCCCCCCCATGGATCGCCCGGTCGGCCTCGTGCTCGGCGCCGCCGGCCGCCTGGGCCGCGCGGCCGCGCAGGCCTTCGCCGACGCGCGATGGCAGGTGCGCGCGCAAGCGCGGCGCGCCGACGCGGCACTGCCCTCGGGAGCGCAACGCGTCGGGGCGGCGCTCGCGGACACCCCGGCCCTGCTCGAAGCCGCGCGCGGCGCGCGCGCCGTCGTCTACGCCGTCAACCCGCCGTACACGCAATGGGACGCGCTGATGCTGCCGCTGGCGCGCCAGGGCATGGCGGTGGCCGAGCGGCTGGGGGCGCTGTTCATGCTGCCGGGCAACGTCTACGGCTTCGGCGCCGGCATGCCGGCGCTGCTGCGCGAGGACACGCCCGAGCGCCCCAGCACGCGCAAGGGCGAGTTGCGCGTCGCGCTCGAAGCCGAGCTGCGCGAGCGTGCGCAGCAGGGCACGCTGCGCAGCGTCGTCCTGCGCGCCGGCGACTTCTACGGCGGCGGACGCGGCTCGTGGCTCGACCTGGCGATCGTCAAGTCGCTCGCCGCCGGCAAGCTCGTCTATCCGGGCCCGCTCGACCGCCCTCATGCCTGGGCCTACCTGCCCGACCTGGCGCGCGCCTTCGTCGCCGTCGCGGGCGCCGCGCACGAAGGCGGCCAACCCGGCCAACTCGGGCAACTTGGACAACCCGGCCCACCCGGCCACCGGCGGCTGCACTTCGCCGGCCACACGCTCAGCGGGCGCGAACTGCTCGACGCCATCGAGGCCGCCGCGGCGGCACTCGGCCTGCGTCCGGCGCGCGGCTTTCGTCGCGCCGACCTGCCCTGGCCGCTGCTGCGCGCCGCCGGCCTCGTGGTGCCGATGCTGCGCGAAATCGCCGCCATGAGCTACCTGTGGCGCGTGCCGCATGCGCTGGACGGCAGCGCACTGGCGGCAGCGGTGGGGCCGCTGCCCTCGACGCCGGTGGCCGAGGCGATGCGCGACGCGTTGCTCGGGCTGGGCTTGGGTCGTCCGGCTGCGGACCCACCGGCTTCGCCAGCACCGTAGATCGTTGCTCACAGCACGGCGAGTTCGACCGCAACCTCCCGCCCACGTCACACACAATCTTCGACGCGGGCGTCGCCAATGGCCGCACCCATAGCGACGCCACCAGTCTGCGCGCGCCGCCGTTCGCGTTCGATCTGACCAAGCCTTGCGCCCCCGTGCCCGCGAGCCTCCGACATGCCGCTGCCTGAAGGCCTCTACGACCAACTGCTGACCGAGGAGCTGCACGCGCGCCTCGACGCGAAGCGCTCCGAAGTGCTGCCATTGCGCGGCGACATCAGCGCGCAGGTCATCGATGCCGTCGTGCACCAGATGGCGGCGCTGCTCGAAGACCTCGCCGGCGACGGCGCGGAGTGCGCAGCCCGCCAGCTGGAGCTGGCCAACGCGTTGCTGCTGGCGCTGCGCCAGCGCACGCGCACGCGCACCGCTGCGGAGCGCGAGAGCAAACCCATCGAACTGCTGGAGTCGCCGGCACGGGTGCTGCGCGCCATCCGCGGCACACGGCCCGTGCCGGCACCTCCGCAGACCGGGCTCGCGATGCCATGGCTCTTCACGGCCGGCAAGGGCAGCCCCGCGCTGCTGCAGGAGATCCGGCGCGAGCTGTCGTCGGCCGACCAGGTCGACATCCTGGTCAGCTTCATCACGGTGTCGGGCGTGCGCAAGCTGCGCGACGTGCTGCAGCAAGTCACCGCCATCGGCGCTGCGGGCTCGGGCGGGACGCGAGTGCGCATCCTCACCACGACCTACACCGGGGCCACCGAGGCGCGCGCGCTGGACGAGCTGGCGCGGCTGCCGGGTTGCGAAGTGCGCGTCTCGCTCGATGGCCGACGCACGCGGCTGCACGCCAAGGCCTGGCTGTTCCACCGTGCCACCGGCTTCGGGTCGGCCTATATCGGCAGCGCCAACCTGTCGGGCGCGGCGCTGACGGGGGGTCTCGAATGGACCGTCAAGCTCGCCCAGCGCAGCCAGGGCGAACTGTTCGCGCGCGCAGCCGCTCATTTCGAGACGCTGTGGGCCGACAGCGAGTTCGAGCCCTACGACCCGGACAACCCGGCACACCGGCGCGCGCTGGCTTGGGCACTCAGGCGCGAGGCGGGGGGCGACGGACGCACGCCGCACCCGGGCTTCTTCGATCTGCAGCCGAAGAACTTTCAGCGCGAGATGCTCGAACGACTCGCGGCCGAGCGTGCACACGGGCGCATGCGCAACCTGCTCGTCGCCGCCACCGGCACCGGCAAGACGGTGGTGGCGGCGTTCGACTACCGCCGGCTGTGCGAACAAGGCGGGGGCCGGCCGCGCCTGTTGTTCGTCGCGCACCGCGAGGAAATCCTCAGGCAGGCGCGGCGCACGTTCCGCGAAGTGCTGCGCGACAACGAGTTCGGGGAGTTGCTCAGCGGCGAGCACGAGGCCGAACGCTGGGACCACGTCTTCGCGACGATCGACAGCGTCGCCGCGCGCGGCATCGTCGCGGCGCACGGCGCCGGGCATTGGCACATGGTGGTCGTCGACGAATGCCATCGACTTGCGGCGGCACGCTTCGAAGCCTTCGTCGCCGCGGTGCGCCCGCGCATCCTGCTGGGCTTGACCGCGACTCCGGAGCGCAGCGACGGCCGCCCCATCGCCCAGCACTTCGACAGCCGCCCCGACGGCAGCCCAGCCGTGGAGCTGCGCCTGTGGCACGCGCTCGAGCTGCAACTGGTGGCTCCGTTCGAGTACTACGCCTGCGATGACGAGACCGATTTCTCCGCCGTGCCGTGGGATCGTGCCGGCGAGCGCGAGGCGCTCGACCGGCTCGTCACCGGCAACGAGGTGCGCGCGCGGCTGATGCTCAACGAATGGCGAAGGCTCGCGGCCGATCCGCGCCGCTGCCGGGCGCTCGTCTTCTGCGTCTCGGTGGCGCACGCGCGCTTCACGGCCGACTGGCTGAATCGTGCCGGCCTGCCCGCCGCGTGCATCGTCGGCGAGACGGCAGGCGAGGAGCGGCGGCGCGCGCCGCAACGCCTGGCCAGCGGCGAGCTCTGCGCGCTCGTCACGGTCGATCTGTACAACGAGGGTGTGGACCTGCCCCTCGTCGACACGCTCGTGCTGCTGCGCCCGACGCAAAGCCCGGTGCTGTTCCAGCAGCAGATCGGGCGCGGGCTGCGGCTGGCACCCGACAAGGAGGCCTGCCTCGTGCTGGACTTCGTCGGTCAGCATCGACGCGACTTCCGCTTCGACCTGCTGCTCGGCAGCCTGAGCGGACTGTCGCGCCGCGAGCTCATCGACAGCGTCGAGCACGGCTTCGGACGCCTGCCGCCCGGCTGCCATATCCATCTGCAGCGCCAGACGCGCGAACAGGTGCTGCGCGGCTTGCGCGAACTGACGGCCCGGGGCTGGCAGCGGCTGACGACCGAGTTGCAGGCACACGTCGCGCGACGCGGCCTTGCAGCACTGCGCCTGTCCGAATTCCTGCATGACCAGGCACTCGATGTCGAAGACGTGTACCGCCAGTCGACCGGCCAGGCCCGCAGCGGATGGACCGCGCTCAAGCGCGACGCGGGGCTGATCGCCGCCGAGCCCGAGCCCGAGGAGGCGTATTTCAGCCGCCGCTTTGCGGATCTGCTGCATGTCGACGATCCCGCTCGTCTGGCGCTTCTGGCTCGTGTCGCAAACGCCTCGACGCCCCTGCCGGTGGCGCACGATCCGCAGGCCTTGTCCTTGCAGATGCTCACCTACCAGATCGACGCCCGCCACGAGCAACGCGGCGGCTTCGCACCCTTCCTGACGCGGCTCGCCCGCAGTGGCCAGGCACGCGGTGAACTTGCCGAGCTGAGCGCGCTGCTGCAGACGCGCGCCGCTGCGCAGTCACACCCCGTCCCCGGCCTCGAAGACACCCCGCTTGCGCTGCACGCGAGCTACGGCATCCGCGAGATACTGAGCGCAGTCGGCTGGTGGAACGCCGAACAGCGTGCACCCTTCACCGCGGGCGTGTTGCGCCTGCCGGCGCGCCGCACCGAACTGATGTTCGTCACGCTCGACAAGAGCGAGGGCTTTCACGACCGCGTCGCGTATCACGACTACGCCATCAGCCCGCAGCGTTTTCACTGGCAGAGCCAGAACAGCGCCGGCCCCGACACGCCGGCCGGCCGGCGCTACATCGACAGCCCGGCCAACGGCTGGCAGTTCCAGCTCTTCGTGCGCGGCCGCAAGCGCGATCCCTTCCGTGCCTGCGGCCCGGTGCGGCGCGAGTCGCACGAAGGCGAACGACCGATGAACATCGTGTGGCACCTCGAAACGCCGCTGCCGGCGAGCCTGTTCGGCGAATTCAGCATCTTGCGCGGCGCGTGAGGTCGCGATCGGGCGCGCTGCCGCACTCGAACTGCGCGCGAGCGCGGCAGATGACGCGCCGGGCCGCAAGGCGCTGCCCGAGAATGGCCGGCGTCAGCCAGACGCCGCGGGAATGTCCATGTCACGACGCGCCGAATTGCCGCCGCTCGCCAGCGCCGCCGGGTCGCGCGAGCGGTCTGCCGCGCGCGCGCCCGCCACGCCGCGCGTGCGGTGGGGAAGGCTGGCGGCGATGTATGTCGCGCTCGTCGTGTACGGCAGCCTCTATCCGTTCAGCGGCTGGAGCGCCGCCCCGGGCGGCCTGCTCGACTTTGTCGCCGTGCCCGAGAGGAGCCAATTCCACGGCGGCGATGTCCTGGTCAACGTCCTCGCGTACGTGCCGCTCGGGCTGCTGCTGGTGCGTGCGTTCGGTCGACGGCTTGCGCCGTCGTGGTCGTTGGTGCTCGCGAGCTTGTGCGGTGCGGCGCTCAGCTTCTGCATGGAGTTCACGCAGCAGTTCCTTCCGAGCCGCGATGCGTCCACGGTGGACCTGCTCACCAACAGCACGGGCGCGCTGGTCGGCGCCGTCCTCGGCACGGTCTTGCGCATCGAGGCCGGCCCGATGGTGGCCCTGCGGCGCTGGCGGCGTCACTGGTTCAGGCCCGGGCGGCTCGCCGACCTCGGGCTGCTCGCCATCGCGCTGTGGGCGCTGTCGCAGCTCTCGCCGTTCGTGCCTTCGATCGACATCGGCGAGTTGCGTCATGGCCTGGCGCCGCTGTGGCACACGCTGCTGCAGCCCGCCACCTTCGACCTGGGACAGTGGGGTGCGTACACGCTCTACATCGCCGGGCTCGCGCTGCTGGCCAGGACGCTCGCGATGCCGGGGCGCGCGGTCGGGCGCCTGTTCGTCGCCTTCGTCGCCGCCCTCCTCCTGTACAAGGCGGCGGTCGTCAGCCGGCAGCTCTCGCTCGAAGCGCTGGCCGGCGCCTGCGCGGGTGTGGTGCTGGCCTCGATCGGCTGGCGCCTGCGCGAGGCACCGGCGGCCTGGATCGGGGCCCTGCTGATCCTCGCCGGCTTTGCGGTGGACGAGCTGCGCTCCGATCCGTCGGGCGTGATCTATGACTTCACCTGGATTCCGTTTTCGGCACAGCTGCAGCATCCGCTGATCGGCATCGCGGCGATCCTCGAGAACCTGTGGCCGGCCACGGCGCTGGCGACCCTTGCGCGCCTGGCCGCCGGCGAGCGCCGGCGCGCCGGCGTCGGCATCGGCGGCACGCTGCTGCTCGCGGCGACGGCCTTCGCCCTCGAGTGGCACCAGCGCGAGCTGCCGGGCCGCGTCGGCGACATCACGACGGTGCTGCTGATGGTGGGGGCGTGGACGGCGGTGTGGCTCGTGCGCCTCGACCGCGCCGACCGCGTCGACGTCCAGGCGGCTGTGCAAGACGGGTTGCCTGCCCGTGCAGATCGCAGCGAGCATCGCGCAGCGGATCGCGGGCCGCATCGAGGCTCGCATCGAGGTTCGCGTCGCAGCTCGCAGGGGGAAGCGCACCGGGGCGCCCATCGCAGCCGGCATCGGCGCCCGCGGCGCGGCGCGCGCCGCGCCTGGATCGTTGTCGGCGCGCTCGCCGCCGTGGCCGCCGTCGGCGCGGGCAGTGCGATGCTGGCCCGGCATCCGCAGCAAGCGCGCGTCGACGAAAGCAAGCGGCCCACCTTGCCGCGGCCCGAGGCGTTGCCGGCGGCGAACCTCCCCGCGTTCCGCTTCGAGCACCCCCGGCTGCCCAGCCCGACGCCGGCCGAGGCGAAGACGCTGGCGCGCGCGAACCCCGAGTTCTTGCGCGAGCTGCGCCGCACGGCCAGCGACGGCAACGGCGATTTCGACGCCGTCATCCTGCAGGCCTACCTCGAGCCCGGCAGCATCGACATGCAGGCGCTGCTGCGCCGCCTCGTCGCATTGCAACCGGCCTGGCGCGGCCACGAGCAGGGCAAGCCGCTGGCGCTGGCCTACGACTGGCTGTACGGGCAATGGAGCACGGCGCAGCGCGCGCAGCTGCAGGACAAGCTGGTCGAGGCCTGCACCTACCTGGTCGAGCGCATCCGCAAGGACCGCATGTCGCCCTACAACGTGTACCTGTACAACGCGCCGCTGCAGGCGCTGATGGCGTGCAGCATCGCGCTGTACGGCGACGACGCGCGTGGCGAGCCCGTCATGCGCTTCACGTACGACTTGTGGAAGAACCGCGTGCTGCCCGTGTGGCGCCAGGTGATGGGCGGCAACGGCGGCTGGCACGAAGGCGGCGAATACGTGGGCATCGGCATCGGCCAGGCGATCCACGAACTGCCGTCGATGTGGCGCCGGGCCACGGGCGAGGACCTGTTCGCGAGCGAGCCCGGCATCCGCGGCTTCCTCGACTTCCTCGTCTACCGCACGCGTCCGGACGGCACGCACTTTCGCTGGGGAGACGGGGCGTTCTTCGACCGCAGCGTGCCCGACGCCGTGCCGCTGGCGCTGGAGCTCTCGCATGCCGCGGCCTATGCGCTGAGCGCACCGCGCGCCGTCGTGCCCTCGGGCTGGCCGTGGGGGCCGCTCACCGACCCGCGGCTCATCGATGCGCAGGCGCCGTCGCGCCTGCCGCTCACCAGGCTCTTCGACGGCATCGGCATGGTCGTGGCGCGCAGCGACTGGGGGCCCGACGCGACCTACGTCACCTTCAAGGCCGGCGACAACTACTGGTCGCACGAGCATGTGGACGAGGGCGCGTTCACGATCTACAAGGGCGGCCCGCTGGCGATCGACAGCGGCCTGTACGCGCCGCCCTACGGCTCCGACCACCACATGAATTACGCGTACCAGACGGTCGCGCACAACGCCGTCACGGTGACCGACCCCGCCGACGACGTGCCGGCGCCGGGCAAGGAACGGCCGCGGCCGATCGCCAACGATGGCGGCCAGCGGCGCATCGGCTCGGGCTGGGGCGTCGAGGCCGCGCCGCTGGATCTGGCCGAATGGCGTGCCAAGCGCGAGACCTACCACACCGGCACCATGGCGCAGGTGCTCGATGCCGATGGCCTGACGGTGGCGCTGGCCGACGTGACGCCGGCGTACACGAACGCGCTGTCGGGTCAGGGCACCTTCTCGCATCGCACGCGGCGCGTCGAACGCCTGTGGCGCACGTTCGGCTACGACCGCGTCGACGACGTGGTGGTCGTCTTCGACCAGGTGCGTGCGACGCAGGCGGCGTTTCGCAAGCGCTGGCTGCTGCACACGGTGCACAGGCCGGCCGTCGACGGCCAGACGTTTCGCGTCGGCATCGAGCGCGAGCCGCGGCCGGGGCGCGCCGGCGGCACGCTGAGCGCGCGCGTCCTGCTGCCCAGGGAGGCGCTCGTCAACGCGGTCGGCGGGCCGGGCCTCGAGTTCCTGGTCGACGACCGGAACTACGACGAGGAGGGCAAGCTCGCCCAGACGATCCGCAAGCTCGGCCCCAACCAGGGCGAGCCGGGCGCCTGGCGCGTCGAGGTCAGCCCGCCCGAGGACCGCGCCGAGGATCTCTTCCTGGTCGTGCTGCTGCCGACGCTGGGCGATGCCGCAGCCAGCCATCGCGTGCGCCTGCTCGAGTCCGCGGGGCGCGTCGGCTGCGAGATCGTCGGCCCGCACCGCACCACGCGCTGGTGGTTCGAGCCCGGGCAGCTGCGTGCGCAGATCGAAGTCGTCACCGACGGCGCGCCGGCGCGCCTGCACCGCCTCGAAGCGCCGGCGCCGGCCGCCGCACCGGCGCCCGAGGGCGGCTGGCTCGAGCGCCTGCGCGCGTGGGCCGGCCCCCGGCATTGACGTGGCAGCGGCCGCGCGGCGCCACTCGACTATCGTCGGCGCATGCCCCTGCTCGAAGTCCAGGACCTGCGCGTCACGCTGCAGACCGCGCGCGGGCCGGCCGATGCGCTGCGCGAGGTGTCGTTCTCGATGGAGCGCGGCGAGACGATCGGCCTCATCGGCGAGTCGGGCTGCGGCAAGTCGATGACGGCGCTGGCGCTGATGGGGCTGCTGCCCGAGGGCGCCCGGGTGACGGGCTCGATGCGCCTGGACGGCACCGAACTCACGACGCTGGCCGAGAGCGACTGGTGCGCGCTGCGCGGCCACCGCATCGGCATGGTGTTCCAGGAGCCGATGACGGCGCTCAACCCGCTGCACACGGTGGGCCGCCAGATCGCCGAGCCGCTGCGGCTGCACAAGGGGCTCGATGCGCGCGCGGCGCGCGCCGAGGCGCTGCGCCTGCTCGAACGCGTGCATCTGCCGCAGGCGCGCGCGCGCCTGGACGCGCATCCGCACCAGCTCTCGGGCGGCCAGCGCCAGCGCGTGGTGATCGCGATCGCGCTGGCCTGCGCGCCCGACCTGCTCGTGGCCGACGAGCCGACGACGGCGCTCGACGTGACCATCCAACGCGAGGTGCTCGACCTCATCGGCGAACTGGTGCGCGACAGCGGCATGGGCCTCGTGCTCATCAGCCACAACCTGGGCGTGATGGCCGACCGCGTGCAGCGCCTGTTCGTGATGTACGGCGGCACGGTGTCCGAGTACGGGCCCACGGCCGAGGTGTTCGCGCACCACGCGCACCCGTACTCGCTCGGCCTGTTCGCGGCGCGGCCGCGCCTGGGGCTGGCGCGCGGCACGCGGCTGGCGACCATCCCCGGGCGCGTGCCCGACCTGGCCGACCTGCCCGTCGGCTGCCCGTTCGCCGACCGCTGCGCGCGCGTCGTGCCCGCGTGTCGCGTCGCGCTGCCGGCGCCGGTGGCGCTGGGCCCCGGGCACATGGCGCGCTGCCTGCGCCTGGATGTCGAGACGGACGCGCGCGCGGAGGCAGCGGCATGACGCTGCTCGCGGTCGAGCACCTCGGCAAGCGCTACCGCCTGCCGCGGCGCAACCTGTTCGCCGCCGCGCCCGAGGTGCAGGCGCTGGCCGACGTGAACTTCGCGCTGCAGGCCGGTCGCAGCCTGGGCATCGTCGGCGAATCGGGCTCGGGCAAGAGCACGCTGGCGCGCCTGGTGATGGCGCTGGAGGTGCCCAGCAGCGGCCACGTGCGGCTCGACGGCGACGATCTGCACGCGCTCGACGCCGCGGCGCTGCGCCGCGCCCGCGCGCGGCTGCAGATGGTGTTCCAGGATCCGTACGGCTCGCTCGACCCGCGGCGCACCGTGCTGCAGACGGTGGCCGAGCCGCTGGCGGTGCTGCATGGCGCCGGCCGGGCCGAGCAGCGCGAGCGCGCCGCCGAGGTGCTCGACGCGGTGGGCCTGCGCCCGGGCGACCTGGGCAAGTACCCGCACGAGTTCAGCGGCGGCCAGCGCCAGCGCATCGCCATCGCGCGCGCCTTCGTCACGCGGCCCGAGCTCATCGTCGCCGACGAGCCGGTGAGCGCGCTCGACGTCAGCGTGCAGGCGCAGGTGCTCAACCTGATGCAGGACCTGCAGGAGCGCTACGGCGTGACCTACCTCTTCATCAGCCACGACCTCGCGGTGGTCGAGCTGGTGTGCGACGAGGTCATCGTGCTGCAGCACGGCCGCGTCGTCGAGCACGGGCGCCCGCACGAGATGTTCCGCCGCCCGCAGCATGCCTACACGCAGCGGCTGCTGGCGGCGGTGCCCGGGCGCTGAGAACGTCCCCTGCCGCCTGCCGCGACGCGGCCGCTCGCGCGGCACGTGTTCCGGCGCACGCCGCTTGGTCGCAGAATCTGCGCCTCGGCGAGCCCGGCCGCCGATGGCGAGGCTAGGCCGAGGAGACGCAGATGACACACGCCCCTCCCGACGCGAACGCGACGCTCGTCGGCCGGCCAGCGGCCGGCATCAGGCCACCCGACAGCGCACCGTCGCGGCGCAAGCGCCGATGAGCCGCAGGACCATCGAGCGGCTGTACGACGCCTTCGCCAACCTCGACGGCGCCGGCATGCAGGCCTGCTACGCCGAGCGGGCGCGCTTCGAGGACCCGCTGTACGCGCTCGCCGGACGACGCCAGATCGGTGCCATGTGGTGCATGCTGTGCGCCGACGCGCGGCGTCGCGGCATCGACCGCTGGGCGCTCGAAGTGCGCGACATCCGCACCAGCGCCGCCGGCGGCCGCGCGCACTGGGAAGCGCGCTACGTCTTCGGTCGCGCGGCGCGCAGGGTGCACAACCGGGTCGAGGCCCGCTTCGATTTCGACGACGCGGGGCTCATCGTGCGCCACCGTGACGTGTTCTCGTTCTGGCGCTGGGCACGGCAGGCGCTCGGCCCGTCGGGCTGGCTGCTCGGTTGGTCGCCGTGGCTGCACAAGCGCGTGCAGCACCAGGCGGCTCGGCAGTTGCGGCGCTACATGGACAGGAACGGGCGATGACGGCCCTGCACGAACTGGGCGCGCGCGAACTGGCCGCGCAGTACGGCAGCGGGGCGCTCTCGCCGGTGGAGGTGGTGCGCGCGGTGATCGAGCGCATCGCGCGCTGGGAGCCGCGGCTGCACGCGCTGTGGGCCTACGCGCCCGAAGCCGCGCTCGCGCTGGCGCGCGCGTCCGAGGCGCGCTGGCGCGCAAGGCAGCCGCTGTCGGCGCTCGACGGCGTGCCGCTCACGCTCAAGGACAACATCGCCACGCGCGGGCTGGCGGTGCCGCTGGGCACCGCGGCCACCGAACTCGTGCCCGCCGACGAAGATGCGCCGCCGGCCGCGCGCCTGCGCGAGGCCGGTGCCGTGCTGCTGGCCAAGACCACGATGCCCGACTACGGCATGCTGTCCTCGGGCTTGTCGAGCTTTCATGCGCTCGCGCGCAACCCCTGGAACCTGGCCACGAATCCGGGCGGCAGCAGCGCCGGCGCGGGCGCGGCGGCCGCTGCCGGCTACGGGCCGCTGCACCTGGGCACCGACATCGGCGGCTCGATCCGCCTGCCCGCCGCCTGGTGCGGCCTCGTGGGCCTCAAGCCCAGCCTGGGACGGGTGCCGATCAAGCCGCCGTACATCGGTCGCGTCGCCGGGCCGATGACGCGCAGCGTCGAAGACGCCGCCGCGCTGATGGCGGTGGTCTCGGGCCCCGACTGGCGCGACGCGACGAGCCTGCCGCCGCAGGCCATCGACTGGAACGCCCTCGATCTGGACGTGCGCGGCCTGCGTCTGGCGCTGCTGCTCGACGCCGGCTGGGGCCTGGCCTGCGACCCCGAGATCGTCGCCGCGGTGACGCGGGCGGCGACGCTGTTCGAGCAGGCCGGCGCCAGCGTCGAGCCGCTGGCACCGTTCACGACGCGCGAGATGGCCGACGGCATCGACCTGTTCTGGCGCGTGCGCAGCTGGCTCGACATCTCGGCGCTGCCGCGCGCGCGCCAGGAGCGCGTGCTGCCCTTCGTCCGCCAGTGGGCCGCCGGCGGCGCGCTCGCGAGCGCGGCCGAACTGTTTCACGGCTACGGCCAGTTCGCCGCGCTGCGCGACGCGGCGGTGGCGGCTTGCCAGCCATTCGACTTCGTGCTCTCGCCCGTGGCGCCGCTGGCGAGCTTTGCGGCCGAACACGCGATGCCGACCAACGACCCCGCGCGCGCGATGGAGCACATCGCGTACACGCTGGCGTACAACATGAGCGAGCAGCCGGCGCTGAGCGTGCCGTGCGCGCACCACACGAGCGGCGCGCCGATCGGCCTGCAGATCGCCGGGCGCCGCCACGACGACCTCGGCGTGCTGCGCATGGCGCGCGCCTGGGAGCGGCTGCGCCCGGCGCACGCGCTGCGACCCTGGCCCGAACCCCCGGCGTCGTAGCGCCCGCGCGGCCGAATCGGCATCTGCGCGTTGCGATGGGGGTGCCGCACGTCGGCGGCGCCGTCGGCCTTGAAACCGCGCGCCGCGGCGCGCACATCGCCGGATGTCGTTGCCGGCTGCCCTTGCCTTCTTTCTCGCCCTGGCGCTGCTGGTGGCCGCCGGTCTTGCCGGCCCCACCCTCTGGGTGTCGCTGCGCCGCGCGCGCGTGATGCGCGAGCCCTTCCCCGAGCCCTGGCGCGCCGTGCTGCGCCGGCACATGCCCCTGTACGCCGAGCTGCGTGCCGACACCCGTGAACGCCTCGAGCCACGCATCCAGGTGCTGCTCGCCGAGGTGCCGTTCATCGGCTGCGGCGGTCTGGTCGTCAGCGACGAGATGCGCGTGCTCGTCGCGGCCCAGGCGGCGCTGCTGCTGCTCGAGCGCGGCTACGGCTTCGGCACGCTGCGCCAGGTGCTGCTGTATCCGGGGCATTTTGTGGTCGATCGCGCCGAGCCGGGCGCCGGCGGCCTGGTGCACGAAACGCGCAACGTGCTCGTGGGCGAGTCGTGGCGGCAAGGCCAGGTCGTGCTGGCGTGGGATGCCGTGCTGGCCGGCGCGGCCGATGCACACGACGGCGCGAATGTCGTGATCCACGAATTCGCCCATCAACTCGACCAGGAAGACGGGCGCGCCGACGGCGTTCCCTTCCTCGGTGCCGGCACGGGCGGCGGCGCGCAGGCACGACGGCGCCGGCTGCAACGCTGGGCCGAAGTGATGAATCACGAATATCGGGCGTTGCAGGCGCGGCTCGCGCGCGGCGAGAGCGGCCTGATCGACGCCTATGCCGCCAGCGCGCCGGCGGAATTCTTTGCCGTCGTGAGCGAGCTGTTCTTCGAGAAACCGGCAGCGCTGGCCGAAGCGCATCCGGCGCTGTTCGAGGAAATGCGCCGCTGTTATCGCCTCGATCCGCGGGATTGGTAGCCAATGCAGAGGCTATTGCGCAGCGCGCAATCTCGACACCTGCAAATGCGTTGCCGATAATCTTCGGCACTCGTGATATCGTCCGCCGTAAATCACGTGTCCATTGCCGATCTAATGCACTCGCATCGGCGCATGGCCATCGATAAAACCGCACCGATGGCACGGCGCAACATCCTCACCGCACGATGAGCAAGACCTACGCACAAGTGATGAAGCAGATCGACCACCTGCGCACCGAGGCCGAGAGGCTGCGCAAGCAGGAGGTGAGCGGCGTCGTCGACCGCATCCGCGAGGCGATCCAGTTCTACGGCCTGACCGCCTCCGATCTCGGGCTGGGCCGCACCAGACCCGGCGCCAAACCGAGCGCGCCCAAGCCGAAGAAGCGTGCCGCGACGCGCGACGCCAAGGTCGCGGCCAAGTACCGCGACGAGCACGGCAACACCTGGGCCGGCCGCGGCAAGCGCCCGGTATGGCTGCGCGACGCGCTGCTGGCCGGCCGCACGCTGGAGGAATTCGCGGTCAAGTGAAGGCGGCGCGGCGGCGGGCCGACACCGCCGTCGCGACGATCCGCCTCGCTCGCGGCATCCCCGCACGGCAGCGGGCGGCGCGTCCAGTGCGCCGAGACGACGTCCCGCTCGGCGAGGCGAGCGAGGCCTACACGTGCGGCAGCGGGCGGCGCGTCCAGTGCGCCGAGACCCCGCCGCGCTCGTGCATTCGGCAGCACGCGGCCGATCCGCGCGGCACGAAGAGCGACAATGACGCGGCCGGCTGTGCAACGCCGCCGCCCGCGTCGGGCGAGCGCCGGCGCCGCGCGCAGTCCGAGCGCTCTGTCATGAGCGAACTGCTGTTCATCCGCCACGGCGAGACCGACTGGAACCGCCTGCGCCGCTTCCAGGGCCAGATCGACGTGCCGCTCAACGTCGCCGGGCAGCGTCAGGCCGAGCGCCTTGCGGCGCGGCTGGCCGACGATCCGTACGACGAACTGCTCAGCAGCGACTTGCTGCGCGCGCGCCAGACCGCGGCCCCACTGGCGGCCGCGTGGCATCGCGAGCCGACGCCGGTGGCGGGGTTGCGCGAGCAGAACTTCGGCATCCTCGACGGCCTCGACGCGCCGACGATCATGCTCAGGCATCCCGAGTTGTGGGCGCGCTGGATCGCGCACGAGGGCGACTTCGAGCCGCCCGGGGGTGAAAGCCTCGCGCAGTTCCATCACCGCGTTCTCGACACGGTGCGCGCGCTCGCCGATGTGCGCCCCGGTGCGCGCCTGGCGCTCATCACGCACGGCGGCGTGCTCGACATGCTGTGGCGCACCGCGCTGGGCCTGCCGATCGCCGGCATGCGGACCTGCGAGATCCCCAACACCGGGCTCAACCGCCTGCGCTGGAGTGCCGGCACGCTGGTGATCGAGCGCTGGGCCGACGCCGGGCATCTCGAAGGTCTGCCAGCGCCCATCCCGAGCGGGCCGGGCCGACGCTAGTGCGGCGCGCCGCCGATGCGGCAGCGGCCAACGCGCGCGCCGCGACCGCAGGCCCGGGGCCGCTCGCCATGCCACACTGGCGCCCGTCATACCGGGAGCGCCCATGGAGTTGCTGTTCGTCGCCGACGCGCTCGAGATCTTCAAGACCTACAAGGACACGACGTACGCGATGATGGTCGAGGCCGCCGCGCGCGGCCACCGGCTGCTCGCGTGCGAGCCGCGCCATCTGCGCTGGCAGCGCGGCGGCCGCGTCAGCGCGACGGTGCGCGAGATCGCGCTGCGGCCGCACGCGCCGGGCGCCGATGGCGCGCACGGCACGGACGGCACGCACGAGGCACACGAGGCGCACGACGTCCACCGCGCCGAGCCGTGGTTTCGCGTCGTGTCCGTGGCCACGCGCGCACTCGCCGACACCGGCGCGGTGCTGATGCGCAAGGATCCGCCGTTCGACAGCGAGTACTTCTACGCCACGCACCTGCTCGGCCAGGCCGAGCGCGAAGGCGCGCGCGTGTTCAACCGGCCGTGCGCGCTGCGCGAGCATCCGGAGAAGCTCGCGATCCTCGAGTTCCCGCAGTTCATCGCGCCCACGCTCGTCACACGCGACGAGGCGGCGGTCCGCGCGTTCCACGGCGAGCACCGCGACATCATCCTCAAGCCGCTGGACGGCATGGGCGGCATGGGCATCTTCCGCGTGCGCGACGACGGCCTGAACCTGGGCAGCATCGTCGAGACGCTGAACCGCCACGGCGCGCAGACGGTGATGGTGCAGAAGTTCGTGCCCGCGATCGCCGAAGGCGACAAGCGCGTGCTGCTGATCGGCGGACGCGCGGTGTCGCACTGCCTGGCGCGTATCCCGCAGGGCAGCGAGGTGCGCGGCAACCTCGCCGCGGGCGGCAAGGGCGTGGCGCGTGCGCTCACGGCGCGCGACCGCGAGATCGCCGAGGCGCTGGCTCCCGTGCTGGCCGCGCGCGGGCTGCTGCTGGTCGGGCTGGACGTGATCGGCGAGTACCTGACCGAGATCAACGTCACGAGCCCGACGGGCTTCGCCGAGATCGCCGCGCAGACCGGCTTGAACGTGGCGGCGATGTTCGTCGACGCGCTCGAAGCGGCGCTGCGCTGAGCGCGACGCCGCGCGCCGATGCGATGCGCAGGCACTGTGCTGGCGGGCCGCCGGGCGGGCGCAGTACGAACACGGCTGCAGGTACGGGATGGACGGCGGCACCACGCGCGCCGGCATGGGCAAGCTCGGCGGCGGCTGGTGCTTCGGCGTCCGGGCGCTCGAAGGCGGGATCTTCGACCTGGGCAAAGCCGGCATCCGGCCGTCCGGCGAGCGGCGGCGCATGAACAGCGGCGCGATCGCCGCCGCCGCGTATCTGCCCTTCGACGCGCAGGTCGAGCGCCTGCTGCGCGCCGGGCTGGCCGATGTGCGCCCGTCGCGCACGGGCGACGCGACGCGCAGCCGCTATGGCGCCGTCGGCGGCCTCGGCCTGCTCGTCAGGCTGGCGCCTGCGCTTGGGGCGGGAACTCGGCTTCGACGTCACCTGCGCCGAGGGCCGGCGCGCGGGCATCACCACCGGCAGCGCGCTCAGCGTGGGCGTGCGTGTCGGCTTCTGCGGGCGCGGCGTACCGCTGCCCGCGACACGCGCGCCGGTCGCGTCGGCGGGTGAGGCGCGCATGACGCTGCTCACGCTGGCCGGCGCCCACCTGGCCTACGGCCATCGCGCGCTGCTCGACGGTGCCGCGCTCGCGCTGGCCGACGGCGAGCGCGTCGCGCTCATCGGCCGCAACGGCGAGGGCAAGAGCTCGCTGCTGAAGATCCTGGCCGGCCTCGAACAGCCCGACGACGGCACGCTGCAGACCGCCGTCGGGCTGACGCGCGCCTTCGTGGCGCAGGAGCCCGAGTTCGCCGCCGGCGCCAGCGTGTTCGACGCCGTGGCCGACGGCGTGGCCGAGGCGCGTGCGCTGCGCGAGCGCTTCGAGCGCCACGCCGCGGGCGACGACCTCGACGCGCTGCAGTCGCGACTCGAGGCGCTCGATGGCTGGACCTGGGAGCAGCGCGTGCACGAGACGATCGAACGGCTGCGGCTGCAGGCAAGCGAGGCGCTGGCGACGCTGTCGGGCGGCACGCGCAAGCGCGTGGCGCTGGCGCGTGCGCTCGTCGCCGCGCCCCAGCTGCTGCTGCTCGACGAACCGACCAACCACCTCGACATCGACGCCGTCGAATGGTTGCAGGCGCTGCTCGTGGCCCGGCGCGGCGCGCTCGTCTTCGTCTCGCACGACCGCGCCTTCATCGATGCCGTGGCCACGCGCATCGTCGAGCTCGATCGGGGCCGGCTGCGCGACTGGTCCGATGCGCCAGCGGCAAGCGGCGCCGCGGCGACGAGCGGCGCCTTCGCGGCCTACGAGCAGGCCAAGGCACGCGAGCTGCAGGCCGAGTCGCTGGCCCAGGCACGTGCCGACAAGCTGCTGGCGCAGGAGGAGGCCTGGATCCGCAAGGGCGTCGAGGCGCGCCGCACACGCAGCGCCGGGCGCGTGGCGCGGCTGCAGCGGCTGCGCGCC
>JAFECX010000112.1 GCA_018241895.1 Pseudomonadota bacterium
CGCGATCGCCGCCCGGGCGGCCGCGGCCGCGGCCGTCGGGGCGCGGGCCGCGGCGGTCACGGCGCTCGCCGTCGGCCTCGGTCTTGGGCAGTTGCGGCGCTTCGCCGTTGGCCAGGCGGTCGCCGCGGTAGACCCAGACCTTGACGCCGATCACGCCGTAGGTCGTCTTGGCCTCGGAGAAGCCGTAGTCGATGTCGGCCTTGAGCGTGTGCAGCGGCACGCGGCCCTCGCGGTACCACTCGGTGCGCGCGATCTCGATGCCGTTCAGGCGCCCGGCCGACATGATCTTGATGCCCTGCGCACCGAGGCGCATCGCGTTTTGCATCGCGCGCTTCATCGCGCGGCGGAACATGATGCGCTTTTCGAGCTGCTGCGTGATGCTGTCGGCGATGAGCTGCGCGTCGACCTCGGGCTTGCGGATCTCTTCGATGTTCACCGCCACCGGCACGCGCAGGCGCCGCGCGAGTTCGGCCTTCAGGTTCTCGATGTCCTCGCCCTTCTTGCCGATCACCACGCCCGGACGCGCCGAGTAGATCGTGATGCGGGCGTTCTTGGCCGGACGCTCGATCAGGATGCGCGAGACGGCGGCGTTCTTCAGCTTGGACTTCAGGTACTCGCGCACCTGCAGATCCTCGGCCAGCATGTGGGCGAAGTTGCGGTTGTTCGCGAACCAGCGGCTTTGCCAGGCGCGCGTGACGCTCAGACGAAAGCCGGTCGGATGGATTTTCTGTCCCATGGATAGTCTTTCGCGCCGGGCTTCAGTTGCCGACCGTCACGTAGATGTGGCAGGTGCCCTTGCTGATGCGCGCACCGCGCCCCTTGGCGCGCGCCGCGAAGCGCCTGAGCACCGCGCCCTGCTCGACGTGGATCGACGTGATCTTCAGCTCGTCGATGTCGGCGCCGTCGTTGTGCTCGGCGTTGGCCACTGCGCTCTCGAGCGCCTTCTTGACGATGCCGGCGGCCTTCTTCGGCGTGAACGTCAGGATGTTCAGCGCCTGGTCGACCTTCTTGCCGCGGATCAGATCGGCGACCAGCCGACCCTTGTCGACCGACAGGTGCACGCCGCGCACCACCGCCTTGGTTTGAGTTGCCATCTCGCGCTGCTCCTTACCTCTTCGCCGCCTTCTTGTCCGCGGGATGGCCCTTGAACAAGCGGGTCAGGGCGAATTCGCCGAGCTTGTGGCCGACCATCTGGTCGGTCACGTAGACGGGCACATGCTGCTTGCCGTTGTGCACGGCCACCGTGAGGCCGATGAACTCGGGCAGGATCGTGCTGCGGCGCGACCAGGTCTTGATCGGCCGCTTGTCCTTGGTGGCGGCAGCCTTCTCGACCTTGGCCAGCAGGTGGTGGTCCACGAACGGACCCTTCTTGAGTGAACGTGCCATGTTGGTCCTGCCTCAGGGCCTCACTTCTTGCGCCGCGAGACGATGAACGTCTGCGTGCGCTTGTTGCTGCGCGTGCGGTAGCCCTTGGTCAGGTTGCCCCAGGGATCCACCGGGTGCTTGCCGCTCTTGCTGCGGCCTTCGCCGCCGCCCATCGGGTGATCGACCGGGTTCATCACCACGCCGCGCACGGTCGGACGGATGCCCTTCCAGCGGCGCGCGCCCGCCTTGCCGTAGTGCTGCAGGTTGTGCTCCTCGTTGCTGACCTCGCCGATCGTGGCGCGGCAGTCGATGTGCACGCGGCGCACTTCGCCCGAGCGCAGGCGCAACTGGGCGTACATGCCCTCGCGCGCCATCAGCGTCACCGAGGCGCCGGCCGAACGTGCGATCTGCGCGCCCTTGCCGGGCAGCAGTTCGACGCAGTGCACCGTCGAGCCGACCGGGATGTTGCGGATCGGCAGCGCGTTGCCGGCCTTGATCGGCGCCTCGGCGCCGCTCATCAGCGTCATGCCGGCCTCGACGCCACGCGGCGCGATGACGTAGCGGCGCTCGCCGTCGGCATAGCACACGAGCGCGATGTGCGCGGTGCGGTTGGGGTCGTACTCGATGCGCTCGACCTTGGCCGGGATGCCGTCCTTGTTGCGGCGGAAGTCGACCACGCGGTAGTGGTGCTTGTGCCCGCCCCCCTTGTGCCGCATCGTGATGCGGCCGTTGTGGTTGCGGCCGGCCTTCTGCTTCTGCGGTTCGAGCAGCGGGGCGTGCGGCGCGTCCTTGTGCAGGTGCGCGTGCACCACCTTCACCAGCGAACGGCGCCCCGGCGAGGTGGGTTTGACCTTGACGACAGCCATTTACGCGGCCTCCCCCGAGAAGTTGAGCTCCTGGCCGGGCTCGAGCGCCACGTACGCCTTCTTGACGTGGTCGCGACGCCCCGTGCTGCGCCCGACGCGCTTGACCTTGCCCTTTTGCACCAGCGTGCGCACCGCGGCGACGTCGACCTTGAACATCAACTCCACGGCCGCCTTGATTTCGGGCTTGGTGGCGTCGCGCAGGACCTTGAACAGCACCTGGTTGTGCTTCTCGCCGACGCGCGTCGCCTTCTCCGAGATGATCGGGGCGACCAGGATCTGCGCCAGGCGGCCGGCGTCGAATTTCTTGGCATTGGCGTTCATGCGAGCATCTCCTCGAGCTGCCCGATCGCACCCTTGGTGAGCAGCACCTTCTTGTAGTGCACGAGCGACAGCGGGTCGGCGTAGCGCGGCTCGACGACGAGCACGTTGGCCAGGTTGCGCGAGGCCAGCGCCAGGTTGTCGTCCACGTGCTCGGCGATCACCATCACCGAGTCCAGCCCCATCGCCTTGAGCTTGGCCGCGAGCAGCCGCGTCTTGGGCGCCTCGACACCGATGCCGTCGACCACCGCCAGCCGGCCCGCGCGCGCGAGCTGCGACAGGATCGACGCCATGCCGGCGCGGTACATCTTCTTGTTGATCTTGTGCGAGAAGTTCTCGTCGGGCCGGTTCGGGAAGATGCGTCCGCCGCCGCGCCACAGTGGCGAGGAGGTCATGCCGGCACGCGCACGGCCGGTGCCCTTCTGGCGGAACGGCTTCTTCGTCGAGTGCTTGACCTCGCCGCGCGTGAGCTGCGCGCGCGTGCCCTGGCGCGCGTTGGCCTGGTAGGCGACGACGACCTGGTGCACCAGCGCCTCGTTGTAGTCGCGCGCGAACACGGTGTCGGGCGCATCGACCCTCGCGGTGGCCTGGCCTTGATCGTTCAGGAGCTCGAGTTGCATCACGCGGCTCCCTTCGCAGCGGCGCCGTTGGAAGCGCGGGCCTTGACGGCCGGGCGCACGGTGACGAAGCCGTTGCGGGCTCCCGGCACCGCGCCTCTCACCAGCAGCAGCGAGCGCGCCTCGTCGACACGCACGACGTCCAGGTTCTGCGTCGTGACGGTCTCGTCGCCGAGGTGGCCGGTCATCTTCTTGCCCGGGAACACGCGTCCGGGGTCCTGCGCCATCGAGATCGAGCCGGGCACGTTGTGCGATCGGCTGTTGCCGTGCGACGCTCGCTGCGAGGAGAAGTTGTGGCGCTTGATGGTGCCGGCGTAGCCCTTGCCGATCGAGCGCCCCTGCACGTCGACGACCTGGCCGGCAGCAAATAGCGTCACCGGCAGCGTCGCGCCCGGCGGGTATCGGCCGGCGACCTCGGCGCTGACGCGGAACTCGCGCAGGATCTCGCCCGCCTCGACACCGGCCTTGGCCAGGTGCCCGGCCTCGGGCTTGTTGACGCGGCTCGGCTTGCGCGAGCCGAAGGCCACCTGCAGCGCGTTGTAGCCGTCGGCGGCCTCGGTCTTGACCTGCGTCACGCGGTTGTTGGACACGTCGAGCACGGTCACGGGGATGGCGTCGCCATCGTCCGTGAAGATGCGCGTCATGCCCACCTTCCGACCGAGCAGGCCGAGCTGTTCGCTCATGCTCATGGTCATTCTCCGGCCCCGCACGGCGGCAGCATCCGCTGGCCGCGCGTGGCCTCTTGTTCACGATCCCGACATCGATTGGCCGGGGTGATGGTCCTGGCTGCCGGGACGAGCCGCGGCCACCGGACGGCAAAGCGCCCCACCGAAGCGGGGAAGCCGACGAGTATAAACGAAACCCTTACTGGAGCTTGATCTCGACGTCGACGCCGGCCGGCAGGTCGAGCTTCATCAGCGCGTCCACCGTCTTGTCGGTCGGGTCGACGATGTCCATCAGACGCTGGTGGGTGCGGATCTCGAACTGGTCGCGGCTCGTCTTGTTGACGTGCGGCGAGCGCAGGATGTCGAAACGCTCCATGCGCGTGGGCAGCGGCACCGGGCCCTTGACGATGGCGCCGGTGCGCTTGGCGGTGTCGACGATCTCGAGCGCGCTCTGGTCGATCAGCTTGTAGTCGAACGCCTTGAGGCGGATGCGGATCTTCTGCTTGGTGGCCATGGTGCGTGCCTCACTCGATGATCTTGGCGACGACGCCGGCGCCCACGGTGCGCCCGCCCTCGCGGATCGCAAAGCGCAGCCCCTCTTCCATCGCGATCGGGGCAATCAGC
>JAFECX010000113.1 GCA_018241895.1 Pseudomonadota bacterium
TACAGCGTCCCGAGGTCCGTGCAGCGGTCGCGGCCCCTGGCAGCCGCCCGCTACCAGAAGATCCCCGGCAGATTTCCCTTGAACTTCAATGACGTGGCGAGGTGAGCATCATGTCGCGTGTTCGGGCGGGCCGAACAGCAGCACGTTGGCGCCGCGGGTCAGCCACTCCTGCCCCTCGGCCAGCGCCATCACCTGCGCCTTGGACACCGCCGGCACCGTCGCGAAGTCGAAGCTCGACAAGCGCTTGTCGGGGCTCAGACACGACTCGACGCGGTGGCGCTCGATGCGCCGCGTCTCGCGTTCGGCCATCTCGTGCTCGACGAGCGCTTCGAGCAGCCGATGCGCGGGCCAGCCCTCGCGGTCGGACTGCGCGCATAGGTCGGCCGCCAGCCGCCGAACCGTTGGCAGCCGCAGCTCGGTGAGCATCAGCTCGAGCCTTCCAGCGGGGAGCGTGGCGGCGTTCATCGCACCGCCTCCTCGTCGACGGACTCGATCAGCTCGTCGTAGTCGTCCAGCCCCGGCAACTCCACCGCAACGTCGGGCACCTCGCGCGCCGATGGCGCCAGCAGCGCACTCAGCGCGTCCAGATCGGGCAGCTGGTCCAACTCGATCAACTGCTCGAGCTCGTCGGCCAGCTGCGCCTCGTGACCGTCGGCGGCCAGCGCGAGCAGCCCGACAATCGTCTTGCACGCCTCGCGCTCGGGCTTGGCCGCGGCCAGCCGCTCCCAGGTCTGGCGGTACACCGCGCGTGGGAACGCCGCATCGCGCAACACCCAGCGCGCGAAGGCGCCGGGCTTGCGCTTGAGCGCGGCCACGAGGTGGCGGTAGTCGATGTCGCGCGCATGGCGCTGGCCGTCGCGATGCGTGGCGCGGTCGCGTTCGAGCACGCGCTGCCCGCCAAGCCAGCATTCCACGCGTTGCGCGTACAGCCGTACCGTCAGCCGATGCCCGATGAGCTGGCTCGGGGCGCTGTACTGCGCGCCCTTGACGGTGAAGATGGCGTACTTGCTCACTCGCGCAGGCAGCTCTTCGTACTCGGCGGTGCGCCGCGCTGGCAAGGGCTTGAGCAGCGCGCGCTCGACGCTCAGGCGCTTGGCCGCGCGCGCGTTCAAGCGCTGCACGACCTGCTCGATGAAGGCTTCGTAGCCGGCGCGGTCGTCGAAGTGCCGCGAGCCGCGCAGGCGCAGTGCCTGGTCCAGCGCGGTCTTGAGCGAGTCGTGGCGCGACTCGATGGCGCCGTTCTCGTGCGACTGGCCCGGATTGCAGCGGCTGGCGCGCATGCCGTAGTGACGGCACAGATCGTCGTAGCGCCGCGTCAGCTCCTGCTGTTCGGCCAGGTTGTTGAACGCCGCCGACAAGCTGTCGGTGCGGTGTTCGTCGGGCACGCCGCCCAGACGCCACAGCGCGGCCTGCAACCCGGTGGACAGCGCCAGGAAGCTCTCGCCGCCGCTGACCACGCCCGCATGGCGCCAGCCCGAATGCGCGAGCGCGAACTGGTACAGCCGGTGATCGAAGGCAGCGCCGTCGACCTGCACGCCCAGGTCGTCGGCGACGGTGAAGTCCGACAGGCCCAGCCGCCCCGGCGGGTGTTCCTGCGCGAAGTAGACCTCGCGCTCGGCACCGTGCACGGCGCGCCATTGGCGCACGCGCCGCTGCAAGGTGCGCAGCACGTCGGCGCCGTATTCGCCGGGGTAACGGCGCTGCATCTCCTCGAGCAGCGTGACGGCGTTGAGCTGTGCGTCGGCCTGCAGCAGCGGCACGACCTCGGCGTCCCATATGTCGGCCAGTGGATCCTGGCGCGTTCGCCAACTTCGCCTCCCTCGCTGCGACGGCAGCGTCTGGCTCTTGTCGATGCGCCGGGCGCTGCGCTCACTGATGGCCGCCTTCGCGGCGGCCGCAACTTGGGTGCGCGTCTTGCGATGTTCCTTGTACTTCAGCACTTGGTGGTCCGTGATCTTCTTGCCGGGCATCCGCTTGGTCTCGATGTCTCGATGACCTCACGCTATCCCCGCACCCCGGACCTACCCGGCGTCAGCCTCGACCGGCCAAGATAGTTGGCGCCGACCGGCCAAGGTAATTGTCGTCAACCATTGAAACGACGAGCTGGTGGTGGGGCAGACCGGCTACGTCGGTCGCGCGCCCCTCACGGGGCGCGCGCGGATTGAAACGCCGGAAGAGCGCATGCAGATCCTGCTCGCGCAGGTCGCGCGCCCCTCACGGGGCGCGCGCGGATTGAAACTCGGCCGCGCGCAGCAGCGCCACGCTGATCGTGTGTCGCGCGCCCCTCACGGGGCGCGCGCGGATTGAAACGCTTTGTGCGCTGCGCCCTGCGCCCTGCCTGCATGTCGCGCGCCCCTCACGGGGCGCGCGCGGATTGAAACTTCGATGCGTCGTGCCATGATGCTGTGTGCCATGTCGCGCGCCCCTCACGGGGCGCGCGCGGATTGAAACCTGGCACCTTGGTCAGCCGACCCATGAGCGTCGCCGTCGCGCGCCCCTCACGGGGCGCGCGCGGATTGAAACCAGCCGCTGACCTGCACACGCTCGCGCGGGCGCACGTCGCGCGCCCCTCACGGGGCGCGCGCGGATTGA
>JAFECX010000114.1 GCA_018241895.1 Pseudomonadota bacterium
GCACGGCCGGCAGCTCGGCGGCCAACGGCGGCGCGGGCAGCGGCAGCGGCTCGGCCACCGGCGGCACCTCGAGCAGCACGGCGACCAACACCGGCGGCGCGGCCACCGGCACGTCGACCGGTACGGCCGGCGCGGCCACCAGCACGGCGGGTGCGACGGGCGGCGCGGGCAGCAGCGGTGCGGCCACCAGCGGCAGCGGCGCGAACAGCGGCACCGCTTCGGCCAACGGCGGCGCGAACACCGGCACCGGCGGTGCGGCCAGCTCGACCGGCGGCGCGGGTGGCTCGGTGGCGCAGAACGCCGGTAACGGCGGCGCCGGCGGCAGCGCGAGCAACGGCAGTGCCTCGACCTCGGCCAGCAACGGCAGCGCCAGCAACGGCAGCGCGACCGCGGGCAACGGTGCGGTCGGCGCGGTCGGCGCCACCGGCACGAGCAGCGGCGGCAATGCTGCGGCGGCGCAAGGCGGCAACGGCAGCGGCGGCTCGCAGAGCACGGCCGCGTCCGGCGGCACGGGCGGCCAAGGCAACGGCGCGGTCGGTGGCGCGGGCGGCAACGGCGGCAGCATCGCCGTCAGCGCGGGCACGTTCGACCTGGGTAACACCATGAACGGTACCGCGCAGTCGGCCGCCGGCATTCTGGCGATCGTCCAGAACACCGGCATCGGCGCGCTGGCTCAGCAGAGCATCAACGTTCAGGCCAACCTGAACCTCGGGAAGTAAGCCGCGTACGGCGCCGGGAAGGTGTGTTCGCGCCTTCCCGGCGTCTCTCGGTGACCTACCCGATCAGAAGCTCAACAGAGGAGCCATCATGCCGACTTGCACGCGTACGATCGTGCTCGGCCTTGCCGCGCTGGCTGCCTTGCAGTCCGGCCTGGCGATCGCCGGAGCCGAAGACAGAGATGGCAATCCGATCATCGAAGAAAGGGCTGCCGTCGAGCAGGCCAATCCCCTGGGCGTCAAGCCGGTCGACGCAGACGCGCTCGATGGCAGACGAGGGGGCACCGATGTCCTCAACGACATGTTGTTGAAGGGTGTCGTCGCGGGCAACCGCGCCAGCAACCTCACTACCGGGAGCAACGTCGTCGCCGACGGTTCGTTCTCGGGCATGGTGGGTCTGCCGGTCGTGGTGCAGAACACCGGCAACGGTGTGCTGATCCAGAACGCCACGATCATCAACGTCCAGATGAAATGACTTTGCGCGCACCATGAAGCTCGCATCCGTCCTTGCAGCTTTGATCGGCCTGTGTGCGGCCGGGCCCAGCCCGGCCGATTCCGTCGTCGTCCCCTATGAAGTCGGGGGCGCCTACAGGCTGCCGATCACCAGCATGAAGGGGGCGCGCTTTCGCGCGATGATCAGACAGCAGTACGACTTCAGCTGCGGCTCCGCGGCGCTGTCCACGCTGCTCACCTACCACTACGGATACAAGGTCACCGAGGAGGCCGTCTTCACCGAGATGTACAACTCGGGTGACCAGGCGAAGATCCGCCGCGACGGCTTCTCGCTGCTCGACATGAAGCGCTACCTCGAGCACCACGGCTTCAAGGCCGACGGTTTCGAGGCACCCCTGGAAAAGCTCGGGCAGGTCGGCATCCCTGGCATCGTGCTGATCAACGAGAACGGCTACAACCACTTCGTCGTCGTCAAGGGGCTGCGCGACGGGCGCGTCCTGGTCGGCGATCCGTCCGCCGGCACGCGCGCGATGACCAAGGCGGGGCTGGAGCAGATGTGGACGAACGGCATCCTGTTCGTCATCAGCAACCGGCAGGAGCTGGCGCAGTTCAACATCGCGGCCGAGTGGAACGCGCTGCCGAAGGCGCCGCTCGTCGACGGGATCGACCGCGAAGGCCTGGCGGCGATCCTGCTGCGCAAGGCCGGCCCGTCGGATTTCTGAGGCGCAAAGCGATGCTGCAGGCGCCCACGCCGACCAAGCTTGTCGTCATGATGTCCGCGGCCGGACTGGGTCTGATGTGGTCGGGCGTCGCGTTCGGCTCGCGAGGTGGTGACGCGCCGGCCGGCTACGCGATGCCGCTGGATGTCGCGCTGCAAGGCCAGAAGAGCGACAACCTCGACACTTACAACGGCTGGGTGTCGTACTCGGTTCCCGAGGGCGCGCTGACGCGCACGATCGTCGCCGATGCGCGCGCCGTGGCGTTCCCATCGGCCCTCGAACCGTCGGCGGGTGAGCCGGCGCGCACGACGCGCAAGAGCGAGGTGGCGGACCACGGCGTGATGCCGTCCACAGGGTTCGACGGCGGCGCGAGCGTCGGCAACGAGATCAACGCGCTCGCGTGGGTTCTGATGGAGGATCCGCGGCCTCTGCTGGCCGCCTCGCGCTCGGCTGACGCGTCGACCCAGCCTGGGGTTTCCCCGCCGCGCACCCGCGCTGGCACTGCGAGCGGCGAATCGGATCGCAGCGCAATACCCTCCGCACGTGCGACTGGGCTGCAGCGGCCCGCGAAGGTCACTTTCTCGGCCCCGGCTGCGACGGCGGCAACCGCAACACCAGAAGGCAGGCTGGCGCGGACAGCCGCGTCTGCGGCGAACGGGGCATCAACGGTGTCCGCGGTCGGTCCCGTCACCGCCGAGCAGGCGTCGATCGAACGCGTCTGGGCCAGTCTGGCCGAGGTGCTCGGCACGCAAGGCATGCACCGTCCGGTGTCAGCCGAACCTGGCGCGCAGCGGGCTGCAGCGCGCGATGACGCCATGCGAGCCAGGAAGGCCGAGCCGGCCACTGCCGGGCGGCAGGCCGACAAGGTGCTCGAGACGCTGGCCCTCGTGCAGGCGAGCAGGAACGGGTCTCACGCCGGCAGCGGCATGGCAAGGCTTGACAGCGATCTGGCCTCGGCAGCGACGCGCACGCCGCTCCAGGCGGCTGCCGGGCTGCACGCTGCCGGTCTCGAGCCCGAGGTCGATATCGACCTGAACGCGCTGGCCGTCGACCTGAACCTGCTGGTCCCGGCTGCGAGTGCCCAGGCGGATGACTCGGTCCGCATTGCTCGCCAGAGCGAAGACGCCGCTGCCATGCGCCAGGCCGACAAGGTGCTGCAGACGCTGGCGCTGGTGCAGTCGACAAAGCCGGAGCGTGCCGACCGCAGCGCCACGAGGCGCGCGCCCGGCCTCGTGCCGGCGAAGATCTCGCAGTCGCCCGAGCCGATGGCCGGGTCGGCCATCGTGGGTCTCGCACTCGCCCTTGAACTCGACGTCGACCTGAGCGTGCCTGCCGAGGTACCGAGGCTCCAACCCGACCTGCCTCGAGCGACTGCGGGCGGGCGCTTGGCGCCGCACGTCGTCGCGTCTGCTGCGCTCGAGACCGCAGCGCGAAGCGCCATCGCGCGGCCTGCCGACAAGGTGCTCGAGACGCTGAGCATCATGCCTTCCGCGAACACGGGTCGCACCGAAGGCCGCTCGACGACGCCGCTGGGCGAGTTGGTATCGCCGAACGCCCTCGGGCCGCTTGAACCGGCTGCCTCCGCGGCCATTGCCGGCCTCGAACCCCAGCTCGACATCGACCTGGATCGGTTGGCGGTCGACCTGAACCTGAACCTGCTGGAGCCGGCGGCCGAGGTGACGCGCCTGTCGAACGCCGCGACGCCTGCTGCGAGCCCCGAATCCGCTAACGCGCCGCCGAGCGAGGGCGGCGTGCTCGGCGACCATGTCGTCGCGGTGAACAGCGACAGGCTGGACGAGATCCGCGGCGGCTTCGTCACCGACAGCGGCTTGAAGATCTCCTTCGGGATCGAGCGCGCCGTCTACCTCAACGGCACGCTGGTCTCGACGACGAGCCTGAACATCGCCGATCTTTCGAAGATCTCGGGTGGTCGGGCCGACGTGAGCGGCGACGCCGCCGGCGTGCTGACCCTGGTGCAAAGCGGCAGCGGCAACGTCTTCGCACCGGGCTCCGTCTCCAACACCGCGGCCGGAACGATCATCCAGAACACGCTGGACAACCAGCGGATCGGCACCATCACCCGCATCGACGCGGTGGTCAACTCGGCCAGCATCCTCAGGTCGATCAATCTCCAGTCGTCGATGCGCAGCGCGGTGGTCGACTCGCTGCTGCGCTGAGCAATCTGTGAACGAACCACTCACGCCCGCTCGACGCGCCCTGACGCCCCCGCCCGGCGTCGTTGCAAAGGCTCGCCATATCGCGCGTCATGGCTGCGCGTTGCGCCTCGCGCGGGGCCGCCCTGTCGCGCCGCACGGGTGCGGCCGATTCATTCCCGGATTCTGAGTCGACGCCGGCCGCACGTGCGGCCACGCGCTGAGCTCGCGCCTCGCGTGATCAGAAGCTCATCGGATAGCGCAACGCCAGCGTCAGGTCGGGCGCGTCGCGCGTGACGCCCACGCCGAGCGTGAAGTTGAGGCTGCTCGCCGGCGTGAGCCGATACGAAAGGCCGATCAGCATCGTGCCCAACTGCAGCCGCACGGCATCGGCTGCCGTGCGCCCATTGGTGCGGGTCGGTGCGACCGAGGCCTGGTCGTAGCCGAAGCTGAGTGACATCTTCTCGTTGAGGCCCAGCCCGATGCCCATGTTGAAGCCGAAGATCCCCCCGGGTGAGATCTTGCCCAGGTTCGTCGTTGTCCCGTTGTCGAGCCTGATCGAGACGTTCTTGCGCGGGAACGAGTACAGGTAGTTCACGCCGCCGAAGAGCACCACAGGGTCGGATGGATAGAGCACCGTCAGCCCGGCCTGCAGCCCGTTGAAGCCCGAGCCGGTCGGCAGCTTCTCCTGCATCGGCTCGTCACGAAAACCGGGAATCGCTGTCGAGAACACGCCCTCGTAGGGGTCGCGGCCGGTCCTGGACTTGTAGCGCAGGCTGCCCACGAAATAGGGCGTGTCCGGGCCGCCGTCGTTGAGCTGATAGCGCGCCGTGACTTCGGCGTCGCCGATGCCCGAGCCCGAGCCGTTGAAGACCCTGGCGGTGAACTGGTCGCCCTCCAGATACTCGCGTCCGACCGCGCTGTCCGAGCGATGCAGATAGGGGATGCGACCTTCGACCTCGAAGCGATTGGTGACGCCGTAGGCCACCCGCAGCGCGCCCTGGTAGGTGTTGCGCCTGACGTCGCGCACGTCGATCAGGCCGACCAGGATGGCGGGAATGATCGTGTAGCCAACCAGCGAAACGCGCAGGCTCGACGAGTTGGAGTAGGAGAACGACGGCTCGACCACCCAGCGGTTGCGCGGCGTCAGCACGCCGGGCAGGTCCAGGGTGCGCGCGACCTTCAACGGCGCCGCCTGCTCGCCTTCGGGCGCCTGGCCCACCGGACCGCCGGGCGCGGGTGCAGCGCCAGCGCTGCCGGCCTGGGCAGCCTGCTGCGGCGCTTGCGCGGCGGGCGCGGCGGCGCCTTGCCCACCGCGCTGCGAGGCCAACACCTCGGCACTGACGGCCCGGCGCACGTCGGCGAGACTGGCTTCCTGCTCGGCCACGGATCGCTTGAGCGCCTCCAGCTGGCGCGTCTGCTCCTGGACCTGCTGCTTGAGGATCTGCAGCCGCGCCGCGACGTCGTCGGGCGCTTGCGTGTCCGGCGACTGCGCCTGCGCATAAGGCGCGAGCACCAGCGCCGCGGCCGACAGGCCCAGCGGTGCGATCGTCTTCCAAGGCTTGCTGTTCATCGAGCACTCACCGTTGCGTTGTCGTTCGGGTTGCGGATCGCCGGACTGCCGGGCTGCAGGGGCGCCGCGGCATGCTGCGATTCTCGTTCGCGCCCACTCCGTACGCCGTGTCCTGGTGAGTGCACAAGTTCACGCTTGCTCGCGCAAGCACGCCCCTGTGCAGCGCACCGTGTGGCATGAGTCTATGTGGTGCGGAGTTGCGTAATGCCGCGCCCTCACCCCCGATTCGGGGGGATGCGGGCGAGCCGGGGTGGAAATGCGGGGACACATCGGCTAGCGTATGAAAGGGCAACCGAAATCAGGACCGCAGCAGCGGCGCAGGGACGAAGACTTGCCTGGTCAACGGGCGAGGGACGAGTTGCCGCAGCAGAAGGATCGAATGCCGAATCGCAGTGTTCTTTTCGTCGGACCGGAAGGCCTGCAGGCCCTCCTGTGCGATCAGCTCTCGTCGGCCGGCTGGGACGTGCATCTCGCACCGAGCCTCGGCGCTGCCGGGCAGTTGATCGAAGAACAGCGCTTCCTGGTCGGTTTCGTTGCCCCGCCGTTCGATGGCGGGTGCGGCTGCGCCGAGCTCGACGCCTTTCTCGAATCGCACCCGGATATCGAATGGGTCGGCGGTTTCGATGCCAAGGCGCTGCAACTGCAGGAATGCCGCGACCTGATCTTCGAGCGCATGTTCGACCACCTCACGCTGCCGGTCGACGCGCAGCGCCTGGCCGCGACCCTCGGCCACGCCTACGGGCGCGCCACCTTGCGTCCGAGTGCTGCGCAGGTCGACCCGAGCCTGCGCGCGCTGGCGATCGTCGGTCAGTCCCCGGCGATCCTGCGCCTGCGGCGCCAGATCGAGCGCGTGGCCAAGGCCGACGCGCCGGCCATGATCGGTGGCGAAAGCGGCACCGGCAAGGAACTGGTCGCGCAGGCGATTCACCAGTCGTCCACGCGTGCCGAGGGGCCCTTCGTCGCCGTCAACTGCGGCGCGATCCCGGCCTCGCTGATCCAGTCCGAACTGTTCGGATACGAGAAGGGCTCGTTCACCGGCGCCGACCGGCGCAGGCTGGGCCTGATCGAGACCGCCAACCGCGGCACGCTGTTTCTCGACGAGATCGGCGATCTGCCGCTGGACATGCAGACCAACCTGCTGCGCTTCCTCCAGGAGGGCACCGTGGATCGCGTGGGTGGCACGCGTCCGGTGCCGGTGGACGTGCGCGTGATCGCGGCGACCCACGTCGACCTGGACGCCGCGGTCGCGGCCGGCACGTTCCGCAAGGACCTGTACTACCGGCTGAACGTGCTGCCGCTCGTGGTGCTGCCGCTGCGTGAGCGCGGCGACGACATCGCGCTGCTGGCCCAGCACTTCTTCGACAGGTTCGCCGGCGAGCGCAGCGGGCGCCTGCGCGGCTTCAGCCAGCGCGCGCTGGTGGCGATGTCGGCTTACGACTGGCCCGGCAACGTGCGCGAACTCATCAACCGCATTCGCCGCGCCGTCGTGCTGGCCGAAGGCAGGCTGATCACGCCGGCCGATCTCGATCTCGAGCAACCGACCGACAAGGCGATTCGCGTGCCGCTGGACGAAGCACGCTCGAGCGCAGAGCGCCGTGCCATCTCCGAATGCCTGCACTCGGCCGGACGCAACGTCAGCCATGCGGCGAAGCAACTGCGCGTCTCGCGCATGACGCTGTACAGGCTGATGGCCAAGCACGGCATCAGCGCCTGATGTGCAGCGGGCGCATCGGCGCCCGCCACGCGCGACCGCCACCGGATCCGCGGCGCGAGCGAGCGCGCCACGGCGCCGTTTCTCAGGGCCGGGTGGTGAAGCTCCAGGTCTTCTGCAACGTCGGCCCGCCGTCCTTCAGCGTCGCGCCGAAGGTGACCGTGTAGACCTGACTGCGAGACAGCTGTGATAGCGGCACCAGCATGACGGTGCCGACCGGCAGGTTGGCGTCCTGCGTGAGTGCGACTCCTGCGCCCGTCAGTGCCGCGTGAGCCAGGACGGCGCTGGGCACCGCATTGCCCGAACCGTCGGTCATGCTGAACTGCGTCACCTTCGGGTTCAGGCTGCCGAGGCGGTTCAGGTTCAGGTAGTCGGCATTGCGCACGTTGACGATCACCGGCGTGCCGGCGAGGTTGTTCGGCAGTGCCGCAGCCGAGGGGCGCGGGGCCTCGACCTGGAGGTTGACGCTCTCGATCACGCCGGTCTGGCCGTCGTAGGGATAGGCGACCATCTTGCCCGCCGGCACCACCTGGCCCTCCGGTCGATTCGATGGCGCGGCGACGAGGGCGAGGCAGAACTTTGCGCCCGAGGTGGTGCTCGCCCAGCCATGCAGACCGACATGCGTCGCCGGACCCAGCAGCGCGACGGCGTTGTAGACGCTGTTGAGCAGGTCGCCCGGGCAGTCGAGGCCCAGCAGGTTGACCTGCGGGCGGTAGTTGCTGATCGCTTCGGCCGTGAAGCTGGCGGCAAAACCGGCCTTGCTCGCACGGTCTGCCGGTGTCGCTGCGTAATAGCCGGTCTTGCCCGGATCCTCCGCGTGCCCCGTGACGTCGATGTTGCTGGTCAGGTAGGTGGCGTGTGCCGCCGCGGCGGTGTCGAGTGCCGTGCTCTGGGCCAGCCAGCCGGCGCCGGCCACCTGGCGTGCCGTGTTCAGATCGCGCCAGGTGGCGCCTTCGGTGCTGCCGCCGGGGTAGTTCGCGGTGTCGACGACGAGTTGCAGCGTGCCCGCGGACGGGACATCGGCCGCTGCGGCCGGCCCCTCACCGGCACCCGCACTGCCACCGCTGGAACCCGCTCCGCTGCCCCCGCTGCCGGAACCTGAGCCGCCGGTGCCACTTCCGCTCCCGCTGCCCGAGCCGGAGCTGCCCGAGCCGGAGCTGCCCGAGCCGGAGCTGCCCGAGCCGGAGCTGCCCGAGCCGGAGCTGCCCGAGCCGGAGCCGCCCGAGCCGGAGCCGCCCGAGCCGGAGCCGGAGCCGCCGGAGGCGCTGGATCCAGTGCCCCCGCCGCTCGAAGCGCTGCCGCTCCCACCGCCCGAACCGGTGCCGCTCCCACCACCGGATCCGCTGCCGCTGGCACCGCTGCCGCCGGGCATGGCGCCGCCGCCGCCTCCGCCGCCACAGGCACACAGGGCAGCAGCGGCCGCGAGTGCGGTCAGCACGCTGGCGATTCGGTGCGTCGTCATGGCCACGGTTCGGATCCTCTGGTCGTTGCGTGACGCCAGATTGGATCGCGCCGCAGTCCGCCGCGACACTACTCGAATGAGGGTTCGTGCAGGTCCGCGGTAGTACAGCACGGAATCGACACGCATCGCGCGGTCTTGTCGACGAGCCCGGCGCCCTGGGCTGCCGAACCGGCCCGTCCCGGATGCTCGGTGCGCCTACAGCGCCAGCGTGTCCGCCCAGGTGTTCTCGGCCCAGGCGAGCGCGATGCGGCCCTCGGTGCGCCGTGCCGCGCTCGACACGCCGCCCGAGCCGGGCACGGTCTTGAAGGTCTTCTCGGCGGCGTCGTACTGGTGCACCGAGGCCACGTGCACGGCGTCGCTGGCGCTGACGAAGCTGTAGCAGGTGTTCATGACCACCGGCGTCGGGTTGACGGCGTCGCCGCGCAGTTGCGCGATGATCGCCGCCGCCGCCACCTTGGCATGCTGGTTGGCCATGTGGCCCGATTTGGGCATCAGCGGCGCCGAGAAGGTGGCGTCGCCGAGCACGTGGATGCCGGGGGCGGCCTGCGCCTGCATCGTCAGCCAGTCCACGCCGACCCAGCGGTCGTTGATGTTCACCAGGCCCGCCGATCGGGCGATGTCGCCGGCGCGCTGCGGTGGCACGACGTTGAGCACGTCGGCCTTCACGTCCTCGAATTCGAGCTTGGCGAGCAGGGCGCCCGCCTGCCTGCCGACTTCCTTCAGCTCGGCGTTCGGGCGGTACTCGAGGATGCCGGCGTAGTGCTCCTTGAAGGCCTTCTCGAACAGCCCCTTCTTGCTCGTGATCTCTGGGTTGGCGTCGAGCACCAGCACCTTGCTCCTGGGCTTGGCCTGCGCCAGGTACGCGGCGACGACGCAGGCGCGCTCGTAGGGCCCGGGCGGGCAGCGATAGGGCGCCTTGGGGATCGAGAGCGCGAACACGCCGCCGTCGGGCATCGACTCGAGCTGTCGGCGCAGCGCGAGCGTCTGCGCTCCGGCCTTCCAGCTGTGCACGATCGCGCCGCTGTCCACGGCGGCCTGCAGGCCGCCGACCTGCTCCCACATGAAGTCGATGCCGGGCGACAGCACGAGGCGGTCGTAGCCGTATTCGGTGCCACCGGCCAGGCGCACCTTGCGGGCGCCCGCGTCGATGGCCACGACGTCGCCCTGCACGATCTGGGCGCCCACGGCGCGCAGGCCGTCGTAGCTGCGCGTGACGTCGCCGATCGTCTTGAAGCCGCCGATCACGAGGTTGGAGATCGGGCAGGAGACGAAGTCCGGGTTGCGCTCGATCAGCGTCACGTCGACGTTGCCGCCCCACAGCCGCAGGTAGCGCGCGGCCGTGGCGCCGCCGAAGCCGCCGCCGATCACGACGACGCGGCCGATCGAGGCACTGGAGGTGCCGGACGCGCCGGACGTGCCTGAGGGACCGCCGGCGCAGCCGGCCAGCGAGAGCGCCGCGAGGCCGCCCAGTGCGCTGCCGCCGGCAAGCAGCCGGCGGCGCGAGATGCCTCGGGTGACTGAACTCATGCGCTTCATGGCGTTGTCCTCATTTGCCCGAGGGCTTCTGTGCGGCGAAGTGGTCGGCGATGAGCCGGATCTGCTCGTCGCTGTAGCCCTTGGCGATCTGGTGCATGATCGTCGCGGGCTGGCTGCCGGTCTTGAAGTCGGCCATCGCGGCGACCGTATCGGCAGCCGGCACGCCGGCGAGCGACTTCATGTTGGCGCGCGCGTTGCCGTTCGTGCCGTGGCAGTTGGCGCAGGTGGCGGCCAGGTTGCGTGCGAGCGTGGCCTGCTGTGCCAGCGCCGGCGCCGCGGCGGCGCAGGTGGAGAGCACGGCGAACACCGCGCATCGGAGTGGACTCATCGATATCTCCATCGGAAGCAGACGATGCGCAAGACGCGCGGGTGGCGGACCGTATCGCCCTGTCGGCGTCATGGTGCACTAGGATTGTCCCTAGTGGACGCGGCGGCCACGCGCGGTGAAGGCTCGGCGCAGTTCGCGCGGCGCCGGCAAGTTGCGCCGCGCAACATCGCGCGCAGAGGCGGCCCACGGTGCAAACGGAGCGAGGCATGAAGCGACGCGAACATCTCGGCGTGCTGGCGACGATGCTGCCGGGTGCGCGCTCGGTGCTGCCGGCGCTGGGCGCGCTGGCCGGCGGCGGTGCGGCGCAGGCGGCACCGGCTGCGCCCGGCGAGCGCGTGGTCTGGCCCGAGGTGCCGCTGCTCGACGGCGGGCACTTCGGCGCGGCCCAGGCCGCCGACCGCGCGGTCGTCGTGGTGTTCTGGTCCACGACCTGCCCGTTCTGCCGCAACCACAACAGGCATGTGCAAAAGCTCCACCGCGCGGCCCGGGGCCGGGCGCTGGTCGTGCTCGGCGTGGCGCGCGAGAGCGACGCCGCCGTGGTGCGCGCGTATGCGCGCGCTCAGGGCTACGAGTTCCCGATCACGCTGCACACGCGGCCGTTGGCCGAGGCCCTGTCGACGCGCAACGTGATTCCGCTGACGGCCGTCGTCGATCGCCAGGGACGCCTGAAGCAGGTGCTGCCGGGCGAGATGTTCGAAGAGGACGTGATGGAGCTGCTCGCGCTCGCCGGCTGAGCAACCTGTGAACGAACCACTCACGCCCGCTCGAGGCGCCCTGACGCCCGCGCTCGGCGTTGCAAAGGCTCGCCCTATCGCGCGATAGGGCTGCGCTTTGCGCCTCGTTCGGGGCCGCCCTGTCGCGCCGCTCGGTCGCGACCGATTCATTCACAGGTTCCGAGCGCGCGCCGGACCGGCCAGTGCGCTGCCGCGGCGCTCACGGTGTCGCAGGCGCTGCGCAGCCACTTCGCAGTCGCTGCGCCGGTCCTTCACACGCGTCCGGCCGGTCCGAAGCCGAAGACGCGCGCGGCGAGCGACGTCGGAAACAGCGCCAGCGCCTCGTCGTAGCTGCCGGCGGCGTCGTTGAAGAACTGACGCACGAAGGGCAGGCGCCCTTGTGCCTCGCCGAGGGCTGCCAGCGCAGCGGACCAGTCGGTGACCTCGCCGTCGTCGTTCACCGCGGCGCCGGCGAGCGCCGTGACGCGCGCAGCGGCGGCGTTGAACGTCGCCTCGGCGGCCATCCAGGCGGCGGCGCACTCGCGCAGCAGCGGCCGCGCGCTCAGGGCCTCGGTGGCGGCCTCGCCGGCGGCAAGCGCCTGCTGCAGCGCATCGAGCGCACTCTGCTCGGCCGTCAGCGGTTGCTGCAGCGCGGCGAGCAGCGCGCGCACCGCCTCGTGCCGGCGCCGCAGCACATCGGCCGCCGGCGCCCATGCTTCGGCCACCGCCCGGCGCAGCGCGACGAGCCGGTTGTAGGCGCCCAGCGCCCAGAAGAACAGCACGGCGGCGATCGCGATCGCGATCCAGTCGCCGCGCGTAATCGACGCGACGAGATCCAGCAGGCGCTCGAAGCCGCCGGCCAGCCCGCTGCTGGCGGCGAACCCGGGCGCCGAGGCGGCGTTGCCGTTCACGGCCGTGGCGCCGCGCCGGCGTTCAGCCGCGCACCTCGCCCTGGCCGAGCACGATCCACTTGAGCGACGTGAGGCCCTCCAGCCCGACCGGCCCGCGGGCGTGGAACTTGTCGGTGCTGATGCCGATCTCGGCGCCCAGGCCGTACTCGAAGCCGTCGGCGAAGCGCGTGCTGGCGTTGACCATCACGCTCGCCGAATCGACCTCGCGCAGGAAGCGCATCGCGTTCGGGTGGTTCGTGCTCAGGATGGCGTCGGTGTGGTGCGAGCCGTGGCGCTCGATGTGGTCGATCGCCTCGTCCAGCGAGTCGACGACCTTGATGCTGATGATGTGCGCGAGGTACTCCGCGTCCCAGTCGCTGTCGCTGGCCGGCACCACGCCCGGCCGCGACGAGAGCAGCGCCAGCGCACGCGGGCAGCAGCGCATCTCGACGCCCTTGGCGACAAAGACGTCACCGATGCGCGGCAGGAAGGCCGGCGCCTGGCGTGCGTGCACGAGCAGCGACTCGGCGGCGTTGCACGGGCTCACCTTCTGCGTCTTGGCGTTGTCGGTGACGCGCAGCGCGAGCTCGAGGTCGACCTCGGCATCGACGTAGACGTGGCAGTTGCCGTCCAGGTGCTTGAGCACCGGCACCCTGGCCTCGCGCGCGATGCGCTCGATCAGGCTCTTGCCGCCGCGCGGGATGACGAGGTCCACCGACTCGGGCATCGCCACCAGGTGGCCGACCGCGGCGCGGTCGGCGGTCTCGACGAGCTGCACCGCCTCGGCCGGCAGGCCCGCCTCGACGAGCGCCGCCTGCACTTCGCGCGCCAGCGCCAGGTTGGACGCCAGCGCCTCGGAGCCGCCGCGCAGGATGCAGGCGTTGCCGCTCTTGATGGCGAGCGACGCGGCCTCGACCGTGACGTTGGGGCGGCTCTCGTAGATCATGCCGAAGACGCCCAGCGGCACGCGCATCTGGCCGACGGCGATGCCGCTCGGACGGCGCCTGACGCCAGTGATCTCGCCGATCGGATCGGGCATGGCCGCGAGCTGTTCGCAGCCCTGGGCCAGCGTCCCGAGGATCGCGGGCGTCAGGCGCAGCCGGTCGACCAGCGCTGCAGCCA
>JAFECX010000115.1 GCA_018241895.1 Pseudomonadota bacterium
ACAGTGCGAGCTCGGGCACGTCGATCCAGCGCCGCTCGCGCGAGCTCTGCAGCGCGGCCTCCACCAGTTGCACGTCCTTGGCGCCTTCGAGCAGCGTCCACGCGTACGGCGCGTCCTCGACGACGTGGCGGATGAAGTGCTGCCACTGGATCTTGAAGCCGTTGTCGTAGCTCTGCGCGTCCGGGATCGGCTGCCACTGCGCGAAGAAATCCATCGTCTGCCTGACGTCCGGGTTCCACACCGCGCGCGGCGTTGCCACGCGCGACTGTGCGCGGCATTCCTGCAGGCCGGCCACGGCCGAGCCGTGCGTGCCGTCGACGTGGAAGGTGACCAGGTCGTCGCGGCGCACCCGCGTCGCCCAGCTCATGTTGACCTGCGCGATCACCGGCTCGCCGCCGTGCCCCGCGAGCTCGAGCGTCGCGTAGGCGGCGTCGTCGGCGGTGACCGGGTAGGGGCGGCCCGCTTCGTCCCAGCGCTGCGGGATGTGCGTCGCGGCGAGGCAGCTCACCGAACGGACCTGCCCGAACAGGTTGTCGAGCACGTAGCGCCAGTGGCACATCATGTCCAGGACCATGCCGCCGCCGTCTTCCTTGCGGTGGTTCCAGCTCGGGCGCTGGATCGGCTGCAGGTCGCCTTCGAACACCCAGCAGCCGAACTCCAGGCGCACCGACAGCATGCGGCCGAAGAAGCCCGCGCGGCGCAGCAGGTCGAGCTTGCGCAGGCCCGGCAGGAAGAGCTTGTCCTGCACGACGCCGCTCTTGAGCCCCTTGGCGTGGCGCGCGGCCTCGGCCTTGCGCGCGATGCGCAGCGCCGCGTCGAGCGTGGTGGCGATGGGCATCTCGCAATAGACGTGCTTGCCGGCCCCGATGGCGCGCTCGAGCAGCCCGGGGCGCATCTGTGTCGTGCCGGCGTCGAAGAAGACCGTGTCGTCGGGGTCGCGCAGCGCCGCGTCCACGTCGGTGCTCCAGCGCGTGAGGCCGTGCGCGTGCGCCAGGGTCCGGACCTTGTCCGCGTTGCGGCCGACCAGGATCGGTTCGGGCATGACGGTCTCGCCGCTGGACAGCGCCACGCCGCCCTCGGCGCGGATGGCGCAGATCGAGCCGATCAGGTGCTGGTTCAGGCCCATGCGTCCGGTGACGCCGTGCATGACGATTCCGAGTCTGCGTGTGCTCATGGCAACGTGGCGATCGAGTGGCGGGAAGCGGGCCGTCGCCGGACGATCTTCGTCGTCGGTGACCTTGCGGGGCTCGGGCGGGCTCGGTGGCGCGGCGCGCCGAACAGGCGGCGCATGCCGCCGCCCGGTGCCGCTGAACAGCGGCCGCCGGCCACGCGCACCGGGCCGCGGCGCGGCCTATTGTCCGGCAGCGCGCCGAGCACGGGCCCGAGCACCCGCGGCGCCATCTCGCAACCGCGCAGGCGCACGAAATGCGCGCCGATGCCGCTCGCGGCCATCACGTCGGCGTCGAACACGCACGAGGCGACCGCAAAGGCGCACACCGTGCACAGCAGGATCGCGACGCGTGGCCGGCGTCGTCATGGCGACGACGTGATGAACGAATCGCATTGCGCCGCTCCGTGAACTCCGAACGTGCACTGCGTCACGCAAAAACCGATCAGGCGGCCTTCAGCGCGGCCGTAACTGAGCACACGCCCTGTCGCACAGTGCGCGCCCGGCAGCTCGGTGGTTCGGCTGCCGGGGGCGGCGGCAGGGTCAACCTTGTCGATGAGCCCGCACGGCGCCATCGAATCTTCCGGCTTGCCGGATCGGAACAACAACATGAACATCCTCACTCGCCTGAACATCGGGCCGCGCCTCGGCGTGGCTTTCGCTTCCATCGTCCTCATTGCCGTCGTCGTGGTCGCCGTCGGCATCTCGCGCATGTCGTTCATGAACGACGACACGGCGGTCATCGGCAGCCAGCTCGTACCCAAGCTGAAGGCCGTCAACGACATCGACGACGGCGTGAACCTGATGGCGCGCGAAATGCGCAACGCGCTGCTGTTCGACGAGCCGGCCGTCGTCACCGCGTCGCTGGACGCGGTGACGGTCGCGCGCGGCGAGAACGCGAAGCTGCTGCGCGAGCTCGAAGCCCGGTTGCGCACCGACAAGGAGCGCGCGCAATTCAGCCAACTCAGCGCGTCGGCCGAGAGTTATGCCGCGCTGGAAGGCGAGTTCGTCGCGCTCGTGAAGAAGGGTCAACGCAACGAGGCCCGCGCGCTGCTCACCGGGCGCCTCAATCCGGTGGTGCAGGCCTACGCCAAGTCGCTCGAGCAGTTGACGGACGACCAGGTCGATCTCGTGCGCAAGGCGGCCGAGGATGTCGAGGCAGCCTTCGCCGGTGCCAAGTGGCTGATGATCGCGCTGGCCGCCGCCATGGCCGCGGGCAGTGCGCTGCTGGCCTGGCTGATCACGCGCTCGATCACGGTGCCGATGCAGCGTGCGGTGCAGGTCGCCGAGGCGGTGGCCGGCGGCGACCTGGGCTCGCGCATCGAGGTGAGTTCGCGCGACGAGGCCGGGCGCCTGCTCGGCGCGCTGCGCACGATGAACGAGAACCTCGCCAGGCTGGTGAGCGAGGTGCGCACCAGCGCCGAGTCGATCGCCACCGGCTCGTCGCAGGTGGCCACGGGCAGCGCCGATCTGTCGCAGCGCACCGAGGAGCAGGCGGCCAACGTGCAGCAGACGGCGGCGTCGATGGAGCAGCTGGGCACCACCGTGACGAACAACGCCGAGACCGCGCGCACCGCGGCGCAGCTGGCGCAGTCGGCCAGCGGCGTGGCGACGCAGGGCGGGCAGGTGGTCGGCCAGGTGGTGGCGACGATGGACGAGATCAGCGCCAGCAGCCGGCGCATCGCCGACATCATCGGCGTCATCGACGGCATCGCGTTCCAGACCAACATCCTCGCGCTCAATGCGGCGGTGGAGGCGGCACGCGCCGGCGAACAGGGCCGCGGCTTCGCGGTCGTGGCCGGCGAGGTGCGCACGCTGGCGCAGCGCAGCGCCGAGGCCGCGCGCGAGATCAAGGGCCTGATCGGCGCCTCGGTCGAGAAGGTGGCCAGCGGCTCCGGGCAGGTGGCCACGGCCGGCCGCACGATGAGCGAGATCGTCGCCCAGGTGCAGCGCGTGAGCGACCTGATCGCCGAGATCAGCGCCGCCAGCACCGAGCAGACGCAGGGCATCGGCCAGGTCGGCGACGCCGTCTCGCAGATGGACCAGGTGACGCAGCAAAACGCCGCGCTGGTCGAGGAGTCGGCCGCGGCCGCCGACAGCCTCAGGCAGCAGGCGCAGCGCCTGGTGCAGGCGGTGAGCGCGTTCCGGCTCGCGGCCTGAGCGCCATTTGACAGGACCCGGCGCCCCGACCGCGGGGCGCCCCTCGAGGAGAACTCATGGAAACGATTACCCAAGCCCGCCCGGACGCGCTTCCGGTCGCCCGTGCGGCCGCCGCCGCGGCCACCCGCGCGCAGCCGCGCACCGAACCC
>JAFECX010000116.1 GCA_018241895.1 Pseudomonadota bacterium
AAGCGGCTGGGCAATGCGCACCCCAACATCGTGCCCTATCAGGACTTCCCCACCGCCGACGGCTACATGATCCTCGCCATCGGCAACGACGGGCAGTTCGCGCGCTTCTGCGCGGCCGCCGGCGCACCGCAGCTCGCGACCGACGAACGCTTCGCCACCAACCGCGCACGTGTCGTCAATCGCACGACGCTGATCCCGCTGCTGAAGAAGCTCACCATCGAGCGCAGCACCGCGGAGTGGATCGCGACCCTGGAGGCGCTCGCCGTGCCCTGCGGCCCGATCAACACCCTGGCCGACGTGTTCGCCGATCCGCAGGTGCAGGCGCGCGGGCTGAAGGTGACGATGCCGCATCCGGTCGGGGTAGAGCAAGCAGTCGTGTCACCAGCCGCCATTTCGATCACGGTAGGTCGAGCCGGGTGTTCATATCGAGATCGAACCGACCATACGGGTTGACGTGTTCCCAGATCAGCGGCGTCAGGGCGGCGTAGTCGCGTGGTGTGAACCTGCCCTGCCAATGCGGCAGGGCCAAGACCTTCTGGATCATCAGCGTGTTGATGTAGACCATACAGTTCTGGATCAAGTGCAGCGCGAGCATGCTGACCTCGTGATCCTCGCGGCGGTTGCTCGCCATCTCGCCCCGGCGGGCGAAGAACACGAAGTCGGTCGCGCCGTTCCACTGCTCGACTACGTTCAGCCCCTCGTTGATTTCCCGGCGCAACGCCTCGTCGTGCAGGTAGCGGCACAGGAAGATAGTCTTGATCGCCTTGCCCAACTCAGCGAATGCCTTATAGGTCGGGTGCTGCACGTTCTTCTTGGTGAAGCGGCGCAGGATGGCTTCGGTGTCCGCTGTCCCCAGGCGCAGCGCGGTAGCGTACTTGACCATCTGGTCGTACTGTTGCCGCACCGAGTCCCAGTCGATGGGCTTGGTCAGAATCTGTTGCAGGTTCGCGTAGGCGTCGGCCTTGCCGGTCTCTGGCCGGTACAGCTTCTGTGAGTGGATGGCCTTCAGCCGTGGCAGCAACTGGAAGCCCAGCAGGCGGCAGAAGGCGAACGCCACCGTGCTCTGGCCGTGCGAATCGACATACTGCCGATCCACCTCCATCTCGGTGCAATGGTGGATCACGCCCTCGATCATCGACGCCACCTCCGACGACGACGGCGACTTGAGCTGCGAATGGATGCACAGCGAGCTGCGCTCGACATGCCAGTAGATCATCACGCCGCGCCCGCCGTAGCGGACGTGCCATTGCGTGGTGAGGTTCTGATCCCACGCGCCGAAGTGTTTCGAGTCCGACGCGCAAGCGGTGGTGCCGCTACCCCAGATCGCCGGGTTGCGGGCTTGCAGCGTGCCGTCTGCGACGATGGCAATCGCGCGGCGCATCGCGTCCACGCTGATGTAACGGCGGCGCACATAGGCCAGGTCGCGCGCCGTGGTGCCGGAATCCAGCCCGGCCATGCGCTGCAAGCCAGCATTGGTGCCCAGGCCGTGCAGACACAGGAGCAGGCGCGGCTGCAACACCGAGCGATCCATCGACTCGTAGGAGGTCGGGCTTTTCAGGGCATCGGTAAAGCTCAACCGCAGATCGGTTTCCTTGACCATATCGAGCAGGCTGGTCATCGGCCAGAGGACATTGAGTTCGGCCTTTAGCGCGGTCAGATTGGGGGGATCGGGTTGCGCATCGAGCGGCGTCAGCGTGATCCAGCCACCGCCCTTGCTGCTCAGCCGGACGGATGGATTCTTCTTCAAGCCAGCGTCGAAGGTGGACAGCGCCGCGCGCATTTCGGCCTGCAAGTCGGCGATGAAGCGCTCCACATCGAGAGGCAGGTTCAGCGCCCGGTAGTAGTCCTCGCGGTTTTGCTCGAAGTCAGCCGGCAGATCGTCGTCGGGGTTGCGGTAGCGGTTCGCGCCGACCACCCAGATTTCCTTGCAGCGCAGCCGCTCGCGCAGGGCTTCCAGCACGGCGATTTCATAGGTGACGCGGTTGACCCGATCCCGGCCGGCGGCGTCCGTCTCCATGACGGCTTCTCGCCACAGGCCACGTACCACGCCATCGAGCGGCACCTCGATGTCGGCTGGGAAGGTATGCACCTTGGTGTCGGCAAAGCGCTTCACCAGGTCGAGCGCGTCCATCACCGGGCGGTGGCGGTCGTTGTTGGAGCGGAATACCAGCGCGGCCAGCAAGGTCGGTACTATGCGCCGGTAGTGGCCCTGGTACGAATTGCGGATCACAGTGCGCAGCGTGATGCGGTAGGTCGGGCCGGTGGCCTTCCACTCCTTGACCAGATCGCGCAGCGTCTGCTCGCCGACCACTGGAAACACCACGTCGCGCACCACGCCGTCCGGCTGGGCCAAGGTGGCGTCGGCCAGATTGAACAGCAGGTTCTGCTTGCCGGACACGCGCTTGAGGTCCTCCAGCAGTTCGCGTTCGACCTTGCGTTCGGCACGCGCGCCGATCTGGTGGATGGTCTCGATCAGCAAGTCCACCAGGTCGTCGGTCAGGCTGCGGGCGCGCAGGTGGACGAAAGCGGCCAGCCAGGTGAGGCGCGCTGCATCGGGATGTCGGCGCAGGTCGCGGGGAACCTCGACCGACACACGCTGGCGGCAGCGCTCCAGGTCACGCGGCGAAGTCCGGTCGAACAGATCGGCAGACAGCTCGATCCCCCGGATCAGTTCGAGCTTCGCCAACTCATCCTGCATGCTGGCAAGGCTTGGGCGGCCGGGACTGCCGCGCAGTTTCAGCAAGACGGCCGGCGCGTTGCCTGCGGCTTCGCCTTGAGCATCTTCAACGGCGCTCTCCCCGTGGCCCGATTCTTCTGGGCGCAGCAAGGCATCCAGGCGTTCGCGAGTCGCGGGCGGCAGCCGCCCATACACGCAGCTATGGAAGCGGTCTTCGTGGGAGCGCAACGCACTGCGCGCGATGCGCTCCATCCGGTCTGGTTTCGGCGGCTCGATGGCGAGTTCGCGGCAACGTCCTTCCAGCCGCTCGATCATCGGCTCAATGTCACCGCCAACTTCTCCGGCAACATGATCACGCAGCCACTCCGTCAGCATCTCGGCATCGGCTACCGTCGCTTCGCGGAAGCCGAAACGCACGCGGATTTCGCCGCGCAGCCGCTCGGCAGTGCGGCCCGTGAGGAAGGCTTCGCCATCGATGGGCGCGGGTGCGTCGAGTTGTTTGGCGAGCGCGGCTATGCCCTGTACCTCGACTTCGGTTTCGTCGCGCGGAAAACGGCCGCGATCACGGAAGAAGGTCAGCAGGATGGCAAAGCCCAACCGGTTCGCCCGGTTTTTGGTCATCACCAGTTCGCGTTCGGCTGGCGCCAATACCCACTGATCTTCCTTACTGCCGCCGCCGTCCGCCATACCGCTACGCTCCTGGGGGCACTGACGCGGGCCAGCCGGCCCGCGTCAGAGTTTCGATCAAGGTGGTCCGCTTCACGCCGAAGTTGCGGCACACGGCTGCCTTGGACATGCCACCTTCGAGCGCGGCGATAATGGCATCCAGCTTCTCGCCGGTGATTGCCTGCGGCCGCCCACCGATCCGGCCACGTTTGCGGGCAGCAGCCAGGCCGGCAACGACACGCTCCTGGATCAAGGCGCGCTCGTACTGCGCGAGCGCGCCGAACACCTGGAATAGAAACTCGCCCGATGGCGTGGTGGTGTCCAGATTCTCCGTCAGCGAGCGGAACGCCACCCGCTTGTCCTTGAGCGAGGTCACGATGGTGAGTAGGTGCGACAGCGATCGGCCGAGCCGGTCGAGCTTCCACACGACCAGTACGTCGCCGGGCCTGACGAATTCGAGCGCCTGCACCAAGCCGGCGCGGTCGTCCTTCGCGCCGGAGGCGTAATCCTCGAACAGGTGACGCGGATCGACGCCGGCGGCGAGCAGCGCGTCGCGCTGCAAGTCCGTGCTCTGCCGGTCGGAATCTGACGACACGCGCATGTAACCTACTAACATAAGCGGAAAACCATCAAGACGCGGTTTCCGCATGGTAGCGTCTGGCGACACAGTTTTCCGCACAATTTTGCGGCCACTCGGAGCTTGGTGCAGAGGGCTGTTGAAGATCTGTCGACAATCAAATGTTTTCCGACAGGTCTTGGCATAGCGCAGGCCCGCCTTGCAGCGTTCTGTGAGTAGCGCTTAGTAAAGACGACGTATATACTTTGTTAGTATTAAGTAGCAGGAGGCCCCGATCATGTCAAAACAAGCCGTTTTCACGATGAAGCTGGAGCCCGAGTTGCGCGCCGAGTTCATGGCCGAAGCCGAAGCGGCCCATCGCCCGGCGTCGCAAGTCCTGCGCGAGTTGATGCGCGAGTTCATTCAGAGCCAGCGCAAGTCGCGCGAGTACGACGAGTTCCTGCGCCGCAAGGTCGAGGCCGGCCGGGCTTCAATGCGCGCTGGATTGGGGCGATCGAACGATGAAGTTGAGGCCGAATTCGCCGCACGGCGTGCCAGTGTGGCGAGGCAGTCGTGAGAGTTGTCTGGACGCCCGAAGCGCAGCAAGACCGTGCCGATGTGTGGGACTACATCGCAGCCGACAATCCGCGCGCGGCGGCCCGGATGGATGAGATTTTCAGCGACGCGGCCGCCCGGTTGATCCCGCACCC
>JAFECX010000117.1 GCA_018241895.1 Pseudomonadota bacterium
CGCCCTGCAGCCCCTGGCCGAGCTGCTGCGCCATCACCTGCCCGAGCGCGACGCCGGCGCCCAGCCCCATCGCGTCGCCGACCAAACCGCCGCCGCCCGCGCCGGCGCCGGCCGCGCCCTCGGCGAACTTGGGGATCGCCTGCGCCGTCTGGTACTGCATGAACTTGCCCATGTCGGCGCCGACCATGCCCATGCCGATCTTCTGGTCGAGGATCTTCTGCAGCTCCTCGGGCAGGCTGACGTTTTGCACCGTCACCGCGTCCAGCGCGAGGCCGAGCTTGGCGAACTCGGGCGAGTTGGCGGCCTGCAGCTGGCGCGCGAACTCGATCTGGTTGGCGGCCAGGTCGAGGAAGGGAATGCCGCTGGCGGCCACCGCGTTGCTGATGTTCTGCAGCATCAGGCCACGCAGCTGGCCGTCGACGTCGTCGAGCGTGACGCGCTCGCGCGTGCCGCTCACCGCGCTGTAGAAGGCCTTGGCGTCGGCGATGTGGAAGGCGTAGTTGCCGAAGGCGCGCAGCCGCACGGCGCCGAAGTCCTTGTCGCGGATCGTCACCGGCTGCGTCGTGCCCCAGCGGCGGTCGAGCTGCTGGCGCGTGACGAAGAAGTAGACGTCGCTCTTGAACGGGCTCTGGAACAGCTTGTCCCAGTTCTTCAGGTAGGTCAGCACCGGCAGCGTCTGCGTCGTCAGCTTGTACAGGCCGGGGCCGAAGACGTCGGCCACCTTGCCTTCGTTGACGAACACCGCGGCCTGCGCCTCGCGCACGGTGAGCATGCCGCCGTACTGGATCTCGTGGTCGGCCATCGGGTAGCGGTACGCGAGCGTGCCGTCGCCGCTCTCGGTCCATTCGATGACGTCGATGAACTGCTTCTTGATGAAGTCCATCAGGGCCATGCTGCGTGCTCCACTGAGTCGTGCCGAGGGGCGGCGAATAATACGCGCCGTGATCATCGCTGGAGCCGGGCTTTCGTGACGACCTCGCGCATCGCCGTCATTGGTGCCGGCCCGGTGGGCCTGGCGCTCGCGCTGCACGCGCGCTCGCTGCTGCCGCAGGCGCGCTTGACGGTGTACGACGCCCGGCCGCCCGAGCGCGACGTCGCGGGCGACGCGCGCACGCTGGCGCTGTCGCTGGGCAGCCTGATGTTCCTCGAGCGCCTGGGCCTGTGGCCTGGCGAGCTGGCGCGCCGGGCGGCGCCGATCGCCGAAGTGCACGTCTCGCAGACGCCTGCCGCCTTCTTGGGGGCCCGTGCGCAGCCCGAGGTGACGCTGAGCGCGCGCGAGTTGGGCGTGCCGCAGCTCGGTGCCGTGCTCGGCTACGGCGCGCTGCTCGCGCCGATGCAGCAGGCCTGGTTCGAGGCCGTGGCGGCCGAACCCCGGCGTCTCGAAGCGCGCTTTGGGCGGCCGGTGGCCGCGCTGAAGCCGGTGGCCGGCGGCGTCGAGGTCGACGCCGGGGTCGCGGAGACCTTCGATCTGGCCGTCGTCGCCGAAGGTGGCGTGTTCGCCGAGCAGGCGCGCAAGGCACTGGCGCGCGACTACGGCCAGACGGCCTGGGTCGGCGAGGTCACGCTCGCCGGCGGCACGGCCGGCGTCGCCTTCGAGCGCTTCACGCCCGACGGGCCGCTGGCGCTGTTGCCGCTGCCCCCGCTTGCGTCCCGCGACGGCGACGGTGAGGCCACGCAGGACCTGCGCGCCGCGCTCGTCTGGTGCGCCGCGAAGGACGCCGATGCCATGGCCGCGCTCGACGACGCGCAGCGCGCGGCCGTGCTGGCGAGCCTGCTGCCGACGCGCGCCGGCCGCGTGCGCGCCGTCTCGCCGCTGCGGGCCTTCGCCCTCGGGCTCAACGCCGAGCGCACCCTGGTGCACGGCCGCGTCGTGCGCATCGGCAATGCCGCGCAGACGCTGCACCCGGTGGCCGGGCAGGGGCTCAACCTGGGCTTGCGCGACGCGCACGCGCTGGTGGCGGCGCTGCGCGAGGGCGACAACCTGGACGCTGCCTTGCGCCGCGTCGAGTGGTCGCGCGCGCCCGACCGCTGGGGCACGATCGCCGTCACCGACTTTCTCGCGCGCAGCTTCACCTGGCACGGGCCCGGCGTCGCCGCGCTGCGCGGCCTGGGCCTGGCCGCGCTGCAGAGGCTCGCGCCGGCCAAGGCGCTGCTCGCGCGGCGGCTGATGTACGGCTGGCGCTGACGGCCCGAGGCGCCCGCTCAGAGCCGCCGGTGCGCCAGCGCCGGCAGCTGGCGCCTGATCTCGTCGATGCGCTCGCGGCTCGCGTCGGCCAGCACCACGCCCTCGCCCTCGGCGCGGCACGCGAGCACGACGCCCCAGGGGTCGACGATCATGCTGTGGCCCCACGTGCGCCGGCCGTTCTCGTGCCGGCCGCCCTGCGCCGGCGCGAGCACATAGCATTGGTTCTCGACCGCGCGTGCGCGCAGCAGCAGCCCCCAGTGCGCCTGACCGGTCGTGTGCGTGAACGCCGAAGGCACGACGACGAGGTCGCACGGCGGCTGCATCAGCGTGCGATACAGCTCGGGAAAGCGCAGGTCGTAGCAGATCGACAGGCCCACGCGCCAGCCGTCGCAGTCCAGCGCCACCGGCCGCGTGCCGGCGGCCAGCGTGCGGCCTTCGTCGTAGCTCTCGCGCCCGTTGTCGAAGGCGAAAAGGTGCAGCTTGTCGTAGTGCGCGGCCTCGTGCCCGTCGGGTGCGTAGACGCAACTGCGGTTGAGCACGCGCTGCGCTGGCGCATTGCCGACGCGATCGGTGCCGTCCGCTGCGTGCGCTGCACCCATGCTGTGCAGGGCGTTCGCCGCGATCGGCAACGTGCCGCCGACGAGCCACACGCGATGCCGGCGCGCCAGCTCGGCCAGCGCCTGCTGGATCGGGCCGCTGCCGGCGCGCTCGGCGGCGGCGAGCTTGTCGCCGTCGCGCCGCCCGAGCAGGCAGAAGTACTCCGGCAGCGCCACCAGCTGCGCGCCGCCGGCCGCGGCCTCGCCGACCAGGCGCGCCGCGGCCTCGAGGTTGCGCGCCACGTCGGGCGTCGAGACCATCTGCACCGCGGCGATCTTCACGCCGCGATTGTCCTCGCAATGCCCACTGCCCCAGTGGGCGATGGCGTTGCGCATAGTCTTCGCGCCGCTGCGCGCGCCGGCGCCGGGAAACGGCGCGCGCCGCGGGTGCGAAAGGGAGCCGTCGATGCCAGAGCCCGTGGCCGCAGGGGCCGCCCACAGCCGCTTCGTGCAGCGCGTGCGCCGCCGCTATGCCACCGAGCGGGCGCTGCTCGCCGCCGGCGTGCCGGGCTTCGAGCAGATCGTGGCCTTGGTGCAGGCGCTGGGCCGGCCGCCGTTCGCGCTGCCGCTGGCCGACGCGCTGCGCGTGGCGCGCCATCTGGTCATCGAGCGCCTGGCCGAACTCGACGTCGAGCACGGTGCGGCGCTGGACAGCGTCACCGGCGCGATGACCGCGCTGGCCGAGGCCGCGCTCGAGCTGGCGCTGACCGCCGCGCTGGCCGAAGCCGACGAGCGCCATGGCGCGCCGCGGGCCGCAGACGGGCGGCGCGTCGAGCTGTGGATCGTCGGCATGGGCAAGCTCGGCGCGCGCGAGCTCAACGTGTCCTCCGACATCGACCTCGTCTACGTCTACGACGACGATGGCCGCACCGCCGGCGGCACGGGCGGGCGGGCGGTGTCGTGCCACGAGTACTTCGCCTTCGTCGCCAGGCGTCTGTATGCGCTGGTCGGCGAGGTCGGCGAGCACGGCCTGGTCTTTCGCGTCGATCTCGCGCTGCGCCCCAACGGCAACTCCGGGCCGCCGGTGATCAGCCTGGCGATGCTCGAGGAGTACTTCCTCGTGCAGGGCCGTGAGTGGGAGCGCTTCGCCTGGAGCAAGAGCCGCGTCGTCGCGCCGCGCGCCGCCGTCGCCGGCGGCAGCGCACTGGCGCTGCGCGCGCTGGTCATCCCGTTCGTCTACCGGCGCTACCTCGACTACGGGGTCTTCGAGGGGCTGCGCCAGCTGCACCGCAAGGTTCGCGACGAGGCACAGCGCCGCGCCGCCGGGCGACCCGAGCGCGCCAACGACGTGAAGCTCTCGCGCGGCGGCATCCGTGAAGTCGAGTTCATCGTGCAGTTGCTGCAGGTGGTGCGCGGCGGCCAGTTCCCCGAAATCCGCACGCGACGCACCCTGCGCGCGCTCGAGCGGCTGGCGGCGTGCGATCTCATGAAGCCCGAGACGGCGCAGGCGCTGGCCGCGGGCTACGTCTTCCTGCGCCGCCTCGAGCATCGCATCCAGTACCTGGACGACCAGCAGACGCACCTGCTGCCGGCCGACGACGCCGACCTCGCGTGGATCGGGCGCAGCATGGGCCTGCCCTGCGCCGACGATGCCTGCGAGCTGCTCGACCGCCTGGGCGAAGTGCGCGAGCTGATCGCCTCGGAGTTCGACGCGCTGCTGCGCGACGGCCAGGGGGCCGCCGCCGGCGGCAGCACCGAGTGCCGCCGCTGCGGCAACGGCCCGCCGGCCCTCGACGACGCGGCGCTGCTCGAGCGGCTGCCCGCGGCGCTCGCCGCGCGCGTGCGCGAGTTCGCCAGGCAGCCCCGCGTGGCGGCGCTGCGCGACGACAGCCGCGCGCGCCTGGGCCGTCTCGTGCAGCAGGCCGCGCAGCTCGTGCAGCAGGGGCAGGTCGAAGAGGGCGCGGCGCTGCGCTTCGTCGACTGGATCGAGCCGCTGCTGCGGCGCGAGAGCTACCTTGCGCTGCTCGTCGAGCGGCCCGCGGTGCTGCGCCGCCTGCTCGGCCTGCTGGGCCTGGCGCGCTGGCCGATGCAGTACCTGATGCGCCACCCGGGCGTGATCGACGAGCTGGCCGACGAGCGGCTGCAGCACCAGCGCTTCGAGCGCACCGCCTTCGTCGCCGAGCTCGAGGGACGACGCGCTGCCTGGGCGCGCGCCGGCGAGGAGAACGAGGAGTCGCTGCTCGACACGCTGCGCCACGCGCATCACGCCGAGGTCTTCCGCACGCTGGTGCGTGACGTCGAGCGCGAGATCACGGTCGAGGAGGTCGCCGACGACCTGTCGGCACTGGCCGATGCCGTGCTCGAGCTCACGCTCGCCTGGGCCTGGCAGCGCCACGCCAGGCGCCACCGCGAGAGCTGCGGCCTGGCCATCGTCGCCTACGGCAAGCTCGGCGGCAAGGAACTGGGCTACGGCAGCGACCTGGACCTGGTCTTCCTCTACGACGACACGCAGGAGGGCGACCTGCAGCGCGCGCAGGAGATCTACGGCGGCTTCGTGCGCCGCCTCATCACCTGGCTCACGCTGCGCACGGCGGCCGGCGAGCTGTTCGACATCGACACCGCCCTCAGGCCCAACGGCGGCTCGGGCCTGCTCGTGACCTCGATCGACGCCTTCGAGCGCTACCAGGCCGGGCGCGGCAGCAACACGGCGTGGACCTGGGAGCACCAGGCGCTCACGCGGGCGCGCTTCGTCGCCGGGCCGCCGTCGGTGGCCGCTCGCTTCGAGGC
>JAFECX010000118.1 GCA_018241895.1 Pseudomonadota bacterium
CCCGCAGGCGCCCCATCTTGCGCCGGTGCCGGATCCGCTGCCGCGGCGAGCGGCAGGCTCGTGGCCGATGCGCCCGGCGCTGCCGCCGCCGGTGCGGTGTCCGCCGCCATCGCCGCCGATGCGGATTCGGCAGGCGCCGCCGCGTCCGCGGCGATCGGCGAGGTGGCGCTCGGGTGCGTCGCAGGCGCGGCCGCAACGCCGGCCAGGGTGGCTGGCGGCGCCGCTGGCTGCGGCAGCGTCGGCGGTGTGCGTGCCTTCCAGGCCGACAAGGCGCCGACAGCCAGTGCGACGGCGGCCCCGGCGCCGAGCCCGGCGAGCAGCAGGCCCCGGCGGGTCGGTCTGGCCGTGACGGGGCGCGCGCTCGCGGTCGGCAGGTCGCGTTCGTCGCACGCCAGGCCCTCGCGCCTGGCCCTGGCATGGCGCTCGGCCCAGCGGCGCAGCTCGCGCGCCATGTCCGACGCCGATGCATAGCGCTCGGCGGGCTCGCGCGCCATCGCCTTGGCCGCGATGCGCGCCAGCGTCGGCGACACGCCGCTGCGCAACTCGTTGGCCGGCGCGGGGTGGTTGGCGAGTACCGCGGTGGCGATCTGCTCGATCGAGTCGCCGGGGAAGGCCTTGCGGCCGGCCAGCAGCTCGTAGAACACCACGCCCAGCGCGTAGATGTCGGTGCGTGCGTCCACGACCTCGCCGCGCAGCTGCTCGGGCGCCAGGTAGTGCGGCGAGCCGGCCACCCAGCCTTCGAGCCCCGGCAGCGCGCGGCCGTGCGCCACGCGTGCGATGCCGAAATCGAGCACCTTGGGCTTGTCGTGGCGCGTGACGAAGATGTTGGCCGGCTTGATGTCGCAGTGCACGATGCCGCGCGCATGCGCATAGGCCAGCGCATCGGCGATGCGGCGCACGAGTTGCGCGGCGGTGCCCGGACTCGGTTGCCAGCCCGCGGCCAGGCGCTGGCGCAGATCGGCGCCGTGCAGCCGCTCCATCGCGATGTACACGCCCTGCGGCGAAAGGCCGGCGTCGTGGACGGTGACGATGTGCGGGTGCGACAGCGAGGCGATCGCGCGCGCCTCGGCGAGGAAGAGCCGGTCCAGCGACGCGCGCGTCGGACCGTCGACCTCGAAGTGCAGCGTCTTGATCGCCACCGCGCGCGAGAGCATCGGGTCCCAGGCTTCGTGCACCTGGCCCAGGCCGCCGACACCCAGGCGCTGCTCGAGCGCATAGCGCCCGATGTGCGCGATCGGAGGTCCGTCGGCGCTCGCAGTGCGCCGGCCCGATGGCCAGACGGCGTCGTCGGCCGCATCGTGCCGCAGCGCAGGGGGCGACGCCGAGGCCGCGTCGCCGAAGGTGCGGGGTCTCGCTGCGGTGCCCGCCGGCAACGCGGCGTCGAATGCCGGTGGCAGCGAATCGGGGGGCACCGAGTCGGGCGGCAACGAGTCTGCCGGCAGCGAATCCATCGACCACGACGCATCGGGCAGACTGTCGGGCACGCACGGGTCACGCACCGCCGCATCGGCCGCCCACGGCGTGCTGCCGCCGGCAGTGGCTGCGGCCACGTCGCGCAAACGCAGCGGCGACGCCCACAGGGCGCTGCCGCCCGCTGCGGGCGGCAGCAAGGCCACGGTGGCGGCGAATTCGGACTCGGCGTCCTCGCCGCGCCCGCGCGGCTGAAAAGGGTTGTAGCCCACGACGGCGCAGCTTACGGCATGGGCCGCGGTGCGCGGCGCCCGAAAAGGCGCGCCTCTGCGGGCCTTAACGTGCTGTCACGTTTCTTGCCGCCACGCGCAGCGTGGCGCAGGAATCACCCGCGAGAGGGTGCTGCCGCCGCGGGGGTGCGGCCGAGCTCGCGCGCCAGCCGGGCCAGCGCCAGCTCGAGCTCGCTCATCGAGCTGGCGAAGGACAGGCGCAGATGGCGCTCGGCGGCCGCGGGGCCGAAGTCGCGCCCCGGCGTCAGCGCCACGTGCGCGCGGTGCATCATCTCGAAGCAAAAATCCCAGCTCGACGCGCCGTGCGCCGAGCAGTCGGCCCAGGCGTAAAACGCGCCGTCGGGAGTGACCGGGACCGCGAGGCCCAGCGCCTCGAGCGCCGGCACCACGAAGTCGCGCCGGCGCCGGAACTCGGCGCGCCGCCGTTCGTACTCGGCGATCGACTCGGGCTCGAAGCAGGCCAGCGCCGCGTGCTGCGCGATCGTGCTCGGGCAGATGTACAGGTTCTGCGCCAGGCGCTCCAGCGGCGCCACCAGCGCCGCCGGCACCACCATCCAGCCCAGGCGCCAGCCCGTCATGCCGAAGTACTTGGAAAAGCTGTTGATCGAGACGATGGTCGCGCGCGCCGCGCCACCCAGGCCGAGCGCGCTCGTGCCGTAGCGCGCCTCGTAGCCCAGGCCGAGGTAGATCTCGTCGACCAGCGTCACGCCGCCGCGCTCGGCCACGCTGGTGGCGATGTCGGCCAGCACCTCGGGCGCGATCGAGGTGCCGGTGGGGTTGCTCGGGCTGGCCAGCAGCACGCCGCGCGTCGACGCCGTCCAGGCCCGGCGCACGGCGTCGCCGTCGAGCTGGAAGCGCGTTTGTGGCCCCGTGGGCAGCAGCCGCGGGTGCGCGCCCGCCGCCGCGACGAAGTGGCGGTTGCACGGGTAGCTCGGGTCGGGCATCAACACCTCGTCGCCGGGCTCGAACAGCGCCAGGCAGGCGAGCTGCAGTGCGGCCGATGCCCCGGCGGTGACGACGACGCAATGCGGCTCGATCGCGAGGCCGAAGCGCGTGCCGTACCAGGCGGCGATGCGCTCGCGCAGCGCGTCCAGACCGGTGGCCTGCGTGTACTGCGTGCGGCCGTCGCGCAGGCAGCGCTCGGCCGCCTCGCGCACCGGCGGCGCGGCGCCGAAGTCGGGCTCGCCGATGTTCAGGAAGATCATCGGCTCGCCGCCGCGCGCCGCGTCGCACTCGGGTGTGGCGGCGATGCGCATCGCCTCCTTCGCACACTCCATGACGTAGAAGGGCTCGATGTGCCGGAGTCGCCGCGCCAGGCGCAACACGGCACCCGCCGTGCCGGGCGCGTCGCCGCTGCTTGCCGGGTGCGCGCGCGTGTCCGCCGCCGCTACGGCAGCCGGATCGCCGGCGCGCGTCACGCCCCGCCGCCCTGCGCCGCGCTCATCGCGCGTGGGCGCCGGCCTCGGCCG
>JAFECX010000119.1 GCA_018241895.1 Pseudomonadota bacterium
ACGGCCGCGCCCGCGGCACGCAAGTTGCCCCCCGCGCCCGGGCGCAAGATGCCGCCCGCGACGGCGCGCACAGCGCCCCCGGCCCCGGTGCGCAGGGAGCCCTCGGCACCGGCGCATGCGGCGCCCCCGGCCCCGGCGCATGCAGCGCCCTCGGCACCGGCGCCCAAGTTGTCCGCGCCGCCGCCCGCGCGCAAGCTCCCTCGCGCACCGGCGCCGCAGGACGTCCCGATCGTCGCGCACGACGAGCCCGCAGCCACTGCGGCGGCGGCACCGGCCTGCGCCAGCCCCGCCCCCGCCGCTTCCCTGGACCTCGCTGGCCGCCTGCGCCACTGGGCCGAAGGCATGCTGCCGGGCGCCGAGACCGTCATCTCGATGGCCCGGACGCTGTCCGAGGCGCGGCAGCAGCAAGAGCATGCCGAGCCCGCGGCGCTGCAGCAGGCCGGCAGGCTGCTGCGCACGATGCGCGAGGCCCTCGGCATCTCCGTGCAGGCGGTGGCCGACGCGGCCAGGCTGCGCGACCCGGCGCTGGTCGAGGAGGCCGAGCGCGGAAAGATCGCGCTGTCGTTCGACGCCGTCATCCGGCTCGCGGGCATCCTCGGCGACCGCGATCCGATGGGTGCCGCGTCGAGGCTGCTGCGCGCGTACCACCCCGAGATGTCGAAGACGCTGGACAAGCTGCGCACGATCGGCTTCGTGATGCCCGACGCGCGCGAGCGCGCGCTGCTGGCCATCTACCGCCGCAACGAAGCCGCGCACGCGATCCCCGACGACGACTTCGACGCGATCGTCGACGTGCTGGCGAGCGTGTTCGTGCGGCTCGTCGATTTCCGCACCCGGACGTCGTCGGGCTGAGCACGTAGCATCGGCCGTTCGACGTCGAGTGGCGCGCACCGGGGTGCGCCGACCCCCGACGCAGCGCCCGCGCCGGCGCGACGCCACGCAGCGCCCACCCGCGCATCCACGGCCCCATCACCTACAGGAGTACCTCCATGCCCGAAGCAGTCATCGTCCAAGCGTGCCGCACCCCGATCGCGCGCGGCAAGATGGTGGTCGGCGACCTGTCCGGACTGCACGTCACCCGGCTGCTGTCGTCGACGTTCGAGGAACTGATCCGCCGCACCGGCATCGACTATGCCGACGTCGACCTCGTTGCCGGCGGCTGCGTCACGCAGGCCGGCGAGCAGTCGAACAACATCACGCGCCAGTCGTGGCTGTCGATGGGCAAGAACTACGGCACCGGCGGCTACACCGTCGATGCGCAGTGCGGCTCGGCGCAGGCCTGCAACCACCAGATCGCGGCGCTGGTGGCCTCGGGCTCGATCGACATCGGCATCGCCTGCGGCGTCGAGCTGATGAGCCACGTGCCGCTGGGCGCCAACGTCGCGCACGGCCCCGGCTACTTCATCCCGGCGGGCTGGCCCTGGGACACACCGCAGACCCAGTTCGAGATGGCCGAGCGCATCGCGAAGAACCGCGGCCTGACGCGCGAGATGGTCGACGCGCTGGCCTGCGAGTCGCAGCGCCGCGCCAAGGTGGCGTGGGACGAGGGGCGCTTCGATCGCGAAGTGTTCACGATCGAGGCGCCGGTGCTCGGCGAGGACGGCAAGCCGAGCGGCGCCACCAAGGTCGTCGCGCGCGACCAGGGGCTGCGCCCGACCACGATGGAAGGGCTGGCGCAGCTCAAGCCGCTGATGGCGGGCGGCATCACCACCGCCGGCAACAGTTCGCAGATCTCGGACGGCGCCGCGGCCGTGATGTGGATGAGCGCCGCGGAGGCGAAAAAGCGCGGCCTCAAGCCGCGCGCGCGCATCGTCACCGACTGCATCGTCGGCGCCGACCCCTACTACGGGCTCGACGGTCCGGTCGACGCCACGCGGCGGCTGCTCGCGCGCAGCGGCATGACGCTGCGCGACATCGACCTGGTCGAGATCAACGAGGCGTTCGCCTCGGTGGTGCTGTCCTGGGCGCAGGTGTTCGATGCCGACATGAGCAAGGTCAACGTCAACGGCGGCGCGATGGCGCTGGGCCACCCGGTCGGCTCGACCGGCGCGCGGCTGATCTGCACCGCGCTGCACGAGCTCGAGCGCCAGGACAAGGCCACGGCGCTGATCACGATGTGCTGTGGTGCCCACGTCGGCACCGGCACCATCATCGAACGTCTTTGATCGTCGGTTCGACAACAGGAGATCGAATCATGGGGGATCTGAGCGGCAAGGTCGCGATCGTGACCGGCGCCGGCGCCGGACTGGGGCGCGAGGAGGCGCTGCAACTGGCGCGCCAGGGCGCGCGCGTGGTGGTCAACGACATCGGCCTGCCCAAGGCAGCCGAAGCCGCGCAGCAGACCGTCGCCGACATCAAGGCCATGGGCGGCGAGGCCATCGCCGTGCTCGGCGACTGCGCCGACACCGCGGATGCGGGCAAGGTGTTCAAGGCCGCGCTCGACACCTTCGGCGACATGAACATCATGGTCAACAACGCGGGCTTCACGCGCGACAAGACCATCTACGGCATGAGCGACGACGAGTTCGACTCGGTGCTGCGCGTGCACCTGCGCGGCCACTTCGTCAACATGCGCAATGCCGCGCAGTACTGGCGCGAGAAGGCCAAGGACGGGCCCATCCACGCGCGCCTGATCAGCACCTCGTCGGAAGCGGCGCTGTTCGCCGCGCCAGGGCAGCCCAACTACGGGCCGGCCAAGGCCGCGATCGTGAACCTCAGCATGTCGGTGGCGCAGTTGGTGCACAAGATCGGCGCGACCTGCAACGTGATCATGCCGCGTGCGCGCACCGCGATGACCGAGAACATGCCGCACGCGCATTTGTTCGCGGCGCCCGCGAGCGGCTTCGACGTCTTCCATCCGTCCAACGTCGCGCCGATGGTGGGCTACCTCGCCTCGGACCGGGCGGCGCACATCTCGGGCGAGGTGTTCGTCGTCTGGGGCGCCCGCATCACGATCGTGCAGCGCCCGCGCCTGGACGTCTACTACGACAACCCAGGCAGCGGCAAGTGGGACGCCGACGGCCTGCACCGCACGCTGGCGCAGTACTTCACCGAGCAGCACAAGCCGGTCGTCGACGGTTTCTCGGTGCCGCCGCAGTGAGGCGGCGCCCATGCTGACGCCCGTCGCGCCCGCGGCGGCGCGTGCCGGCGCGCAAGGCGATGCACTCGCCGTGCTGATGCGGCGCCAGACGATCCGCCGCTTTCGGGCCGAGCGCGTGCCGCCGGAGGCCGTCCTGCGTCTCGTCGACGCGGCAGCACAGGCGCCTTCGGCCCACAACCGGCAGCCGTGGCGCTTTTGTCTCGTGCAGGATCAGGCCGCCAAGAGCGCGCTCGCCGACACGATGGGTCGGCGCCTGCGCGCCGACCGCGAGCACGACGGCGCCAACCTGGCGGCGATCGACGCCGATGTGCAGCGCTCGCGCGCGCGCATCGTCGAGGCGCCCCTGGTCGTCGTCGTCTGCCTCACGATGGCCGAGATGGACCGCTACCCCGACCCCAAGCGCACGCAGGCCGAGCACCGGATGGCCGTGCAGAGCACGGCGATGGCGGGCCAGAACCTGCTGCTGGCGGCCGAGGCGCAGGGCCTCGGTGCGTGCTGGATGTGCGCGCCGCTCTTTTGCCCCGACGAGGTGCGCTCGGCGCTGGCGCTGGCGCACGACTGGGAACCGCAGGGCCTGATCCTGGTGGGCCATCCGGCGCAGCCCGGGCGCGGGCGGCCGCGCAAGCCACGCCAGGCGATCGTCGTCTTCCGGTAGCCCGAGGGCTGAGGTGATTGCTCTAGGCCGACGGGAGGACCATGACCGCGTTGAAACTGAAAGGCGCCGCTCGACGGCGACACGGATCATGGATAACACCAACCTCATCACGGCGGAACCGCGCACCCCGACGACGTTCGAATGGCTGAAGCAGCGCAAGAGCAGCGTCGCCACGCTCATCGCGGGCGTGGCCATCCTGCTGCTGTCGGCGGCTTCGGGTTATCTCGCAGCCGACAGCGGCATCGACTGGCTCGACCTGTCGATCTACCTGTTCGCTCTCGTGGTGGTCGTGACACAAAGCGGGCGGCTGCTGCGCGCGTGCATGGCGATGGCCAGAAAGTCGACGAGCTGGGCGCGCAGCCGCATGGGTGAGCGCTGAGTGATCTGCAGGGGGGCCGATCCGGCCCCCCGATCGACGCCGCACCCCGATGAGGGGCCCGCGCGTGCGCGTGGCGACCGGAGCGGCGCACGATGGAGGAGGAAGCACGAGGGGCGCCGGCCGCCCCGGGGTCTTCCTCCTCGCGCTTTTTCTGGGGATGTTCTTCGGGCGCGACAGGCCTCCCTGCGCTTACCGAACGCCCCACTCGATTGCCACCAGACAAACCCTCGTCGGTCAGTACTTCCGGTTGCGCCGAAGCCGGGGTAAGCTCCCACCGATTGCGTGCATCGTTCACGCCTTTTCCTTCATCGACCACGACAGGGAGACACCATGAGCCAAGGCACCGCCGCATCCGACACCCAGGCCGCCGCCCCGATGACGCCGCTCAAGGGGCTGCTGGTGCTGCTGGGCGTCATCGTCGTCATCGGCGCCTTCGTCTGGCTGTGCCTGACGGTCGGCACGCGCCAGTTCTGGGCCGCGTTCGTGTTCCTGCTGTGCTGGGCCAGCGTCGAGCACATGGCGTTCGACAAGCTCGCCCACTGCGTGGTCGGCGGCCTGGCCGGGCTGATGCTCGCCTGGTCGGAGCACCTGCTGCCGGGCTGGCTCGGCGACTCGGGCAAGCTGGTCTTCTTCGGCATCATCCTGGTGGCCGTGTACGCGATCATCATGGGCTGGGTGCCGGTGCTGATCAATTTCGCGTTCATGCTGTTCCTGACCATCGGCACCATCCCGGCGGTGCAGCAGGGGCTGGACTTCCCCGGCGCCTTCACGGCGATGGTGCTGGGCATGGTGTTCTTCCCGGCCCTGGTCTGGGCGGGCATGCGCGTGATGGCGATGCGAGCCACGGCGCAACCCCAGACCTGACGCATCGGGCGCTCGCGTGTCGTCGCCTGCCGCGCGCCGCAGCGCGCGCGGCGCTGCGGCCAGCGCCGGCAGCGCGTCGCACCTCAGCCCATGCTGCCGAGGATCGCACCGCCGTCCACGTCGACGATGGTGCCCGTGACATAGCTCGCGGCCTCGCTGGCCAGAAACAGTGCGACGTCGGCCACGTCGTCGGCGCGGCCCCAGCGGCGCAGGGGCACCGCGCGGCGCACCGCCTCGACCCTCGTCGCATCGCCGCTGGTCGCCTTGTCCATGCCGGCGCTGCCTTCGATCGGGCCGGGCGACAGGCCATTGACGCGCACGCCCTCGGGTCCCCACTCGACGGCCAGGCACTTGACCAGCATCTCGAGGCCGGCCTTGGCCGCGCAGGCATGGGCCTGCATCGGCAGCGCACGCCGCCCCTGCGGCGCCGTGATCGCGAGCAGCGAGGCGCCCGGGCGGCGCAGCAGCGGGTAGGCGAGGCGAAACACCGTGAAGCTGCCGACGAGGTCGATCTCGACGACGGTGCGAAAGCCCTTCGGCGAGATCGCCGCGGCCGGCGCGAAGAAGTTGCCTGCCTGCGCGGCGACGACGATGTCCAGCGCACCGAAGGCCTCGACCGTGCGCGCCAGCGCCGCGCCCACCTGGTCGGCGTCGCGCACGTCCATCGGCAGCCCGAGGGCCTCGGCGCCGAGCGCGCGCAACTGCGCCGCCGCGTCGGCGCAGCGCGCCTCGTCGCGGCTGGCCACGGCGACGCGCGCGCCTTGCTGCGCGTAGCGCCTGGCAATCGAGAGGTTGAAGCCGCGCGTGCCGCCCGCGACGAAGGCCACCTTGCCCGCGAGCACGCCGCCGGCGAAGGTGGTGGCTGCGGGCCCGCTCATCCGCGCGGCATGCCGAGGCCGCGCTCGGCGATCAGGTTGAGCTGGATCTCGTTGGTGCCGGCGTAGATCGTGTCGGCGCGGCTGGCCAGCCACACGGCGCGCAGCACCTGGGCGTCGCGGTCGTCGTCGATCAGGTCGACGGCCGAGCCGAGCACGTCGGCGGCCAGGCGGCCGAAATCACGGCGCCAGTTCGACCAGGCGTACTTGGCGATCAGCGCCTCGCGCGCCGGCGTGCCGCCCTGGCGGCTGCCGGCGTCGGCAAGCACGCGCAGCGCGTTGCAGCGCAGGCCCTCGAGCGCCAGCGCCGCCTGCGCGATGCGCTGGCGCATCACGGGGTCGCGTGCGCTGCGGTTGCGGCGCGCGACGGTGACCAGCGAGTGCAGCTCGCGCTCGAACTGCGCCTGCTGGCCGAGCGTGGACTCGCCGCGCTCGAAGGTCAGCAGGGTCAGCGCCGTCTTCCAGCCGTCGCCGGGCGCGCCGACGTGCAGCGAGCCCTCGGTGCGCGCGCCGTCGAAGAACACCTCGTTGAACTCGGAGGCTCCCGTCATCTGGCGGATCGGGCGGATCGTCACGCCCGGCTGGTCGAGCGGCACCAGCAGCAGCACCAGCCCGTGGTGGCGCTGCGAGCCGGGCTCGCAGCGCGCCACGACGAAGATCCAGTCCGATTCGTGCGCCCACGAGGTCCAGACCTTCTGGCCGTCGATCACCCACTCGTCGCCTTCGCGCCGCGCGCGCGTCTGCACGTTGGCCAGGTCCGAGCCGGCGTTCGGCTCGGAGTAGCCCTGCGCCCAGTACGCGGTGCCGGCGCGGATGCCGGGCAGGAAGCGCTGTTGGTGTTCGCGCGTGCCCAGGGCGATCAGCGTCGGCGCGAGCAGCGTCTCGCCGATGTGGCCGATGCGCCCGGGGCCGCCGGCACGCACGTATTCCTCGTGGAAGATGACCTGCTGCGTGAGCGGCAGTTCGCGCCCGCCGTGCGCCGCCGGCCAGCCGATGCCGATCCACCCGCCCTGCCCGAGGCGCTGCTCCCAGCGCTTGGCCAACGCCGGGTCGTAGCCCGGATAGCCGAACCCGGCAACGCCGCGCAGGGGCTCGAACTCGTCGCGCAGGTTGTCGCGCATCCAGGCCGCCACGTCGGCGCGGAAGGTCTCGTCGGCTGCGCTCACGTCGCCACCCCTTGCCTGCTCCATTGCCAGCATCTTGCGTTTCGAGCGCCGCGGCCTTGCGGCGGCCGGGCGCGCGCGTTCATGTGCCCTTGCCGTCGAGCCACAGGCCGGCGGCACGCTCGCGCCAGTGCGCCGGCGTGCCCAGCCACGCGCGCGCGGCCTGCGCGCGCTTGAAATACAGCTGCGGGTCGTACTCCCAGGTGTAACCGACGCCGCCGTGCAGCTGGATCGCCTCCTGCGTGCAGAACTGCGCCGCCTCGTCGGCCTGGCAGCGCGCCATGGCCGCCAGGCGCAGCAGCCGGAACTTGTCGGGGCTGGCGTCGATGCCGCGCGCCGCGCCGAGCACCGCCGAGCGCGCCAGCTCGACCTTGACCATCATCTCGGCGCAGCGGTGCTTGAGCGCCTGGAACGACGCCAGCGGCCGGCCGAACTGCACGCGCTGCGCCAGGTAGGCCACCGTCAGGTCCAGACATTGCTGCGCGACGCCGACCTGCTCGGCCGCGAGCGCGACGTTGGCGACCTGGCGCGTCAGCTCCAGCGCGCGTGCGGCGCTGCGGCCGCGGCACAGCACGTTCGCCTCCGGCACCTCGACCTGCTCGAGCTGCACGCGCGCGAGCGGGCGCGTCGCGTCGTGCGCCGGCACGGGCCGCCGCTGCAGGCGCGGCGCATCCAGCGGCACCAGCACCAGCATCTCGCCGTCCCAGCTCGCCGCCTGCAACAGCAGCAGCGTCGCGCTCGAGGCTGCGGGCACCGCGGGCAGCGTGCCGTCGAGGCGCCAGCCGCCGCCCGACATGCTCGTGGCCCACACGCGCGGCGCGCTCACCAGGCCGATGTCCAGCGTCGCCACGCTGGTGCCGCCGACGATGCCGGGCAGCCAGCGCGCCGAGGCCTCGTCGCTGTCGACGAGCAGGAAGGTGGTGCCGGCGAGCACGGCGCTTTCGAGCCAGGGCACGCAGGCCAGCCGCCGGCCCAGGGCTTCGGCCACGAGCACGATCTCGGTGATGCCCACGCCCAGGCCGCCGTAGGCCTCGGGGATGTGGATGCCACAGGCGCCCAGGTCGGCCAGCTTGCGCCACAGCGCGCCGTCGAAGCCGCCGAGCTCGAACGCCGCGTGGCGCATCGCGGCGGCGCCGCATTCGCTCGCCAGCAGGTCGTCGACCGCGGCCGCGATCTGCCGCTGTTCCTCGGTGAGGGTCAGATCCATGGCCGCATCGATGCGATCTTCAGGTGCCGTAAACCTTCTGCGCCGCACGCCCTTCGGCGATCAGGCGATCGACCACCGCGCCGAGCTCGGCCGGCGACCAGCGCGCGCCCTTGTCGACGATGCGGCCCGTGTGCCAGCCTTCGGCGATCGACAGCTCCCCGCCCTTGGCCTCGAAGCAGCGCCCGCTGACATGCGCCGATTGTGCGCTGGCCAGCCAGACCACGATCGAGGCCACGTTCAGCGGGTCCCAGACGTCGAAGCCGCTGGCAGGCTTCTTCACCATGTCGGGCATCGCGCCCTCGGTCATCGCGGTGCGCGCGGCCGGCGCCAGGCAGTTGACGGTGATGCCGTAGCGCGCCAGCTCGGCCGCCTGCACCAGCGTCAGCGCGGCGATGCCACCCTTGGCGGCGACGTAATTGCTCTGGCCGATCGAGCCTTGCAGCCCGGCGCCCGAACTGGTGTTGACGATGCGTGCGTCGACCGGCTGGCCGGCCTTCTTCTGGTCGCGCCAGCGCCGCCCGAGCACGTTCGCGAGGCAGAAGTGGCCGCGCAGGTGCACGCGCATCACCGTGTCCCAGTCGTCCTCGGTGAGCGAGAGGAACATGCGGTCGCGCAGCACGCCGGCGTTGTTGATGACGACCTGCACGTCGCCGAACGCCGCCACCGCCGCGGCGACGATGGCCTCGGCGCCGGCCAGCGTCGTGATGTCGCCGTCGTCGGCGAGCGCGCGGCCGCCCGCGGCGCGCACCTCGGCCGCCACGGCTTCGGCGGCATCGCGCCGGATGTCGTTGACCACGACGCTGGCGCCTTCGGCGGCCAGTGCCAGCGCGTAGGCGCGGCCCAGGCCGCCGCCGGCGCCGGTGATGATGGCGGTGCGGCCGTTGCAGATTCCACTCATGGTGTCAGTTGCGCTTCACTCAGGGTCACAGGGTCACAGGTTCGGGCGGCGCTCGTTCCACGGCGCCGCCTGCTCGAGCTGCGCGGCCAGCGCCAGCAGGCGCGCCTCGGCACCGAAGGCGGCCGCGAACTGCACGCCGACCGGCAGGCCGGCGGCGTTCCAGTGCAGGGGCACCGACATCGCCGGGGTGCCGCTGATGTTGAACATCGACGTGAAGGCCGACGCCGCCATCGCCGCCTTGACGTAGTCGTCCCAGGGCTGGTCGAGCGACAGCACGCCCAGCCGGGGCGTCGGCGCCGCGGTGGTCGGCGACAGCAGCAGGTCGTAGCTGCCGAAGAACAGGTCGAAGGCGCGGCCGGCCTGGTCGCAGGCCATGCGCGCCGAAGCGATCTGCGCCCCCGTGGTGGCGCGCGCCGCCTGCAGCGTGCGCCAGTCGATGGGCTCGAATTCGTCCTCGCGCGCGCTGCGCCCGAGCGCCTTCTCGCGCGCCATCACGGCCACCAGCATGCCGGTGCCCATCATCTGGCCCATGCCGCCGTACATCGACGCCACGAGATCCGCAGGCAGCAGCGGCTGCGGCGCCGACTCGACGACGTGGCCGAGCGACTCGCACAGCCGCGCCGCCTTGCGCACCGCTTCGAGGCAGTCGGCGTGCACCGGGACGCGGAACAGGTTGTCCTCGAGCAGCGCGATGCGCAGGCGCCGCGGCGGCCGCGCCAGGGCCGGCAGCACCGGGCCGATCGGCGGGCCGATGCGCGTGCCCGGCTCGGGGCCCTGCGTCAGCTCGAGCAGCAGCGCGCTGTCGCGCACCGAGCGGCTGAGGACGTGATGGGCCGAAAGACCCATCGAGGCGTCGAGCACGTCCGGGCCCGGCGGCACGCGGCTGCGGCTGGGCTTGAGGCCGAACAGCCCGCAGGCCGAGGCCGGAATGCGGATCGAGCCGCCGCCGTCGGTGCCGTGCGCGACCGCGATGACCCCGGCGGCGACGAGCGCGGCCGAGCCGCCCGACGAGCCGCCGGTGCTGTACTCGAGGTTCCACGGGTTGCGCGTGAGGCCGAACAGCCGCGACTCGGTGGTCGCGGTCTGGCCGAACTCGGGCGTGGTGGTCTTGGCGAAGATGTTGAGGCCGGCCGCGCGGTGGCGCTGCACGACGGTGGAGTCGTGATCCTGCACCGCGTCGCGGAAGAAGGCGCAGCCGTTCGTCGTGACGGTGCCCTTCATCGCCACCGCGAGGTCCTTGAGCGCGAACGGCACCCCCAGCAGCGGCGCCTTGCGCGCGCGGCTCTCGCGCTCGGCGCGCCCCAGCGCCGACCAGGACTTGGCAAGCTCGCGCGCCTGCTCGAAGTCGCGCTCGGCGATGGCGTTGATGGCGCTCGTCGCCTCGACGCGCTCGAGCGCCGCGTCGAGCGCCTCGAGCGGCGTGATGCGCCCGCGCCGGATCTCGGCGGCCAGTGCGGTGGCATCCAGGCGCCGGATCTCGGACGACGGCCCGGACGGTGCGGCGGACGACGCCGCGCTCGACGGCGCACCCGCTGCACGCGCGAGCGCAGCCGATGCGCTCATGGCGCCCGCTGCGGCAGCGCCGATGAAGGCGCGTCGGTCGATCGACATGCTCACATCCTCTCGAGGATCGTGACGTTGGCCTGCCCGCCGCCTTCGCACATCGTCTGCAGCCCGTAGCGGCCGCCGCGGCGTTCGAGTTCGTGCAGCAAGGTGGTCATCAGTTTGGTGCCGGTGGCGCCCAGCGGATGGCCGAGCGCGATCGCGCCGCCGTTGACGTTGGTGCGCTCGTAAGGGTAGCCGGTCTCCTTCAGCCAGGCCATCACCACCGACGCGAAGGCCTCGTTGATCTCGACCAGGTCGATGTCCTCGAGCCGCAGGCCCGACTTCCTGAGCGCGTGCTCGGTGGCGGGGATCGGCGCCGTGAGGTGCCAGATCGGGTCGTCGCCGCGCACCGACAGGTGCACGATGCGCGCGCGCGGCTTCAGGCGGTAGCGGCGCAGCGCGGTCTCGGAGACGACCAGCACCGCCGACGCGGCATCGCAGGTGCAGCTCGACACCGCGGCCGTGATCTTCGGGTACGCGGGGTCCACCGGCTGCAGCGCGGCCATCTTCTCGAGCGTCGTCTCGCGTGCGGTCTCGTCCATCGCGAAGTCGCCGTAGGGGACGATCTCGCGATCGAAGCGGCCGGCGGCGATCGCGCGCAGCGCGCGGTCGTGGCTTTCCTTGGCGAACACCTCCATCGCCTCGCGGCTGATGCCCCAGTGGTCGGCGATGCGCTGCGCGGCGTAGAACTGGTTGACCGGCGCGTCGCCGAAGCGCGCACGCCAGCCCTTGCTCTCGGCGAACGGCGTCGTGAAGCCCAGCGGCTGGCCGGCCAGCATCGCCGACGAGATCGGGATGCTCGACATCGTCTGCACGCCGCCGGCGAGCACCACGTCCTGCGTGCCGCTCATCACCGCCTGCGCGGCGAAGTGCACCGCCTGCTGCGAGCTGCCGCACTGGCGGTCGACGGTCGTGCCGGGCACATTCAGCGGCATGCCGGCGGCGAGCCAGGCGGTGCGCGCGATGTCGCCGGCGAGCGCGCCGATGGTGTCGACGCAGCCGAAGATCACGTCGTCGTATTCGGCCGGCGGGATGTCGTTGCGGTCGACGAGGGCCTTGATCACGTGCGCGCCGAGGTCGGCGCCATGCACGTGCGCGAGCGCGCCCTTGCGCTTGCCGGTCGGCGAGCGCAGCGCGTCGACGATGAAGGCTTCCATCATGATCGTGTGTCCTTCCGAGTGCGGTGCTCAGCCGCTCGCCAGCGTGGCCGCGGGGCCGAGCAGCGCGTCGTCGCCCGCCAGCGCCGCGGCGAGCCGCGACTTGTGAAAACCCCGGTCGCCCCAGGCGGCATCGAGCGCCCAGGCGCGCTTCATGAACAGCTGCAGATCGACCTCCCACGTATAGCCCATCGCGCCGTGCACCTGGATGCCCTTGCGCGCGGCGATCCAGGCCGCGTCGGCCGCGGCGAGCTTGGCGTGGGAGGCGAGCGCGGCGCGGTTCGCGTCGCCGCGCGCCAGCGCGAGCGCGGCGCGGTACAGCACCGGGCGCGCGAACTCGATGCGGGTCGCGACGTCGGCCAGATGGTGCTTGACGGCCTGGAACGAGCCGATCGGCTTGCCGAACTGCTTGCGCTGCGCGACGTAGTCGACCGAAAGATCGAGCATGCGCTGCGCCAGCCCGACGAGCTGGCCGGCGGCGCTGACCGCCGCGCGGTCGAGCGTCTCGTCCCACAGCGGCTGTGCCTGCGCGCCGTCGAGCACCCGCGTCGCGGCGCCTGTCGTGGCCGAGACGCCGGCCAGCTGGCGCGACGCGTCGATGCTGCGCAGCGCCGAGACTTGCAGCGCGCCCGGCTCGATCGCGTGCAGTTCGAGGCCGCCGGCCGCGGGCTGCGCCCACAGCACGAGGTCGGCCGCGCGCGCATCGGCCACCCACGGGTTGACCGGATGGGCCAGCGCGATCGAGGCGCTGCCCGCGGCGATGCGCGGCAGCCAGCGCGCGGCCAGCGCATGCGCTGCATCCAGCCGCGACAGCATGGCCGCGGCCAGGTACGCGGTGTCGGCCAGCGCGTCGGGGATCGCGTAGTAGCCCAGCTCCTGCGTCATCGGCGCCCAGTCGATGTCGCCGAGGCCGAGGCCACCGTACGCCTCGGGCACCGACATCGTGCTCAGGCCCTGCTCGGCCATCTTGGAACGCAGGCGGCGCCAGCCTGCGTCGCCGCTGTCGGCGATCTCGCGCAGCAGCTCGGGCGTGGCCTCGGTCATCAGGAAGCGGCTGACCGAATCGCGCAGCGCGGTCTGGTCTTCGTCGAACGTGAAGTCCACGGGCCGTTCCCTCCTCAGGACTTCGGCAGCCCGAGCATGCGCTCGGCGATGATGTTGCGCTGGATCTCGTTGGTGCCGGCGTAGATGGGCCCGGCCTGCGCGAACAGGAAGCCTTCGAGCCAGTCGTGCACCTCGGGGTCGTCGGCGAGCTCGCCGCGCGCACCCAGGATGCGCATCGCGGTCTCGTGCATCAGCAGGTCGAGCTCGCTCCAGAAGATCTTGTTCGTGCTCGCCTCGGCGCCGACCTTGGCGCCCTTGGCGAGGCGGCACACGGTGTGGTAGCTGGCGAGGTTGTAGGCCTCGGCGTCCATCCAGGACTTCAGCACCGCGTCGCGGATCGCCGGGTCGCGGTCGGCCTGTTCGCGGTGGCGGCGGTACAGCTGCACCAGCCGCTGCGCGGTGCGCTGAAAGCGCGCCGGCGAGCGCAGCAGCAGGCCGCGCTCGAAGCCGGCCGTGGCCATCGCGACGTTCCAGCCCTGCCCTTCGTCGCCGATGCGGTTGGCGGTGCTGACGCGCACGTCGTCGAAGAACACCTCGGCGAACGCCTGCTTGCCGTTGAGCGCCTTGATCGGGCGGATCGTGATGCCCGGCGCGTCCAGCGGCACCAGCAGGTACGTGAGGCCGTGGTGACGGCTGGACTGCGGGTCGCTGCGAAAGAGACCGAACAGCCAGTTGGCGAACAGCGCACGCGTCGACCAGGTCTTCTGGCCGTTGAGCACGTAGCTGTCGCCGCCTTCGGCGCGCAGGGCGCGGCTCGAGATCGCCGCCATGTCCGAGCCGGCGTTGGGTTCGCTCCAGCCCTGTGCCCACATGTCGTCGCAGCGCGCCATGCGCGGCAGGAAGCGCGCCTTCTGCTCGGGCGTGCCGAACTCCATCAGCGTCGGCCCCAGCAGCAGGATGCCGTTCTGGTTGACGCGCATCGGCGCGTCCGCGGCGTGGTATTCCTCCTCGAAGATCAGCCACTCGATCAGGTCGGCGCCGCGCCCGCCCAGCGCCTTGGGCCAGATCACGCTGCTCCAGCCGCCTGCGGCCAGCGTCGCCTCCCAGGCGCGGTGCTGCTCGAAGCCCTCGCGCGTGTCGTAGCTGGGCAGCGGCGCCGCGGGCACGTGCGCGCGCAACCACGCGCGCGCCTCGGCACGGAAGGCGCGTTGTTCGGCAGTGAACTCGAGATCCATCGTGCGGCAACCCCGCGATCAGAACTTGGCGTCGCGCTTGGCGACGAAGGCGCGCCGCGTCTCGGCCGAATCGGGGCTCATGTACGCCTGCAGCGTGAAGCCCTGCTCCCAGCGGTACTTGGCCTCGAGGTTGCCGTCCTCGACGCCGGTGAGCGCTTCCTTGGCGATGCGGATCATCGCCGGGCTCTTGGCGGCGATCTTCGCGGCCACCGCCAGCGCCTCGTCGCGCAGCTGCGCACGCGGCACGACGCGCTCGACGGCGCCCAGGCGCAGCGCCTCGGCGGCGCCGATCATCTCGCCGGTGAAGAAGAGATAACGCGTCTTCTGCACGCCGAACATGCGCTGCAGGTGCGCCGCGCCGCCCATCGCGCCGCGGTCGACCTCGGGCAGGCCGAAGCTCGCGTCTTCGGCCGCGATGACGATGTCGGCGGCGCCGCAGATGCCGATGCCGCCACCGAGCACGAAGCCGTGCACCGCCGCGATCACCGGCACCTTGTTCAGGTGCACGGCCTTGAAGGTGGCGTAGTTGCCGGCGTTGACGTCGATGATCAGGCCCTGGTCGGCGTTCAGTTCCTTGATGTCGACGCCGGCGCAAAAGCCGCGGCCTTCGGCGCGGATCACGATCACGCGCACTTCGTGCCGTTCGCCCAGCGCCGCGATGGCCTCGGCCAGCGCATTCCAGCCGGCGGCGTTCAGCGCGTTGACGGGCGGGCGGTTCAGCACCACCTCGGCGACGCCGTTGTCGTGGATCTGGGTCGTGAATTGCTCAGCCATGGGACGACTCCGTTGCATCGTATGCGGCCAGCGCGGCGCGCCGTTCGCGCGCCTGCGCGACGATGCCCTCGATCAGCTCGCGGCAGCTCACGAGCTGCGAGATCACCGCCGCCACCTGGCCCGAGGACATCACGCCTTCGGCCGGCCTGCCCTCGACCATCGAGCGCTGCAGCAGCATCGGCGCGTTGGCCGCCATCACCGTCTGCGCGACGCTCGCCGCGTCCTCGCGCAGCCCCTGCCACAGCACCTTCAGCGCGTGTGCCGTCGTCATGCCGGTCTGCGCCTTCCACTGCAGCGCCAGCGCGAGCGCGATGCGCAGGCGCTTGAGCGCCGACGCCTTCTCGAGCATGGCCAGGTACTCGTTGGCGATCATGCGCTGCGGCATGCCGTCGACCAGATGCGAGACCTGGATCTTCTCGGCGTCCTTCGTCTTCAGGTAGCGCTCGAGCGTCACCGCCGGCACGCCGCTGTCGGTGGTCATCAGGAAGCGCGTGCCCATCGCGATGCCCTGCGCGCCGTAGGCGAGCGCGGCGAGCAGGCCGCGCCCGTCGTAGAAGCCGCCGGCCGCGACCACCGGCACCTTGACCGCGTCGACCACCTGCGGCAGCAGCACCGTGGTCGGCACGCTGCCGGTGTGGCCGCCGCCTTCGCCGCCCTGGATCGTGATGACGTTGGCGCCCATCTCGATCGCCTTGAGCGCATGCTTGAGCGCGCCCACCGTCGGCATGCAGACGATGCCGGCGTCGCGCAGGCGGCCGATCACCTTCTTGTCGGGGCCGCGCCCGTAGCTCACGGCGCGGATGCGGTGCTTGACGGCGAGGTCGAGCAACTGCTGCGCGTTGGGCTGGAACATGTGGAAGTTCAGCCCGAACGGCTGGTCGCCGGTCAGTTCCTTCACGCGCAGGATCTCGGCCTCGATGCGCTCGGCCGCGATCGTCGCGCCGGCAAGAAAGCCGAAGCCGCCGGCGTTGGTGGTCGCCGCGACCAGGCCGGAGCCGGCCACCCAGCCCATCGCCGTCTGCACGATGGGCCAGCGGCAGCCCAGCAGCTCGCACAGCGGGGTGTGGAAGTCGTTCGTCGCCATCGCGTTGCGGGTCTGCTCAGCGCTTGACGATCACCGACGAGCCGTGGCCGAACAGGCCCTGGTTGGCGGTGATGCCGACCCGGGCCCCCTGCACCTGGCGTGCGCCGGCCTGGCCGCGCAACTGCCAGGCCAGCTCGCACACCTGCGCCAGCGCCTGCGCCGGCACCGCTTCGCCGAAGCAGGCCAGCCCGCCCGAGGGGTTGACCGGGATGCGCCCGCCCACGCGCGTCTGGCCGGCGCGCAGCAGCGCCGCCGCCTCGCCGCGCGGCGCCAGCCGCAGGTCCTCGATCCAGTCGAGCTCGAGCGCGGTCGACAGGTCGTAGACCTCGGCCAGGCTCACGTCCTCGGGGCCGATGCCGGCCTCCTCGTAGGCCTTCATCGGCAGGGCGGCGCGAAAGCTGTGCGCCTCGGCGGCCACCGCCGAATCGGTGGCGAGGTCGGGCATCTCGATCACCGCCGAAGCGAAGGTCGGCGTCACGGTCGAGACGGCGGCCACGCGCACGGCGTCGCCGCGGCCAATGCGCCGCGCGTAGTCCAGGCTCGAGACGACGAGCGCGGCCGCGCCGTCGGAGGTGGCACAGATGTCCATCAGCCGCAGCGGATTGGCGACCATCGGCGAGGCGGCCACCTCGGCGGCGCTGAACTTCTTGCGATAGCGCGCGTTCGGGTTCTCGAAGCCGTGCTCGGCGTTCTTGATCTTGACGGCGGCGAAATCCTCGCTCGTGTCGCCGTACAGCGCCATGCGGCGGCGCGCATACAGCGCGAAGTAGGTCGGGTTGGTGACGCCGAGGCGAAAGCGCACCCAGTCGGGGTCGTCGGGCCGGTCGCCCTTGGCCGGGGCCAGGAAGCCCTTGGGCGTGGTGTCGGAGCCGATCACCAGTGCCAGCTCGCACTCGCCGGCGAGGATCTTCGAGCGCGCCGCGGCCAGTGCCTGCGAGCCCGACGCGCAGGCGGCGTACGAGGTGTTGACCTGCGCGCCCTGCCAGCCCAGCGCCTGCGCGAAGGTGGCGCCGGCCACCTGGCCGGGGTAACCGTTGCGGATCGTCGCCGCACCGCTGACGAACTGCACGCGGCGCCAGTCGACGCCGGCGTCGGCGATCGCCGCGCGCGCCGCCACGACGCCGTAGTCGACGAAGCTGCGGCCCCACTTGCCCCAGGGGTGCATGCCGAGGCCGAGGATGGCAATGTCGCGGCTCATCGGACTGCCTTGCGCGCTGCGCGCTTCGGGACGAGCGCTTGGGAGCGGCCCGGCGCGGTCACTGCAACCGCCCTGCGCGCTGCGCGCTTCGGGATGAGCGCTTGGGAGCGGCCCGGCGCGCTCATGCCGCCGGCCTCCACTTCCAGCTCAGCTGCCGTTCGGTTTCGGTTTGCGACAGCGTCTCGATCACCAGTTCCATCTCCATGCCCACGCGCAATGCGTCGGCGCCCACGCCCTGGACCACGGGGCCGAGGACGATCATGCGCTCGTGCTCGAGCTCGACCGCCGCGATCGCGAACGGCACGTACGGGTCGGCCGCCACGAACGGCGCCGGCGGCTGGTAGCCGGCGTCGGTGTACGACCACAGGCGTCCGCGCCGCGACAGCGGCACGTCCTCGAACCGCTCGCCTTCGCACGCCGGGTTGCGGCAGTAGCGCGACTGGCGCGGAAAGTAGTAGGTGCCGCAGGCGCTGCAGCGCGAGCCGATCAGGTACGCGCCGCGCTCGTCCTGCGCGAACCAGCCTTCGAGGAAGGGCCGCTCGGGCTTGGATGCGCCCGCCTTGTCGCCGGGGGGCTCGATCACGTTGCCGCCCACCGCCGTCAGCTCCCGAGCACGCCGGCGCGCAGGCCGTGCGGATCGAGCCGCGCCAGCAGCGCGAGCTGCTCGGCGCTCGGCGCCGGCGTCGTCGGCACCGCGCGCGGCACGTGGATCTCGAAACCCGTGGCCTGCTGCACCTGCTCGGGCGTCACGCCCGCGTGCACGCTGCACAGGCGCAGCTGGTGCGCCGGCCCGCCGAAGTCGAGCACCGCGAGATTGGTGACGACGAGGCGGATGTCGATGTCGTCCAGGCGCCAGCCGCGCGCCAGGCGCGCCGGGTTGTAGCCGACCGAGGCCACCATGTCGACCTCGCCGTCGACGAACACCTTCGGGCCGTGGTTGGGGACGAAGAAGGAGTTGGCGTGGCTGATCGAGTTGCCCGGAAAGCCGCGCACGCCCAGCATCTGCACCTTCGGGCGCTGGTGATCGCTGCCGATCATCGAGATGTTGGCCTGCCCGTAGCGGTCGATCTGCGTCGGGCCGACCATCGCGTGGCGCTTGCCGCCCCAGACGTTGTCGAAGATGCGCGCGAAGCCCATGTGCGACTCGCGCCTGATGCGGTAGCCGCCGCGCGCGCCGATCGGCACCGGTTCGGCGACCATCCAGGCCTCGCTGTCGGTCATCATCAGGTCCGGGTTGACCGTCAGCTTGGCCAGCGAGGCCGCCAGGCGCTGCACGACGCCGATGCCGGTGGCCAGCACCTCGCCATCGTCCTTCCAGGCCTGCGCGGCCGCGCAGACGATCGTGTCGATCAGGGTCGTATCGCTCATCGGGGCCTCTTCAGAACACCGGCAGCGGCAGGCCGCGCACCGCGGCCGCGCCACCCACACGCTCGAGGTACTCGGCCTCGCTGCAATTCACGTAGCGCTCGACGTACTGCGGCCAGCCGGCGGGATCCTTGGCGCTGGCGGCGTACTCCTTGAAGTGCTTCACGTCGAAGCCATACAGCGGCGCGCACGAACTCGGGTGCGCGCCGCACGGGATGTGCACGACGCCGGTGGTCTCGCTGCGCTCCCAGAACACGTAGCGCGCTTCGTCGCCCTGTTCGAACGCCTCGGGCTCGACGAGTTCGTCGCAGCTGACGAACGTCTTCGTCGCCGCGCGTGCGAACAGGTCGTCCATGTACGGGTCGGGGCCCTTGATCTGGCACACGCCGCGCGCGTCGGCGCGATCGACGTGCAGCAGCGCGGCGTCCAGCGGCAGCGCCGGCATTGCGACCCACTGCCGTTCGTCGTACGGCGAATCGACGAGCCGGATCGACGGGTTGCACCGCAGCACGTCGGTGCCCAGGCCGACGCGCGTCGGGATGTAGGGCACGCGCATCGCCGCGGCCTTCAGACCGAGCATGAACAGGCCCTCGTCGATCTCCATCACGTCGATCGCGCCGTTCTGGCGCGCGTTGCGGAAGTACGGCTCGAGCGGAATGAAGTCGAGCGAGACGAAGGCGAAGACGAGCTTGCGCACCTTGCCGGCCGCGCACAGCATGCCGACGTCGGCGCCGCCGTACGCGACCACGGTCAGGTCCTTCAGCGGGCTGCGCAGGATCTCGCGCACCAGCGCCATCGGCTTGCGCCGCGGGCCCCAGCCGCCGATGCCCAGCGTCATGCCGTCCTTCAGTTGCGCCACGACGGCGCTGGCGCTCATCCGCTTGTCAGCCATGGCTCGCTTCCCGGGTATCGATCATGAGGGGGAGCGGTGGCGCCGGCCACCGCGGTAGAGGTTGCTGGGTCCGAGTGTGGTCGTTCCATGCCTGGGCAACCAACGTCCGTTGAGACTAGGGGCGGGCGGCAGCGCGCACGGCACCCGGCCGGCCTGGACCCACGCTCCTAGCGCTGCGCGAACAGCTTGAAGAGGAAACGCGCCAGCGAGATGTCCCACGGCTGCGGCCAGTCGGCCTGGCGCCACTGCGACTCGACGCCGCCATCGCTGACCAGCAACTGGCCGACGACGAAGCGCGCGTCGCGCGAGAGCAGGAACTCGAAGATGCCGGCCAGGTCCTCGGGCTCGGCGATCTCGCCCAGCGGCTTGGGCATGGCGCGGATGAGCGGGCCCTTGAGCTTGTCGGCCAGATCGCGCTCGAGCAGCGGCGTCACGATCGCGCCCGGGCACACGCCGTTGAGCGAGATGCCGGCGCCGGCCCACTGCGCGTTCGCGGCATGCGCACGGATCCAGCGCGCCACCGCGAGCTTGCTCACCGCGTACGCCGCGCTCGGCGTGCGCCCCGCGAGCAGCGCGGCGCGGCCGTCGCGGCCGTCGAGCAAGGCATCGGCCGCGGCGCTGCGCACGCCCGGCGTCACCATCACCGCATGCGACACCGTGACCACGGCAGCCGACGGCGCGCCCGCCGCCAGCGCCGGGCGCAGCCCCTCGAGCAGGTCGACCACGCCGTGGAAGTTGACGCCGAAGGTCAGCTTCGCGTCCTTGGCGTCGACGCCGGCATTGGCCACCAGGCCATCGAGGCGGCCGTCGCACCGTTCGAGCACGCCCTGCACGGCCTGCTCGCGGCCGGCGGCCCGGGACAGATCGGCCTCGACATCGGCGCCCTTGCCGGGCAGGTCGATGCCGATCGTGCGCACGCCGGCCGCGTCCAGGCGCTGGCGGATCGCCAGGCCCAGCCCCGACTGCGAGCCGCTGATCGCGATCACGCGCTCGGCGTCGTGCGCCGCGTCGGCCTGTGGCCGGGCGACGACCGCACTGCCCTTGCGGCCCGTGCGCAGCGTCTTCGCCGCTGCGCCGGCGCGCCTGGACGCCGGGGCGGCCGGGCGCGCTGCGCGGGGTTTCCTGGTCTTGGCGGGGGCACGCGTGCTCATCGTCGACTCCTCGAAGCTGCGGCGGGCACGGCGGCTGCGGCGGGCACCCCCATGCGCCGGGGGCCGGGCGGCCGCGCCTCAGGCCGGCGGGTAGTCCGTGTAGCCCGCCGGGCCCGCCGTGTAGAGCGTCTTGCGCTCGAAGGGCGCCAGCGGCACGCCGTCGCGCAGGCGGCGCACCAGATCGGGGTTGGCGACGTAGTGGCGGGCGAACGAGACCGCGGCGCCCTGCCCCTCGGCCAGCGCCTGCTCTGCGCTGGCGCCGTCGAAGCCGTCGTTGAGGATCAGGCGCTCGACGCCGTAGGTCTGGCGCCCGAGCGCGAAGGCGTCGATCGTCGGCACCGGCGCGCGCATGATGTGCAGGTAGGCCAGGTCCAGCGCCGCCGTCTGCCGCATCAGCTCGAGGTGGGTCGCCGCCGAGTCCTCGTCGAAGGTGTCGTTGTAGCTGTTGCCCGGATTCAGCCGCAGGCCCACACGCCCCGGCCCGATCGCCTCGGCCATCGCCTGCACGCACTCGACCGCGAAGCGCGCGCGCTGCGCCGCATTGCCGCCGTACTCGTCGTCGCGCTGGTTCGTCCCGCTGCTCAGGAACTGCAGCGCGAGGTAGCCGCTCGTGCCGTGCATCTCGACGCCGTCGAAGCCGGCCTCGCGCGCGTTGAGCGCCGCCTGGCGATGTTCGCGCACGATCTGGCGCACCTCCTCGGTGGTGAGCGCGCGCGGCTCGTCGAACGGCTGCATGCCCGCGTCGTCGGTGAAGACCTTGCCGGCGGCGCGGATCGCGCTCGGCGCCACCGTGGGCACGCCCAGCGGCTTGACGTGGCGGCTGCCGATGCGCCCGGCATGCATCACCTGCAGCACGATCAGCCCGCCGGCGGCATGCACCGCGTCGGTGATGCGTCGCCAGGCCGCGATCTGCACCGCGCTCTCGATGCCCGGCTGCCGGCTGTAGGCCTGGCCGGTGACGCTGGGCCACACGCCCTCGCTGATGATCAGGCCGGCACTGGCGCGCTGCATGTAGTGCTCGCGCATCAGGTCGTTGGGCGTGCCGTCGGCGTCGGCCCGGTTGCGCGTCATCGGCGCCATCACCACGCGGTTGGCGAGCCGCAGCTCGCCCAGGCGCAGCGGTTGCATCAGTTTCATCGTCAGCGCACCCGGATCTTCGGCGCCGGCGTGCCGCGGCGCATGGTTTTCAAGAACTGCTCGAGCGGCGCCGGCGGCGCCACCTCGGGCAGGCTGTCCTTGTCGGGCCGCCGGGCCCAGAACTCCTTCCAGCTCGGGAACAGTTCGTGGAAGGTGCCCTCGTAGGGCTCGCGGCCGGGCCAGCGCATCTTCATGTCACCGATCGGCGGCTTGTTCAGGTCGGTGGCGTACCAGTAGCACGGCAGGCGGCGGCGGAAGTACCAGCGGCCGTCGATGCGTTCGTAGTCGTCCCAGTACAGCATCTGCATGATGACCCACTCGGGCCCGCACTCGTGCTCGTTCTTGCTGTAGACGACGCCGGTGGCGTGGTCGCGGTCGACGAACTCGATGATGTGCTGGCCCAGGTGATGCGACGTGCCGGTGAACTGGTCGCGCAGCGTCGCGTCCTGCCAGGCCTTGAAGTGCGCGCGGCCGACCTTGTCCTTGCCGACGCGGATGTCGGGCGCGAAGAGGCCGACGTGCGCGTCCAGGTCGCGCATGTCCAGCGACAGCGAATACTTGGCCGCCAGCTGGCGGATGGCATCGATCGATTCGAGCCGGTCGATGCGCGCTTCGAGCGCTTCGGTGCCTGCCATCGTTCACTCCAGCGCGGTGATCAGCACCGCCGAGCGGCCGCCGTCGACCGGCAGCGCGGCGCCGGTGACGTACGAGGCCTCGTCGCTGACGAGGAACAGGATCGCGCTCGCCAGCTCCTCGGGCTTGCCGATGCGCCCCATCGGGATCAGCTTCTCGGCGGCGCGGCGCGACTTCTCGTTCGTGATCAGCTCGGCGATGGCCGGCGTCTCGACCACGTTCGGGATCACGACGTTGACGCGGATGTTCGAGGCCGCGCCCTCGGCCGCCGCCGCGCGCGAGAAGTTGATGACCGCCGCCTTGGCGGCCGAATAGCCCGACATCCACGGCGTGCCCAGCGTGCCGCAGATCGAGCTGACGTTGACGATGGCGCCGCCGCGGCCCTTCATCAGCTTCATCGCGCAGCGCGTGCCCCAGAACGTGCCGTCGACCGAGGTGCCGAAGTTGGCGTGCCAGTCGGCGGTCGACATCTTCGTGATGCCGCCGTAGGTGAAGGCCATCGCGTTGTTCACGAGGATGTCCAGCCGGCCGTGGCGCGCCGCTGCGCCTTCGATCGCCGCCGTGTACTGCGCCTCGTTGCCGACATCGGCCTGCACCGCCTCGGCCTTGCCGCCGGCCGCGCCGATCTGCGCGACCACGGCGTCCAGCGGCTCCTTGCGCCGCCCGCAGATCACCACCGTGGCCCCCTCCTGTGCGAACCGGATCGCGGTGGCCGCGCCGATCCCCGTGCCGCCCCCCGAAACGAAGGCGACCTTGCCGTGCAGACGTCCGACCGTCATTCGCTGTGTCCTCGTCGAAGCTCAGAAGAAAACGCAGCCGCCATTGCAGGCAATGTTCTGGCCGGTGATGTAGCAGGCATCGTCGCTGGCGAGAAAGAGCGCCGTGCGCGCGATGTCCTCGGGCTCGCCCATGCGCCCCAGCGGCACGCCCTTGATGATCGACTCGGCCCAGGCGGGCGGCACGCCGGCCATCATCGGCGTGTTGGTCGGCCCGGGCACGATCGTGTTGACGCGGATGCCCTCGGGCGCCAGCTCGCGCGCCATGCCGCGCGTCAGGCCCATGAGGCCGGCCTTCGCGGCGCAGTAGTGCACCGGCCCGTCGCCGCTGGCCACGGCGGAGCTGGCGAAGTTGATCACCACGCCGCGCACGCCGTGCTTCTTCATCGAACGCACCGCCTCGCGCGCGCAATAGAAGGCGCCGTTGAGGTTGACGCCGATCACGCGCGCCCAGGCCGAGTCGGAGATGTCGGCGAACTTGTCCAGGCCGCCGATGCCGGCGTTGTTGACCAGCACGTCGACGCGGCCGAGCGTGGCGTCGATCTCGTCGAATACGGCCTTCACCTCGGCGCTGTCGGCGACGTTCGCCTTGCGCGCCAGGCCGTTCGTGCCGGCGACGGTCTGCTGCGCGTTCTCGAGCTTGAGGTCGACCGCCACCACCGTGGCGCCTTCCTGCGCGAACAGCTGTGCGATGGCACGACCCATCCCCTGCCCGGCGCCGGTCACGACGGCCACCTTGCCATTGAGCTTCATCGATGCGCTCCGATTTCCCACCATCGTACCGAGGCTAGTGAGGCCCCCGATGGCAGCCATCGTCCGATGGGACTAAGGGGGGCGTGCGTGCCATCAGGACGTCCAGATCGGCTCGCCGCCGCGCAACGTCAGGCGCACCTGGACCGCCGCGAGATCGGCCAGCATCGCGGCCCATGGGCGGTCGAGCACGCACAGGTCGGCACGCCGGCCCGCGGCGAGCGTCCGCGTGCCCGTGCCGGGGCGCCACGGATCGCCGAGGAAGAGCCGCAGCGCCTCCTGCGGCGACAGCGCCTCGGCGGCGCCGATGCGCGCGCCGCCGCGGGTTTCGCGGCGCACCGCAGCGGCCATCGCACGCCACGGATCGGCCTCGCCGTACGGTGCGTCCGAGCCGGCGGCGAGCGCCACCCCGGCCGCCAGGAAGCTGCGCCCACGATAGAGCCAGCCGGCCTCCTCGGCGCTCAGTTCGGCCAGATAGGCATCGCCGCGCTCGAAGACGAAGTGCGGTTGCGTGACGACGCTCACCCCCAGTGCGCCCAGCAGGCCCAGCGCCTGCGGCGTGCACAGCGACGCATGCTCGATGCGGTCGCCGGGGCGCGCCGCGACGGCGCGCAGCGCCTCGGCGGCGAAGACCAGCTCGGCCAGCGTCACGCAGTGGATGGCCACCGCACGCCCGCTGGCATGGCTGCACCGGATCTCGGCGCACAGGGCATCGAACGCGGGCAGCGCGATCTCGCGCAGATACAGCTTGGTCGGGCCGACGCGCAGGCGCGCACGCGCGGGCGCGGGCGCGGCGGCACCGGCGCCGCCGGCGCCTGGTGGATCGGCTCGCGCAGCGGCTTGCCCAGCCGCCTGCAGACCCCTCGGCAGACCCACCCGCAAACCCGTTTGCGGATCGGTTTGCGAATCGGTTTGCGAATCGGTTTGCGGATCGGTTTGCGGATCGGTTTGCGGATCGGTTTGCGGATCGGTTTGCGGATCGGTCTGCGAGACCGTTGGTGAGCGCGTTTGCGAGCCCCCTGCCGCGTGCGCTGCGCTCAATGCCGCACTGCCCATCATGAGCACGTCGAGCTGCAGCCGGCCGCACGCCTGCTGCGCCGCGACGTGCGCGTGCTCGCGCGGCCCGTTGTCGACGCCGGCATCGCTCACGCCGGTCACGCCGCGGCGCGCCAGCGCGTCGCTGGCGCGCCGCAGGTCGGGCCATTGCCCGCCGATGCGCGCGCGCAGCCAGGCGTCGGCGTCGTACAGGCGCCCGGTGAGCCGGCCCGCGCGCCGCTGCAGCGGCGTGTCGTGCGTGCCCTCGCCGACGCCGAGCGCTGCCAGCGCGCGCGAATTGAGGATCCACAGCCGCCCGCTGCGGTGCTGGATGCGCACCGGCACGCAGTCGACAACGGCGTCGATCCAGTCGCGGTCGATGTCGCCGGCCACCGACTCGTGGTAGCCGATGCCGCGCAGCCACGCGCCGGGGCGAGCGGCCGCGGCGCGGCGCAATGCCGCGCGCAGCGATTCGGCGTCGTGGTGCTGCGGCGGCCCGCAGCGCAGCGATTCGAGCGCGGCGGCCAGCGCGAGCAGGTGGATGTGGTGGTCGTGCAGCCCCGGCAGCACCGCGCCACCGCGCGCGTCGAACACCTCCTCGCCGGCCCGCGGCACGAGGCGGGCGCCGACCGCGGCGATGCGACCTTCGGCGATGCGCATCGCGCTCGGCGTTGCGTCGCCGAGGTCGGCGCGCACGATCAGCATGGCAGGGCCTGCTCGTCGAGCACGGCGCGCGTGTCGGCGCCGAGCGCGCGCGCCCGTTCGCCCACCGCTGGCGCCATGGGCCGGCAATCGGCGAGGCCGGCGCGCCACGCCAGCGCGGTCCACGCGCGCCAGCGCTCGGCGCGCGCCGGGGCGTCGGCGGGCAACTCCCAGCCCACGCAGTGCGCCACCACCTGCTGCAGCGCGACGTCGATCAGCACGCCGCCGCCGCCCGCAAAGCCGCTCCACGCCGCCAGCGCCGCGTGCAGCCCGGCCAGCGGGTCGGCCAGGGCATCGCCGCAGAACACCCATGAGCCGCTCGCCTCGGCCAGCACGCTCGACGCGCCGCCGGCCACGCCCGCGTCGTCGCCGAAAGCGACCCCGTTCGCACCGGGTTCGTCGCGCCCGTAGCCGCTGATGCCGACCCAGGTGAGGCCTGCGCGCTCGCCCAGCAGTTGCCGTGCATCGATGCCGAGCTGGCGCAGCGCGCGCGGCCGTGCCGACTCGATCACGATGTCGGCACGCGCCAGCAGCCGGCGCAGCGCGTCGAGTTCGCGCGCCGAGCCGAAGTCCAGCGCCACGCAGGCCTTGCCGGCGTTCATGCGGTCGAAGAAGGCGGCCGGGCCGCTGCGCGCCCCGTCGGGCCGGGTGCGGCTTTCGACCTTGATCACGCGCGCGCCGAGCCGGTGCAGGATCTGCCCGCACAGCGGCCCGGCCCACAGCGACGACAGGTCGACCACCAGCGGGCGCCGCGGGCCGCGCGCGCCGGCTTCGCGCCGCGCCCCCAGCCGCTGCGCGCGGCACCAGGCCCGGCCGGCCGATGCCTGGGGCAGCCT
>JAFECX010000011.1 GCA_018241895.1 Pseudomonadota bacterium
AGTCCCGTCAGCGCAACGATCTGCATCACTGCAGTGCCTCGGCGATGCAGCCGCACGACCTGCTTGCGCCTCTCGTGCAACTGCTCCAGCTTCTGATAGCGAGCGTCTTCTTTGTCCATGGCGCTCTGACTCCATCGGCCCATGAAGTTCAATCTTCATATGGCCGGCCCAACAGGCGCCGGTCTCGCCCGGCGCCGGGGCACTCAGTGCGCTGGCGCGTCAACCCGCGCGACGGCGCGACAACGCGGCGAGCCCGGCGAGCGCGAGGCCGACCAGCGCCAAACTGGCTGGCTCAGGCGCCGCGCCGGCGGGGGCGGCGAAGAACGCCGATGGGGAGTAGGTGTTGGTCCCGTCGCTCCAGGTCGCAGACTGCTGCGCTGCCCAGCTGCCGAGCGCGAACGAGAAGTCGAACGCGTAGAAACCCTGGTTCGCTGCATTCGTCGTCGAGTCGTTCTGGAAGATGCCTTTCGCGCTGCCCGCCAGGGCCGTCGGATCGACCGCAGCCTCATACCAGCCGGTCACGCCGTTGAGCGTTGCGGCCGCGGCGAAGTCGGCGACCATGTTCAAGTGGAATTCGCGGAACGTACCTGCGGTATCGCCCGACGGACCGCCGATTTGCGGCGCGGCCCAAAGGCGGGCGTTATTGCCGGTGTCGCCGTTGCCGCCGGCGATGTCGACCGTGAAGCGCTGGTTGCCGTTCGACCAGCCGCCGGTGACGACCGGCGCCGCGCTCTCGTCGTAGTACTGCACGAACCCGGTGTTGGTGTTGTTCGGGTTGCCCCAGCCGTTGCCGTTCACCGGAAAAGTGGTGTAGTACCACGCGGTCGAGAAGTACGACAGGTCGGACGCGCCGTACGCGACCGACGCGCCCGATGCAACCCAGAGGTTGCCGTCGCGGGCGTTGGTGAGCGTGCTTCGGGTGTCATTCGTCGCGGTTGCGATGCTGGTCGTGCCGATCGCGTTGATCCCGTTCTGCGCATCCGCGAGGGTGGCATAGCGCGTCACCGTGCCGGAATAGTTGAAGTTGTCGTAGCCGACGAACAGCGGGCTCGCCCACAACGATCCTGAGCCCAGCAGCGCAGCGAGTGCCAGATATTGCTTCATGTTCACCCCACGGTTCCAGAGTTGAAGAGTGATCACAGGGGAGCAAGTCTCGTGCCACATAAGCCGCGTACGAGGCACGAAGGTGCGGCCGGGGTCGCTGGGTGGTCCCGATTTGTCAAGTGCACCGACACCGGGTTTGCCCGGTTCCAAGGCGGGCCGCTGGGGACGAGGCGTAGGTCGAAGGCGACACACGAGCGCTGTCCGCAGGCGGGAGGCGAAGACCATCCGGCAAACCCCATTGCCCCCCGCTGGCAGTCCCGGCCCGCCCTCGACGCTCGGATGCACTGCGCCAGAATCCGACCCACCCCTGGGCCTTCGACCGCGCAGGAAGACGACATGATCATCGACGTCCACGGCCACTACACCACCGCGCCGAAGGCGCTCGAGACCTGGCGCAACCGCCAGATCGCCGGCATCGCCGATCCGGCGAAGATGCCCGGTGCCGCCGAGCTGAAGATCGGCGACGACGAGGTCCGCGAGTCGATAGCGACCAACCAGCTCGCGAAGATGCGCGAGCGTGGGTCGGACCTGACGATCTTCAGCCCGCGCGCGAGCTTCATGGCGCACCACATCGGCGACTTCCAGGTCTCGAGCACCTGGGCGGCGATCTGCAACGAGCTGTGCTTTCGGGTCTTGCAGCTGTTCCGGCGACATCGGGGGTGGCAGGATTTGTCTTGCCTTTTCGAGGGTGCACATGGCGGGTTCTCCTCGGTGCCGCGGTGACCGACGGTTGGCTGGTCCTTTGGGCATCACTGCGTCGTTTTTGGGGTCGTACAGATTAGACGTAATAAATGCAGAAAGTGTTCTATGTGTACGCCATGACTATGCTGGCTTCTCTCACGAACGCCGACTGCGTTCCCGCGCCGCAACAACCAAGGCCCAGCGTCCTGGTCATTCGTCATGGCCGGCGCCAGACGGACGTTCATTCGTCATCCTGAGCGCCACGCAGTTTCAACCGGGCAAAAACGGCCGCTGCGCGTCGCCGCGGGAAATCGAAGAGGGTGAGCGAACACTTGCCGCGGCGCAGCCGGCCCCGCACAATGGCTGCGATGCCGGCCGAAGGAACACTCCAGGTCTACGTCGACGAGACTCCACCGCAGGCCCCGCCCGTCGTGCGCGCCGACCTGAGCGTGGCCGCCTTCGTGGGCCTGGCGGCGCAGGGGCCGCTGCACACGCCGGTGCAGGTGCTGGACTTCGCCGGGTTCGAGGCCAGCTTCGGCGGGCTCGCGTCCGGCCAGGAGTTGCCGTGGGCGCTCTGGCAGTTCTTCGGCAACGGCGGCGATGCCGCCTGGGTGGTGCGGGTGCCGGACCTGGCGCCGGCCACGCTGGCGGGCCAGCGCGCGGCGGGCCAGGGGCTGTTCGCGCTGGACGCGGTCGACCCCGCGGGCGACTTCGGCCTGCTCTGTCTGCCTGGCGTGACCGAGCCGCAGGTGCTGCAGGCGGCGGCCGGCTACTGCGAGCAGCGCCACGCCTTCCTGATCGTCGACGCGCCGGCCACGGCGCAAAGCGCGCGCGGGCTGCGCGACGTGCTGAGCCACCTGCCGGCCAGCAGCAACGCGGCGTTCTACCACCCCTGGCTGCAGGTGGCCGATCCGCACGGCGGCATGGCGCGCAGCTGCGCGCCAAGCGGCACGCTGGCCGGCGTCTACGCCCGCACCGACCGCACGCGCGGCCCCTGGGCGGCGCCGGCCGGCTCCGCCGCCGTGCTGCAAGGAGTGCAGCAACTGGCCTTCACGCTGGACGAAGACGAACTGGAGGCGCTGCGGCTTCTGGGCGCCAACGACCTGCGCCAGCTGCCCGGCACGGGCCTGCTGGCCTGGGGCGCGCGCACGCTGCGCCCCGCCGATCCGGCCTGGAAATACATCGCGGTGCGGCGCCTGGCGCTGCTGCTGCAGCGCAGCCTGGGCCAGGGCCTGCGCTGGGCCGTGTTCGAGCCCAACGACGCGGCCCTGTGGATGCGGCTGCGCACGGCCGCCGAGGGCTTCCTGTTCAACCTGTGGCGTGACGGCGCGCTGGCCGGCAACCGCTTCGAGCAGGCCGGCTTTGCCCAGTGCGGGCTGGGCCAGACCATGACCGAGGCCGACATCGCGCGCGGGCAGGCACGCCTGACGATCGGCTTTGCCGCGCAGCGGCCGGCCGAGTTCATGGTGTTCGGCCTGGAGTTCGAGACCGCCGGCTGAAAGGGCGAGGGAAATCGCCAGTGCCCGAAAGGCGCGCTAAAACGTCGCGCGTCGAGGCGCAATGCCGCGGCTGCGGCAGTGCCTGCACACGGCAAGGGCACGATGCGACCATGACGCAGACCATGGATGGTCCATACAGTCGGCGTATGCGCATCACCACCTGGAACGTCAACTCCCTCAACGCCCGCCTGCAGCACGTGCTCGACGGGCTGGCGGCCAACCCGGTCGACGTGCTGGCGCTTCAGGAGCTCAAGCTGACGGACGACCGCTTTGCGTTCGAGGCGCTGCGCGCGGTCGGCTACGAGGCCGCGGTATTCGGCCAGAAGACCTACAACGGCGTGGCGCTGCTGACGCGCGCACCGCTGGCGGCGCGCGCGGTGGCGCGCAACATCCCCGGCTTCGACGACGAGGCGGCGCGCGTGATCGCCGCCACGCTCGACGCGCCGGGCGGGCCGCTGCGCCTGCTCCGAGGCGGCTGCGCCCGCTGCCGACGAGTTGCACGCGCTGCTGCTGACCGTGATCGCCCGGTTGATGAAGATGCTCACGCGCCGCGGCGTGCTGGTCGAGGACATGGGCCAGACCTACCTGGCCGAGCCGGATGCCGACGGCGAGGAGTCGCGCACGCTGCGCCCGCTGCAGGCCGCGGCTGTCACCTACAGGATCGCTTTCGGGCCTCGCGCCGGGCAGAGGGTGCTGACGCCCAGGGGCGCGATGCCGCGCGACGGCACCGCCAGCCAGCCTCTGTGTGCCGACATCGAAGGCTTCAGCATGCATGCCGCAGTGCGTGTCGAAGCCCATGACCGCAAGCGACTGGAGCAGCTGTGGCCGCTACGTCACGCGGCCGGCGCTGTCTGACGAGCGGGTGCAGCTCAGCGCCGCCGGGCAGGAGGAGCTGAAGCTGAAGACGCCGTGGCGCGATGGAACGACGCACCTGGTCATGAGCCCGCGGGAGTTCATGCAGAGGCTGGCCGCGCTGGTGCCGCGGCCGCGGCTGCACCTGATTCGCTTCCACGGGGTGCTGGCACCCAACGCCAAGCTGCGCTCGCTGGTGGTGCCGCAAGGGCCACTCGAGCAGGGGGAGCCGACCGCCCAAGCCGCTGTGGCAGCCGAGTGCGAGGTCCAGACCGCTCAGGCCCGGCCGCAGCGCATCAGTTGGGCGCGGCTTCTCAAGCGCGTCTTCGACATCGACATGCAGCACTGCCCGAACTGCGGCGCCGGGGAGCTGAAGATCATCGCGGCCATCCTCGAGAGGCCGGTGATCGAGAAGATCCTGACGGACCTCGGCCTGGACCCGCAGCCCCCGCCCAGGGGCCGAACGCGCGAGGCGGGGCAAGACTGACGGTGGTCGGGGCGGGCGACGATCGCCATCGGCTCCTCGTAGAGCGCCTCGGTCGGCAGGTCGGGCGACGCATAGCCCGGCTCGAGCCGGCCGACGATCAGGTCCAGCTCGCCGACGCGCAGTCGCGGCAGCAGGCGCGCGAGGTCGCCTTCCTCGACCGAGACGGTGGTCTGCGCCACCCACTTGACACCGCCTCGCGGTCGCTGACCTTCGGCTTCTGCGCACAGGCACCCGTTGGAGGCACCGCAGCGGGGGCACACATCTGCGGGCAGACTTCAGGGCGATTGAGGCACGACGCACAGCCTGAGACCGTGCGGGCCCACCTCGTCGGGAGCCCAGCGTGCGAGCCATTGGTCGGCAGCCCCAGCGGGCGCCGGACCGCGCTCCGCTGCACTACGAGCGCCACCGCCCGGAGCAGACCACGGGTACCGTCTGGTGCAGCAGCACGCGGCCAGCTTCATCGTGCATACCGAGGTCAGCACAGGCGCGGCGCTGCCGCGGTGCATCAAGGGACACGGCCAGCTGCATGCCGGGCGCGGGCGCCAGCAGCGCGCAGTCGTCGCCCACGCCCAGGGCGGCGCGGCGCACGGGGCGCGTGAAATAACGTGCGATGAGGTCGAATTCGCGCATGAATGACGGGATTGCGTCGGATTTGCCGCCATCCAGGCGATCGCTGGCCCACAGTGTGGGTGCGCCGACTTTCGCATTCACAGGCCGTCTTCGCTGGAGACGCGTTCACGGAATTTGGTGCAAGGAGCCCCGCAAGATGCCGCGCTGGATAGCTCGGCCGGCGCGGCCCCAGCCTCTCACCTCACAAAACGCCGCAGGTCGTTGGCACTGCGGCAACCTCGCTTACCGGCGGCGACGCGCCGCCAGGGCCGCCAGGCCGGCGATCGACAGCAGTGCCAGGCTGCCCGGCTCGGGCACCGCGGTGATGGAGGTGTCGTTGGCGAATTTCCAGTTCAGGATGTCGTGGTTCTCGAAGGCCGAGCCCGTGGCTGCGGTGAAGCCCACATAGGCCGAGTTGGTGCCCAGAATGGTGGCGATGTCGATGGTGTAGTCAGAGATGACTGAAATCAGCGCCATGCCTTGCTGTTGCACGCTGACATTGAGATTCTGCGTCGTGCCGTCATAGTTGATGAAGGCCGACCAGAGCTTGCCGTTGCTCATGCAGCCGTCACTGAGGTGGCTGTCGCCAGAAAAATCGCATTGCGACAGGCCATAGGGGCTGCTGACGATCAGGCTGTTCAGTGAGCCGTTGGTGTCCAGCGCGACGTGGTTGCTGCCGCCTACCTCACCGTTGTCGAAGGTGTCGAATTCGATGGCCACGCTGTTGGATACCCCGGAGTAGCCCATGCCGCCGCCAGCATCGCCCAAGCCGCCTGTGCCCTTGGCCAGCACGAAGGTCAGGCCGTCGGCGGGGTCGATGCCGCCGGGCTGGGTCAGGCGGAACTGGAAGCTGGTGCTGAAGCTTGAGCCCGTACCCAAGGCGATGGCCGTGTTGCTGTAACCGGCGCCGGCCTCGCCCTCTGCTGCCGGGGTCAGCTGCAATACGCTGGTAGTGGTGTTGGCAGAGCCGACACAGGCCAGGGTGCTGCCGCCGCAGGCACCGGTGAAATCGCTGTAGTCGATCACCACGGCGGACTGCGCCGGCGCAGCGGCGACCATGGTGGTGAGGGCCAGGATGGCGGGGGCAAACAGGGAGCGCTTCATGGTGATCTCCGGGGTTGTTCACCGGGAAATCAAGCAAATCTTGTGCCGCGGATCGGTCTTCAGAGGGAAAGTCGTAGTTTCGACACTGTCAGACGCGTGCGACTGCAAAAAAAAGCCGACACTAACCCCGAAAGCGCAGCGCCGCCTGCCGACTGACCTCGGCCAGCAGCTGCTCCTCGCGCTGGCGTTCGCGCAGCCAGCGGGCGTCGTTCTGGCCGGCCGCCGTCTCGCCGCGCAGCACATGCAGCGCACCGGATGCGCCATGGCTGCCTGCGTGGCGCGCGATATGGTCCAGGATCTGCAGGATATGCTCGCGCAGCGGCATGTGGCCGCCGGTGGCGGGATCGACGTAAACGGCATCCAGGCCGAAGCGGCAGGCCTGGAAGCGGTTGTAGATGTAGACGAGGTAATCATCCTCGCTCGGCATGAAGGGCTGCTGGGCCAGGAACCAGGCGGCCAGCGATTGCACGAAGCCGGTCAGGGCGGCGGCGCGCTCCACGGTCAGCGGCGTGTCGAAAACGCGGATCTCTATCGTGCCGTACTCAGGCTTGGGGCGTATGTCCCAATAAAAGTCCTTCATGCTCTTGACCACGCCGGTGCGCGTCATCTTCTCGAAGTACTGGCCGAATTCGTCCCAGGTCAGCACAAACGGCGCGCGGCCCGACAGCGGCTTGGCGCCTGGGGCATCGAGAAACATCGGCACGCTCCTGGGGTTGTGTCGCGAGGCCTGACGCCCGGCTGCGCGGCACGCGCCCGGCACGAGGCGCGCGGCCGCCGCTCGGCGCGAGTGCTAGGCGCCGCCGTCACTGCGGCGCGCCGGTGCTCGCGCGCGCGAAGGTCTGCGCGAACAGCTCGCGCGCACGCGGCGTCATGTGCTCGGGCGCCGGCCACAGCAGGGCCGACGCGGGGACGAGCACCTTGGCGTACACGGCCTCGAAGACGCGCTTCACCGAGCCATCGGCGCCGACCTCGCGGTCGTAGCCGGGAAGGAATCCGAGCAGGGTGTAGCCGGCGCGCTCCATCGCCTGCGCCATCTGCGGCATCTTCAGCGTCGCCATCACGTACATGAACTCGGCGCCGCAGTGCCGGGCCAGGCGCTCGGTACCCAGCATCGCGGCCACGGCGATGCGTGCGCCGCGATGCTGCGGGTCGATCACGAGCAGACGGCCGTAGATGGCCAGCGCATCGGGCTCGCGCTCCCAGGACCACAGGCCGACCATGCGGCCGGCATGGCGGAAGACGACGGCGTAGGTGTCCCGCTCGGCCTCACCGGCGAGGGTGACCTTGTCATCGTAGAAGGCGTGCCGCAGGTACGCGCTGCCGGCGCCGACGCGGATGTCCGGGTGCCAGCACTCGAGCGCGGCGATGAGTTCGGGCACGTCGCCGCGCCGCAGCTGCTCGACCTCGTAGCCGGCGGGCAGCGGCACGAGTTGCCGCAGCTCGTCGATCGTGGCCCAGCGCATGAACTTGCCCGCCCCTTACGCCGGCTGCGCCGCCGCACCGCGCAGCGGCGACACCGGCTGGTGCACGCGACGCGGCAAGAACTCCGCCGCCGGCGTGCCGGCACGCAGCCGGGCCGACCACTCGTCGGGGTCGAACTCGACGCCGATCGGGTTGGCGGCGAAGCCGGGGCCCTCCATGAAGGCGTTGGCCTCTTCGGGGGTGGCAAAGCTCTCGACCTGGAATTCGATCTGGTTGCCGTCGGGGTCGGCGTAGTACATCGACACCGTCACGCCGTGGTGGACGCACCAATAGGGCTTGATGCCCTGCGCCGCCAGGTGCTGGTAGTTGTCGAACAGGTCTTCCAGCCGTGCGCAGGTGTAGGCCACGTGCTCCACGCCGACCAGACCCCGCTTCGCGGGCTCCGGCGCGCCCGGGGCCAGCACGTCGAGGTTGGCGAACGCGAAGCGGTGGTGCTCGTCGTCGTAGGTCATGAAGGCCAGCGCCGGATTGCGGTGCTGCAGGCGGGCATCGAAGACCGCGAGGTACCACGCGACCATGGCGTCGAAGCGACGCGTGCGAAAGGCCACGTGGGCGAACCTGGTGGGGCGGATGGCGGACACGGCAGACTCCTGGGCAAGCACGAAGCCCGGCGCCGCATCGCCACGCTGGCGACACGTCCCGGCCTCGGTATGACTACACTATGCGTGAGGGTATCCGCGGTTTACAGCAAACGTTCCGAAAACTTCCGAAAGCTGGCGCCGCGCCGCCGCCCCCGAGGCCGCCGGCGCCGTGACCGCCGGTTCCCTCCACGCCATGACCCATCGCGGGCACCGATCCGCCACATGAGCGCACAGCCCCCCAGCCCCGGGTTGCGCTTCGGCCGCTGCTGTGTCGAACCGGCCCGTCGCCGCGTGCTGATCGACGGCCGGCCGGTGCGGCTGGGCGGACGTGCCTTCGACCTGCTCGTGGCGCTGGTCGAGCGCCGCGAGCGCGTGGTTTCCAAGGCCGAGCTGACCGGGCTGGTGTGGCCGGGTCTGGTGGTCGAGGACAGCAACCTCACGGTGCAGGTGGCGTCGCTGCGCAAGGCGCTGGGCAGCGAGGCCATCGCGACGATCGCCGGGCGCGGCTATCAGTTCGTCGCCACGCTGGAGCCGGCGGCGCCGACGGCGCCGACGGTGGCCGCCGCGGCGCCGGCCGCCGTGGCTGGCGCACACGCCCTGCCGGCCGAGCTCGACAGCTTCGTCGGGCGCGGCGCCGAACTGGCCGACCTGGCCGCGGGGCTGGACGGCGGGGCGCGGCTGGTCAGCGTCGTCGGCCCCGCCGGCAGCGGCAAGACCCGCCTCGCATGCCGCTACGCGTGGTCGCGCCTGAGCGACTGGCCGGGTGGCGTGTACTTCTGCGATCTGAGCGGGGCGCGCAGCGCGGCGGGCGCGGCGTGCGCGCTGGCGACGACGCTGGACGTGGCGCCGGGCGCCGACGACGCGCTGACGCAGCTGGGCCATGCGCTGGCCGCACGCGGCCGCTGCCTGGTGGTGCTGGACAACTTCGAACCGCTCGTGCGCGAAGCGCCACGGCTGCTGCCGCCGTGGCTCGGGCGCGCCGTGCGGGCCTGCTTCCTGGTGACCAGCCGCGAACGGCTGTCGCTCGAGGGCGAGCAGTTGCTGGCGCTCGGGCCGCTGGAGCCGGCGCGCGAGGGCGTGGAACTGTTCGTTGCGCGGGCCCGCGCACGCGCGGCCGACTTCGTGCTCACGCCGCAAGGCCGCAGCGAAGTGGAACGCATCGCCGCCCTGGTCGACGGGCTGCCGCTGGCCATCGAGCTGGTCGCGGCGCGCGCGCAGGTGCTGGCGCCGGCCCAGTTGCTGGCGCGCCTGCAGGAGCGCTTGCGTGTGCGGGCCGATCCGCGTGCCCCCTCGGCGCGCCGGGGGACGTTGCGCGCGGCCATCGACTGGTCATGGTCGCTGCTGAGCCCGTGGGAGCAGGCCGCGCTGGCACAGGCCAGCGTCTTCGCCGGCCCGTTCCGGCTCGAAGACGCCGAGGCCGTGATCGACCTCTCGCCGTGGCCGCAGGCGCCGCCGGTGATCGACGTGGTGCAACTCCTGCTGGACAAGAACCTGCTGCGCGCAGGCGCGCAGTTCCCGGCCGGCGTGCACGGCCCCGACGGCCCGTGCTTCTGGTGGCTGCTCAGCATCCAGGAGTACGCCGCCGGGAAGCTGCGCGCCGGCGGCGCCGTGGTGGGGGCGGCCGCTTCGGCGCTGGACGAAGGCGCCGCGCAACAGCGCCACGGCCGCCACTTCGCGGCCACGCGCGGCAGCGCCGAGGCGTTGGCCGCCGTCGACCGGCACGGCGGCGCCGCCCGGTAGCGGGCGCGGCTGTCCGATCTGGACAACCTGGTGTCCGCCTGCCGCCGTGCCGTGCAGCGCGGCGAAGGCAGCGTGGCCGCGGCGAGCTTCGCTGCCATCTGGCAGGTGCCGATGTGCCGCGGGCCGCACGGCCTGGGGGTCGAACTCGCGCGCAGCGTGCTGGCGTTGCCCTCGCTCGGCCCCGAGGCGCGGGCCGCCACGCTGATCCGTTACGGCAACGCACTGCGCTTGACCGGGCAGCCCGGCGCCGCCGCGGAGGCGATGCACGCCGCGCTGGCGCTGTCGCGCGCGGCGGGCGACCGGCGTGGCATGGCGGCAGCGCAAGCCGGCTCGGGCATGGTGCTCACCTCGCTCGAGGGCCGCTTCGACGAAGCCGCCGTGCTGCAGCAGGTCGCACTGGCCGGCGCGCGCGAGGTGGGCGACCTGCTCACCGAAGGCCTGGCGCTCGACGCATGGGGTCTCGTGCGCGCCGATACGGGCCAGACGGCGGCTTGCCTGCAGGTCTGGACGCTGGCCGCGGCGCTGCAGCGCGCGGCGGCTTGGCGACGCGGAGCCGGTCAGCCCGGGGGTCCGTGCTGCAGCGAACGCAGCTCGTCGATCGTGTTGGCGTTGAAGAACGCCGCGCCGTCCTCGAACGGCACCAGCACGCAGCGATGGCGGGCGGTCCAGCGGTCGATCTTGCGCTCGCCGCTTTGCAGGTACGCGATCAGGCTTTCGAGCAGCGTGCTGGCGAGCAGGCAGAAGACCGGCTGCGGCTTCAGCGTGCCGTCGGCGTCGCGCGTGGCGGCCAGCGCGATCTGCGCCTGTTCGTGCTCGAGCTGCCGTGCCATGCGTGCCACCAGATCGTGCGAAAAGTCGGGCGTGTCGCATGGCACGCTGACGAGCCAGGGCGTCTCGCACTGCTCCAGCCCGGCCAGCAGCCCGGCCAGCGGACCGGGGTAGTCGGCCAGCGGGTCGGGCCACACCGGCACGCCCATCGACTCGTACGCCGCGAGGTTGCGGTTGGCGTTGATCATCACGGAGCCGACCTGCGGCGCCAGCCGCAGCAAGGCGTGCATCGCCAGTGGCATGCCGCGGTGCATCTGCAGCCCCTTGTCGACGCCGCCCATGCGGCTGCCGCGCCCGCCCGCCAGCACGAGCCCGGTGATGTCGTCGCGCGCGATCGCCACGGGTTCTCAGCTGTCGAGCATGTCGAAAGCCTGCGTCTCGACCTGCACGAAGGCGCGCGTCATCTCGGCCACGGCGCGCCAGACGTCGGCACGCGGGTGCGCGACCACGGCATCGCACAGCGCCTCGAGCCAGGTCTGCACGTGCTTGCGGAAGAAGCGCTCCTGCTGCGGCAGCGTGCATACCGCGGCGTCGTCGCCGGCGATGAGATAGCGCATCACCTCGAGCACGTAGGCGACGTGGTCCTCGGTTTCCAGCGCATCGACCGCGCGCGTGAGCCCCAGCGGCGCCAGGTCGGCGCGCAGTTGCGCGAGCGGCTTTTCGTTGAGGTAGCCGCTCAGGTAGTACGAGCCGTACGCGAACACCTCGGGCTTGCCGATCGCCACGAAGAGCGCCGCGTGCTCTGCCGCCGCCGCCTCGGGCGTCGTCTCGCGCAGCACGGCCGCCAGCGCCTGCCACGCGGCGCCGAGCGCGCCGCCGGACTGCGGTGCGTGCACCGCCGGGGCACGAAACCGCGCCAGCAGCGCGGCATCGGGCGGCGCATGCCACAGCCGCGCGAGCAGGCCGTACAGCTCGGCGCGCGCCAGCTCGTCCTCGTCGCCGTTCGCCGCCAGCGCCGGCGCACCGCGCTCGGGTTGTGCACTCATGCCCTCAGGCGCTCACCGATCGGTGATGCGGACTTCGTTGCTCTGGGTGTGCATGTCGACGACGCGGCAGTCGCTGCACATCTTCAGCCGCTCGGCGGCGGCGCCCTGGAAGGCGCTGTGGCCGGCCAGCTTGGCGATCATGTTCTCGATCGCGCGCAGCGTGCCGAACGGCTTGTGGCAGCGCACGCAGCGATAGGGCTGCATCTCGGCGAGAACGCGCAGGCGGCGGCGCGCCTTGCCCTCGTCGGCCAGCCACAGCCGCGGCTCGAGCGTGATCGCGTCTTCGGGGCAGGTGCTCACGCACAGCCCGCACTGCACGCAGTTCTTCTCGATGAAGCGCAGCTGCAGTTGTTCCGGGTTGTCGGCCAGCGCCGCGGCCGGACAGGCGCCGACGCACGAGAGGCACAGCGTGCAGCGCCCCACGTCGACGACGACGCTGCCCAGCGGCGCGCCGGCGGGCAGCGCCAGCACGTCCGCCCGCCGGCGCGCGTGAGCGAGCAGATGCTCGAGCGCCAGCTCGAGCGTGCTGCGCTTGTCGGCCAGCGCGCGGAAGGTGGCGGCGGCGGCGACGCCTTCGGCGCTCGGCGCGCCGAGCGCCTCGTCGAGCGCGGGCAGGTCGCGCGCGTCGCGCGTCTCGATCAGGCGCAGATGCTCGCCGCCGTAGCCCAGGCCGCTCATGAGCGCCTGCGCCACGGCCATCTGCTCGCGCAGCGCCGCGCGGTATTCGGGCGCTTCCTCCGCGGTGGCCAGCACCCAGACCTGGCGCGCCCCCTGCGCGAGGGCGGCGAGCCACAGATCGAGTCCGATGCTGGCGGTGTGCCACACGGCCAGCGGCAGCACGCGCGCGGGCACGCCGTTCAGATCGCGATCGAGCCGCGCGGCGCGGCCGAGGTCTTCGATCATCTGCCGGCCGGCACCTTCGCTGTGGATCAGCAGCGCCGCGTCGCGGCCACCGGCACGCGCATGCGTGGCGAGCAGCGTGTGGATGCGTCGGCCCTGCTCGAGCGGATCGGGGCAGGCGTAGGTCAGCGCGCCGGTCGGGCACACCGTGGTGCAGGCGCCGCAGCCGACGCAAAGATGCGGCTCGACGAACACGCCGCCGCCTTCGCCGAGCGCGCGGCCCTTGCGCGAGGCGTCGCTGCGGATCGCGCGCGCCGAGCAGACCTCGATGCAGGCATCGCAGCCGATCTGCTCGTTGCGGCTGTGCGCGCACAGCTGCTGCCGGTACGCGAGGAAGCGCGGCTTGTCGAACTCGCCTTGCAGCTCGCGCAGCTCGAGCACGGCGCGCATCAGCGCGCGCTCGTCGGCGCCGACGTGGAAGTAGCCCTGCGGCGGCTGGTGCATCGTGAATGCCGGCTGCGGCCGCAGGTCGAGCACGAGGTCGACGCGTTGCCTGTGCGCGAGCGGTGCACGCTCGAAGTCGATCGCGCCGGCCGCCTCGCACACGCGCACGCATTCGCGGTGGCTGCGGCAGCGCGCGAGATCGATCTGGTAGCCGAAGTCGATCGCCCCCTCGGGGCAGGCGTCGATGCAGGCGTTGCAGCGCGTGCACAGATCGAGGTCGATCGGGTTGTCGCTCGTCCACTCGACGTCGAAGGCGCCCAGCCAGCCCTGCACGCGGCTCGGGCGCCCGACGTGCACGGCGCGCTCGCGACGCTGCGCCAGCGCGCCGCCGCCGTCGACCAGCAGGCTCACGTCCAGGCGGTCGGCCAGCATCGTGGCCGCGCGCTCGGCCGCGTCGGCCGGCCCGATGACCAGACAGCGGCCCTCGGAACGAAAACTCACCTTGGGCACCGGCTCGGGTGCGGGCAGCTGCGCCAGCGCGATCAGCGCCGCGATCTTGGGGCCGGCCGCAGCCGCGTCGCGCGACCAGCCGGCGGTCTCGCGGATGTTGACGAAGCGGATGGGGCGCTGCGCCACGCCGGGCGCGCCTTCGGTGGCCTCGTTCAACTCGACGAACAGGCGCTGCTCCTGCGTGCAGGCCACGAGCAGTTCGCCATTGGTGCATTCGAGCGCCGCGCGCTGGAAGGCGCGCGCCTCGCGGCGGCACAGCGTGCTGTGCACGGTCGCAACGCCGTCGCTGCTCGCGCCGGGCGTGGCGTGCAGCGCGCGCGCCAGCGCCGCGCCGTCCAGCGCCATCGTGTGGTTGCAGTCGCAGATCAGGGTCTTCATCGGCAGGCGGCAGGGTACGCGAAAGCACGATCGCCGCGTTCGAGCGCCCATGCAGCGGCCGCGGATTATGGAGACGCTAGACTGGGCCGGTGCACGCATCGACGACGAAGCCCTCCTCGCGCCCGGGAATCCAGGTCGCGGTGCTGATGGAGCGCGTGGCGGCGCCCAACCGCTGGGAAGACTGGCACTTCGACGTGCTCGACGTGGTGCCCGACGAGGGTGCGTTCGGCGGTGCCGCGCGCTGCCTGCACGACGACGGCCGGCGTTCGCAGTGGCTGCATCCGGGTTACCGGCTCGAGCTGTACGCCGACGAGTGCAAGGGCTACTTCCTCAACCTCACTTCGGGCCATCCGGTCTGGTTCGTCGTCTGGCGCCACGACGAGAACGACGCGTCGCGGGCCGCGCCGCTGACGGTGAGCGTGTCGTACATCGAGGCCGACCGCTGGATGGCGGCCGGCGAGCACGTCGACAGCGTGCCCCTGGCCGACGCGTTGTGCGAATGGCTGCGCGTATTCACGAACGAGAATTTCAGGCCCGAGCCGCCGCGCCGCAATCGTGGGGCGTCTTTCCTCAGCCCGAAGGAGCGCGACGAGCTGATGCGGCGCGAGACGGAGCCGCGGCCGTGAGCGGCGCCGCCGACGACGGCTTCCTCGCGCGCTGGTCGCGGCGCAAGGGCCAGGCGGCGCGCGGCATCACGCCGCCGGCGCAGGAGCCGCCGCCGGCGTCACCCGGCCAGGCCGCGGCGCCCGCGCCGGCCGTCGCACCTGCC
>JAFECX010000120.1 GCA_018241895.1 Pseudomonadota bacterium
ACTGGGCACGTTCCGATGCGTTACTCACCCGTTCGCCACTCGTCGCCAGGTTGCCCCGCGTTACCGTTCGACTTGCATGTGTAAGGCATGCCGCCAGCGTTCAATCTGAGCCAGGATCAAACTCTTCAGTTCGATCTTGAAATTTGCTCAAAACGGAATCGAAGTGAACTTTGATTTCACTTACTGCTTCCATGAGCGTTTGTGGCGCGACCCCTTGCGGGATCTCGCCATGGCACTTGCCTTCAAACGCCCACGCTTATCGGCTGTATGTTGTTAAAGATCAGGACACCCTGGCCGACTCGTATTCCGCCGAAGTGCTGCCAGCCCGTGACTGGCGAAGACAGCGATTCTTGCATGCGCGAATCTCTGCTGTCAAGTACCCCGCATCTGGATGTGGTTGCGGGGGACCGGCTCGCTGCTGGACTGGCGGCTTCAGGTGCGCGTCGCAGCAGCAGCGAGACGGGCAGTATACATGAGCGCGACCCCACGCCCTGGCGTGCCGGGGTCGCGCTGCGGGGCGGCGAGCGCGCGCCGCGCGCAGTCTGCGGCAGTGGCCGCCTTCCGGGGCCGGGGCCCTCAGTGGGCCCTCAGTGGGCCCTCAGTGGGCCCTCAGTGGGCCCTCAGTGGGGCCTCAGTGGGCCGGCCAGGGACGCGCCAGGCGGCTGCTGGCCGCAGCCGGGTCGTCGGCCTCGAGGATCTGCGGCAGCACTGCGGCCAGCACCCCGGTGTCGGCACGCAGAACGCGCTGCTTGATGGAGGCGATGCAGGCGGGGTGCATGGAAAAACTGCGCAGCCCCATCGCGAGCAGCAGTTCGGTGAACACCGGATCGCCCGCCATCTCCCCGCACACGCTCACGTTCTTGCCCGCGGCGCCTGCCGCCGCGATGGTCCGTCGCAGCAGCTCGAGCACCGCCGGATGCCACGAGTCGTACAGGTGTGCGACGGCCTCGTCGGAGCGGTCGATGGCGAGCGTGTACTGGACGAGGTCGTTGGTGCCGATGGAGACGAAGTCGAAGTGCCGCAGCAGCCGCTCGACGATCAGTGCCGCGGCGGGGATCTCGATCATCGCTCCGAGCTCCACGGGCCCGAACGGCCGCCCGGCGTCCGACAGCTGCTGGCGCGCGCGCTCGAGCGACTCCTCGACGGCGCGCACCTCGCTCAGATGGGCCAGCATCGGCACGAGGATGCGCACCGGGCCGAACGCCGCGGCACGCAGCATCGCGCGCAACTGCTGGCGGAACATCCCCGGCTCCGACAGGCTCCAGCGGATGGCGCGCAGACCCAGCGCGGGGTTGAACGCATGCTCGTGGCGCAGTTCCTGCGGTGTCAGCCGCTCGAGCGGCTTGTCGGCACCGACGTCCACGGTGCGGATCGTCACCGGCAGCCCGCCCATCGCGACGACGGCGTCGCGATAGGCCTCGAACTGCTCGTCTTCTCCGGGCAGCCTGCCGCCGCGGCCCATGAAGAGGAACTCGCTGCGAAACAGCCCGACCCCCATCGCACCGGCGGCCAGCGCAGCGGCTGCGTCGCCGGGCAGCTCGATGTTGGCGAGCAGTTCGATGACCTGGCCGTCGAGCGTCACCGCCGGCGTGTGCCGCAGCCGATCGAGCCGCGCGCGCTCGAGCTCGCTTTGCCGCTGGCGGAAGCGGTACTCCTCGAGCACGATCGGCGACGGGTTGACGACCACCACCCCGGCGTCGCCGTCGATGACCAGCCAGTCGTCCTGGCGGATCAGGCGACTGGCCTCGCGTGCGCCGACGACGGCCGGGATGTCCATGCTGCGCGCCACGATCGCCGTGTGCGACGTGCGCCCGCCGACGTCGGTGACGAAGCCGGTGAACACGCTGCGCTTGAAGCGCAGCATGTCGGCGGGCGAGATGTCGCTGGCCACCAGCACGAGCGGGTCCTCGCCGGCGAAGTCGCGCGCCGCGGCCGGCGCCGCGATCGCCGAGCCGACACTCACGCCCTGCGCCGCTGCCTGCTCGTCGGCGCGCGCGAGCTCGCGCAGCAGCCGCTCGACGACCTGCTCGACGTCGGCCTTGCGCTCGCGCAGGTAGACGTCCTCCATCTCGTCGAACTGGCGCGCCAGCACCTCGAGCTGTGCCGACAACGCCCACTCGGCGTTGTAGTGGCGATCGCGGATCGAGGCCCGGGCAGCGCCGATCAGTGCGTCGTCGTGCAGCATCATCAGGTGCACGTCGATCACGGCGGCGACCTCGGCCGGCGCGTCGGCCGGCATGTCCTGCTTGAGCCCGGCAAGCTCGCGCGCGACCGCATCGCGCGCGCGCATCAGGCGTGCACCTTCGTCGTCGAGACGGCCGGCGTCGATGTAGTAGTGCGCGACATCGACGCGGCTGGAGGCCACCAGCACGGCGCGGCCGATCGCCACCCCGCGCGAGACCTGCATGCCGAAGACCTGGATGCCCACGCGCTCAATGTAGCGCACGGTGTGCGCCGTGCGGCGCGCCGTGGCAAGGCGCTGCGCCTACTCGCCTTCGCCGAACTTGCCGTCGATGAGCTCGCGCAGGGCCGCCATCGCCTCCTGCTCGTCGACCCCGTCGGTCTCGATCTCGACCTGGCTGCCCAGCCCGGCGGCGAGCATCATCACGCCCATGATGCTCTTGGCGTTCACGCGCCGCCCGTTGCGGCTCAGGTGAACCTGGCTCTTGAAGCCCCCCGCCAGCTTCGTGAGCTTGGCCGACGCCCGCGCATGCAGGCCCAGCTTGTTGGCGATGGTGATCGAACTGGTGATCATCGCTGCGCACACGCGGCGGCCGTCGGCGCGGGCGCACCGGACACCAGCAGCACGCCGCTTTGCGCTCCGGCGAGCGCGCGTTCGACGAGCTCGTCGAGTTCGCACTCCACGTAGCACACCGAGCGCCAGAGCATCGGCACGTTGACACCGGCGACCAGCCGCGTGCGCGGCCGCCTCGCTGCCACCGCCTGCGCACCGCGGCACGGCGTGGCGCCGAACACGTCGGCAAGCATCAGCAGGTCGCCAACGCCCACCTCCTCGAGCCGCGCCCACAGGCAGCGCTCGACCTCGTCGGGTGACCACGCGGTGGGCACGTCGAGCGCGTGCACGCGCGCTCCGCACTCCGGATACACATGCTGCGCAACCGCCTGCAGCGCAGTGGCCAGCGGGGCATGGGCGACGATCAGCAGGGTGCTCACGAGCGCGTTCAGGTCGGGCGTGCGCCACGATTATCGGCAGTGTCGCCCGTGGCGGCCCGCGGCGCCGAAGAAACCACAGATATGCCGCCTGCGAACCCGGCCGTACGCGCCGAAAGCGGCGCGCCACGCAGCGGCGTCGGGTGCGCGCATCGGCGGCAGCTTGCTGCGGCAGCCCGCGCGCCAGCGCGTAGCCGGCGCAGCCCAGCACCGCCGCGGCCAGCAGCGCCAGCAGCGTGCGTTGCGGCCCGTCGCGATCGAGGGCATGACGCAGCGGCCGCTGCGGCGCCGCGAAGCCGAAGCAGTGCGCGCCGGCCGGCAGCCCGCGGTCGACCGCCGTCCGCGCGAGTTCGGCGCCGAACACCGGCGCCGGCGTCGCCGTCACCGGGCGCCGCGGCGCGGCGAGCAAGCACGCGCACGCGCTGGCGCCGAGATCGCCGCCAGCGCGAGCGCTTGCGGCTTCACGTGCCCACCCGCAGCGATGCGAAGAACGTGTCGGCGTCTTCGGCCGGCAGCGCGGCGCCGAACACCGTCGCCTGGTACACGGTGGTGCCGCGCGTGAACACGGCCAGCTGCTCGACCACGGTGCGAGCGTCGGGCAGGCGGCCGCGCAGCTCCTCGCGCCCACTCGCCGCGTTGGGCGTGGCGCCGCGGACGTCGAGCGGCAGCCGACGGCTGCCGGTCGCGGCACCGACGTTGGCGGCCGCCGCACGGCGCATCGCCTCGAGGGCAGCACTCACGAGGGTCGGATCGCCCAGCGGCGCCACCGCCAGCGCCCAGGTCCGTCCGCCGGCGCTGCAGGCGTGCAGGGACATCGGCACCGTGCGCCCGGCCAGCACGACGCTGCGTTCGAGCGTGTGCGGCCGGCACGGAAAGAGCGCCACCGCGTCGGTGCCCTCGGGCTGCACTTCGCGCCAGTCGAGCGCGGCCGCGCAGGCCAGCAGCAGCGCCGTCGCCAACGCCGCAGTCGGCGCGACGCGGCACGATGCCACGGCGGCGGCGGCACGGTGCGGCCTCGCACACCCATCGCGGCCTCGCTCGAGACCTGCAGTCGCGGCACCGGTGCGGCAGGCCATTGCGCGATTATCCCGGCGCGCGCCGACAATGCCGGCGTGGACGCGCACGCTCCTCTGCCTGCCCCCGATCGCGCCGCGCCGGGCGCGCTGGACGGGGTGCGCGTGCTCGATCTGTCGCGTGTGCTCGCCGGCCCCTGGTGCACGCAGACGCTCGCCGACCTCGGCGCGGACGTGATCAAGATCGAACGCCCGCCTTCGCGCCGCCACCCCGGCGGCGACGACACGCGCGGCTGGGGCCCGCCGTTCCTGAAGGATCGCCTCGGGCGCGACACGGCCGAGGCGGCCTACTTCGTCGGCGCGAACCGCAACAAGCGCTCGGTGGCGATCGATCTCGCGCACGCCGAGGGCCAGGCGCTGGTGCGCCGCCTCGCCGCATCGTGCGACGTGCTGGTGGAGAACTTCAAGGTCGGCGACATGGCACGCTACGGCCTGGACGCAGCGACGCTCACGGCACTGCAGCCGCGGCTCGTGTACGCCTCGATCACCGGTTTCGGCCAGACGGGCCCGTACCGCAAGCGCGCCGGCTACGACTACGCGATCCAGGGCCTGGGCGGCCTGATGAGCGTGACCGGCGAGCGCGACGGGCTGCCCGGCGGCGGACCGCAGAAGGTCGGCGTCGCGGTGGCCGACCTGTTCACCGGCATGTACGCGACGGTGGCCATCCTCGCCGCGCTGCGCCACCGCGACGCCAGCGGCTGCGGTCAGGTGATCGACCTGGCACTGCTCGATGCGCAGGTGGCGATGCTCGCCAACCTGGGCGCCAGCTACCTCGCGACGCACGAGCCGCCGCGGCGCCTGGGCAACGCGCACCAGAACATCGTCCCCTACCAGGTGTTCGAGGTCGCCGACGGCCACCTCATCCTGGCCGTGGGCAACGACGGCCAGTTCGACAAGTTCTGCGCCGTGGCCGGCTGCCCGCAACTGGCCGCCGATGCGCGCTTCGCGCGCAACGCCGATCGCGTGCGGCACCGTGAGGCGCTGGTGCCGCTGCTCGTGCCGATCCTGCGCGCGCGCACGCGCGCCGACTGGCTGGCGGCGCTCGAAGCGGCCAAGGTGCCGTGCGGTCCGATCAACGATCTCGGCGAGGTCTTTGCCGACCCGCAGGTGCGCGCGCGCGGCATGGCGGTGGCGCTGCCGCATCCGCTGGCCGGCACGATCGAGCTCGTCGCCAGCCCGATCCGCATGTCGGCCACGCCGCTGAGCGTGCGCCGCGCGCCGCCGCTGCTGGGCGAGCACACCGACGAGGTGCTGGCCGAGTTCGGCATCGACGGCGCCGAGCGCGCCCGGCTGCGCGCCGGCGGTGCCATCGGCGCAGCGCGATGACCGCGCGCCGCACCTGGCGCGCTCGGCGCACATGGCACGCGTGAGGCGCGTGACGGGTTTGGCAGCTTCGCCCGCGCTGCGGCCGATCGCCCCGGGGTCGCGGGATGGCCGGCAGCGAGCGCCTCGGGCACATTGGCGCGGTCGGGGCGGCCCGGGTGCCGCCCACGTGAGGAATCGATGACGCCGCCGCCGCAAACGCGGCCTCCCGGGTTGGAAAGCCGCCCCATGGACCTGTCGGATCTCGCCCGGGCACCGCTGTCGCGGCCCGAACCGCCGGCCGGCAGTGCGCCGGCAGCCAGCGCGCCGGTCGACGCGCTCGCGCTCGTCGCGCAGCTCGGCTCCGAGGTCGCGGGCGTGCTGACGCAGGCCCTCGAGCGCGTGAACACGCTGGCCGCGAGCGGGCGCATCGACCGCGACGGCCTGCGCGCGCTGCGCGACGAGATCGAGCGCGCGCGCCGCATGGGCATCATGGGCCAGCAGCTCAGCCGCCTGGCCGCAGGCCGCGTGCCGCTGGCACGCGAACGGCTGAGCCTGACGGAACTGCTGCGCGAAGCGTTGCGCCTGCGTGCGCGCGAGATCGAGGCGCGCGGCCTCGAGGTGCGCCAGGTGCTGGCGCCGGCCGAGATCACGAGCGACGCCACGCTGATGTTCTCGCTGCTGCAGGCGCTGCTCGACTGGAGCTTCGAGCACACCGTCTCGCGCGTCGACCTGACGCTCGACATCCGCAACTGGCCGGCGCACGCGCGTATCGCGTGCCGCTTCCGCCATCGGCCGGCCGACGAGGTCGATGTCGACGCGTCGCCGCGGCAGGCCGCGCCCGAGGAGTCGCTCGAGACGATGTCGTGGCAGCTGCTGCAGCACACGGCGCGCGCGCTCGGCCTCGGCGTCGAACGGCGCGACGCGGCCGGCTTCACGACCCTGACGCTCGAGTTCGCGGACACGCTCGTGCCGCGCGTGGTCGGCCTCGACGCGGCGGCGCCCGGCGAGACGGCCGGCCACGCCGCCCACTCCAACCCGCTGAGCGGCCGTCACGTGCTGGTGCTCGCGGCGCGGCGCGAGACGCGCGCACTGGTGCGCGACGCGCTGCGCCCGATGGGCATGATGGCCGACTACGCGGGCTCGCTCGACGAGGCCGCCGAGTTCTGCCGCGCGACGCTGCCGCACGCCATCGTCTACGACGCCGCGCTGGCCGACGCGCGCTTCGAGCCACTGCGCCAGGCGTGGCTGCGCGCGCTGCCGACGCTCGTGTTCGTCGAGCTGGCCGCCGACGCCCGCGGCTTCGAGATGCTCAACGCCGGCGCGCACCCGCTCGCCCGCGTGGGCCGCGACGACATCGCAGGTTCGCTGCCTGCCGCACTCAGCCATGAGCTGACGCGGCTCGCCGCGCCCGGCACCCGCGGGGACTGAGCTCAGCGCGCGAACACCTTGCGCAGGATCGCGCTGCCGGTGGCCACGGGGTCGGCTCGGATCTGCTTCTCCTCTTCGCCGATCGTGTAGTACAGCCCGTCGAGCGCCTTGGCGGTGACGTACTGCTGCAGGTTGGTCTGGTCGCCCTTGACGAGACCGATGTCGGCGGCGCGCCCGGCCAGTGCGTTGTAGCGCTCCGACAGCTTCAGCCTGGCCGTCGCCTGCGTCACGATGGGCAGGAACTTCGTCGTGAGCGGCGCGCGCGTCTTGCGTGCGAAGAAATCGGTGACCGAGGTGTCGCCCCCGCGCACGATGTCCAGCGCGTCTTCGACCGACAGCGACTTCACCGCGGCGACGAAGAGCGACTTGGCCTCGGGCACGGCGGCCTCGGCGGCACGGTTCATCGCCGTGACGAGTTCGTCGAGCTGACGCCCCTGCCCGGTCGCTCGCAGCAGCTTGGCCGCCTGCTCGAGCGCCGGCGGCAGCGCGATGCGCACCCGGGGATTGCCGAGAAAGCCGTCGGTGCGGCCCAGCAGCGCCACCGCCGCCAGCGCGCCGCGCTCGAGCGCCGCACGCACGCCCTGCGCCGCATCCGATTCGGACAGCGCCGCCGCGCCCCGCGGCCACGCGGCCAGTGCTGCGGCGGCCGACAAGGCGCCGCTAAACTCCCGTCGCTTCATGGATCGTCCTCGCCAGCTCCGCCGGATGCCCGATCTTGCACCAAGCCGCTGCAGCGCGTCGGGCGGCAGCGCGCCCGGCCGGCGGCGGCCGGCACCATGATCGGCCAGCTCAGCGGCACGCTGGCGGCCAAGAAGGCGCCGCAGGTCCTGCTCGACGTGCACGGCGTCGGCTACGAGGTCGACGTGCCGATGAGCACGTTCTACAACCTGCCGGCCCTGGGCGAGCCGGTGGCGCTGCTCACGCATCTCGTGGTGCGCGAGGACGCGCAGCTGCTGTACGGTTTCCTCACTGCGGGCGAGCGTGCGGCGTTTCGCGAGCTGCTCCGGATCGCGGGCGTCGGCCCGCGCACGGCGCTGGCGCTGCTGTCGGGGCTGTCGGTCGACGAACTGGCACAGGCCGTGGCACGCCAGGACGGCTCGCGCCTGACCAAGGTGCCGGGCATCGGCAAGAAGACCGCCGAGCGGCTGCTGCTCGAACTCAAGGGCCGGCTCGGCGTCGACCTCGGGCTGGCACCGGTCGCGGCGGCCGGCGACGCACAGGCCGACATCGCGCAGGCACTGGTCGCGCTCGGCTACAGCGAGCGCGACGCCGCCGCGGCGCTCAAGGCCCTGCCGGCCGACATCGGCGTGGCCGAGGGCATCAAGCTCGCGCTGCGCACGCTCAGCAAGTAGCGCGCCACAGGCAGCCGCGCGGGCGCGGACGCGGGGTCGCAGACGCGGGGGCGCAGACGCCGGGGCAGACGCAGGCACTGGTACGGACGCCCGGCACGCGGCGCGCCGCGCTACGACGCGGCTGCCGTCGGCCGGCGCAGCGGCCGCGGCGCACGGTTGACGAGCGCGATGCCCGCACACACGGCGAGCAGCGCCACCACCAGGCGTGGGGTCAGCGGCTCGCCCAGCAGCAGCACGCCGGCGACGAGTCCGGCCGGCGGCGTGAGCAGCGTGAACACCGAGATGCGCGTGGCCGGATAGTGGCGCATGAGCCAGAACCACACGAGGTAGCTGGCGAACGAGATGACGACGATCTGGAACGCCAGCGGCCACAGCGAGCGGCCGCTGAGCTGCGCCGGCCACGACTCGCCGAGGACGAACGCAGCAGCGGCCAGCGCCAGCGCCGAGACGACGAGCTGATACAGCAGCACGGCCTCGGCCGGTGCGCGCGCGAGCGCGCTGCCGCGCACGACCAGCGTCGTGCCGCCCCACAGCACGGCGGCGGCGATGCCCAGCGCATCGCCCAGCCACTGCGCGTCGCCCGCGTGCGGACGCACGAAGCCCTCGGCAAACGCCCACACCACGCCGCCGAAGGCAGCGGCCAGGCCGAGCGCCTGCCAGCGGTCGAGCCGCTCGCTGCGCGCGATGAACGGCATGCCGGCCGCGACCACGAAGGGCGCGAGGTAGAGGAAGACCACCATGCGCGACGCCGTCGTGTACTTCAGGCCGACGAAGATGCAGCCGAACTCGATCGCGAACAGCAGCCCGGCCAGGATGCCGCCGCGCCAGGTCCCGGCCCCGGGCCACACCGCGCGCCCGCGCCAGCGCATCCAGCCCACGAGCAGCAGCGCAGCGCCCGCCGAGCGCAGCGCCGCCTGCGTGAGCGGCGCGATCTCGCTCAGCGCAACCTTGGTCGCCACCTGCCCCAGGCCCCACAGACCCGCGCACATCAGCAGCAGCGCCACGGCGCGGCGGTCCAGGTGCGTCTTGCGATCCTCGGTCATGGCGGCGCGTCGGGCCGGTGCGCGTCCAGGCGCTCCCGGGCGCCCGATTGTCGTCGCCGCAGCAGCGCCACCGCGGCCGCAAGGGTGCCGGCCGCGACGCCGCTGGCGTGCGCGAGCGGAGCGAGCGCGATGTCCCAGCCGAACGGGTGCGCCAGCGGCCCGGCCCACGGCCGCTCGAGGGCGACCTTGACGACGAGCCCGACGAGCAGCGCGGCGCCGATCGCGCGTGCGCGTGCGCGTGCGCGCCGCTCGACCACGAGCCACGTGCCTGCCACCGCGACGCCGGCGTGCAGCACACCGGACAGCCCGCCGTAATGCGCGAGCGCGGGCTGCAGCAGCAGCCCGATCTGCACGAGCGGCCACGCCGCCAGCCAGGCGAGTGCCGCGGCCGCGGGCAGGCGGGCAACACGGCCGAGCGACGCAACGATCAGAACGCCGAGCAGGTTGGCACCCAGATGTCGGGCACTCCAGTGCACGAACGCCGCGCTGACGGCGCGCCAGGGTTCGGCCGCCACCCGCGCCGGCTGCCAGTCGAGCCACGCCGCCGGCAGCCACCAGCCGGCGAGCGCGCCGACGGCGGCCAGCGCGGCGAGCGCCGACCACGCGGCGCCGGGGGTGCGCAGCGCATCCGCTGCGCGCAACCTGCCCAACCCGCCCGGCTCGCCCAGTTCGCCCAACCCGCCCCCCTGGGCCCGTGCGCCCGCTCAGAACCTGTGAACGAATCGGTCGCGCCCGAGCGGCGCGGCAGGATGGCCCTGATCAAGGCGCAAAGCGCAGCCGTATCGCGCGATAGGGCGCGCCTTTGCAACGCCGAGCGGGGGCGTCAGGGCGCGTCGAGCGGGCGTGAGCGGTTCGTTCACAGGTTCAGCCGAAGACCGCGCGCCACAGCGCGAGCACGGCGTCGCGCTCGCCGGCCAGCAGCGCCGGATCGAACTGGGTGGGCTGCTCGTCCAGGCGCGCGCGATGCTGGGCACGGCGCAGCTCGCGGTAGGCGTCGGCGGCCGCGCTGCCGACGCCCGCCGGCAGCAGCGCAGCGGCCTCGGCGCGCTGCAGCAGTGCGATGTTGCCCTTGTTGTCGAGCAGCGGCGGGTGCGTGCGCGCGTGCCCGAGCACCAGCGCCTGCACCGCGAACTCGACGTCGATCATGCCGCCCGCGCTGTGCTTCACGTCGAAGCGGCCGGCGGGCACCGGGTGCGCCGCGCGCACGCGCTCGCGCATCGCGCGCACCTCGTCGCGCAGCGCGGCGCCGTCGCGCGGCGCGGCCAGCACGGCGCGGCGCGTGGCCT
>JAFECX010000121.1 GCA_018241895.1 Pseudomonadota bacterium
AGCGCGCGGGCGACGGCGACCGCGGCGCGCCGCTTGCTGCGCGCGCTGACGCGGCACACCGACGCCGCGCTCGGCGCGCTGTGGGCGCGCTCGGGGTTGCCCGCGGACGCGGCGCTGGTGGCGGTCGGCGGCTTCGGCCGCGGCGAACTGTTCCCGCACTCGGACATCGACGTCGTCGTGCTGCTGCCCGCCGACGCGGCCGCGCAAGCCGCCACGCGCGAGGCCGTCGAGCGCTTCGTCGGCGCCTGCTGGGACACGGGGCTCGAGATCGGCTCCTCGGCGCGCAGCGTCGAGCAGTGCCTGGACGAAGCGGCGCGCGACGTCACGGTGCAGACCGCGCTGCTCGAGTCGCGCCTGGTGTGCGGCGCGCGCCGCCTGTACGCGCAACTGCAGCGCGACTTCGACGCCGCGATGGACGCGGCCGCCTTCTTTCGCGCCAAGTCGCTCGAGATGCGCCAGCGCCACGTCAAGCACGAAGGCACACCGTACGCGCTCGAGCCCAACTGCAAGGAAAGCCCGGGCGGGCTGCGCGACCTGCAGATGGTGATCTGGGTCGCGCGCGCGGCCGGGCTCGGCCGCACCTGGTCGGAGCTGGCCGCCGGCGGGCTCATCACGCCCTACGAGGCCGGCCGCCTCGCCGCCCACGAAGGCACGCTGAAACTCGTGCGCGCGCGGCTGCACCTGGTGGCCGGCAGGCGCGAGGACCGCCTCGTCTTCGACCTGCAGACCGCCGTCGCCGAGAGCATCGGCTACCACGCCACGAAGGCGATGCTCGCCAGCGAGGTGCTGATGCACCGCTACTACTGGGCGGCCAAGGCGGTGACGCAGCTCAACCAGATCCTGCTGCTCAACGTCGAGGAGCGCATCCTCGGCGCGAGCAACGTGCCGGTGCGCCGCATCGACGAGCGCTTTGCCGACCGCGGCGGGGCGCTCGAGGTCGCGCGCGACGATCTGTACCACGACGAGCCGCACGCGATCCTCGAGACCTTCGTCGTCTTCGCGCGCACGCCGGGCCTGCAGGGCCTGTCGGCGCGCACGCTGCGTGCGCTGTACAACGCACGCAACGTCATGGACGCGCAGTTTCGCCGCGACCCCGTGAACCGGCGCCTGTTCATGGAACTGCTGCGCCAGCCCCGCGGCCAGACGCACGCGCTCAGGCTGATGAACCAGACCTCGGTGCTCGGGCGCTACCTGTGGGTGTTCCGCCGCATCGTCGGGCGCATGCAGCACGACCTGTTCCACGCCTACACGGTCGACCAGCACATCCTGATGGTGGTGCGCAACGTGCGCCGCTTCTTCATCCCGGAGCACGCGCACGAGTACCCCTACTGCAGCCAGCTCGCGGCGCAGTGGGACAAGCCGTGGATCCTGTACGTGGCGGCGATCTTCCACGACGTCGCGAAGGGTCGCGGCGGCGACCACAGCGAGCTCGGCGCGCGCGAGGCGCGGCGCTTCTGCCGCGACCACGGCATCGCGGGCGACGACGCCGCGCTGATCGAGTTCCTGGTGCGCCACCACCTGCGCATGAGCACGGTGGCGCAGAAGGAGGACCTGTTCGACCCCGACGTCATCGCCGCCTTCGCCCGCCTGGTGGCGACGCCGCGGCACCTGACGGCGCTGTACCTGCTGACGGTGGCCGACATCCGCGGCACCAGCCCGCGCGTGTGGAACGCCTGGAAGGGCAAGCTGCTCGAGGACCTGTTCCGGCTCGCCCTGCGTGCGCTGGGCGGCCCCACGCCCGATCCGCACACCGAGACCGAGGCACGCAAGGAGGAGGCGCGACGCGCCCTCGCGCGCGCAGGCGCCCAGGCCGGCGGCGAGCTGGCGCTGTGGGCGACGCTGGACGTGAGCTACTTCGCGCGCCACGAGGCCGCCGACATCGCGTGGCACGCGCATGCGCTCGCGCCGCACGTCGCCACCGCGGCGCCGATCGTCGTCGCGCGGCCATCCGCGGCCGGCGAGGGCCTGCAGGTGCTGGTCTACGCGCCCGACCAGCCCGACCTGTTCGCGCGCATCTGCGGCTGGTTCGACGGCGCCGGCTTCAGCATCCAGGACGCCAGGATCCACACCACGCGCAGCGGTTACGCGCTGGACACGTTCCAGGTCGAGAGCACCGAGGCCGAGGCGACCCACGTCGATCGGCACAGCCTGATCGCCGGCGTGCAGACCGAGCTCGCCGCCACCCTGGCCGCCGCCGGTGCGCTGCCCGAGTCGCGGCGCGGACGCGTCTCGCGGCGCGTCAAGAGCTTCCCGGTGATCCCCCGCGTTTCGCTTGCTCCCGACGAGGGGGCAAACCACTGGCTGCTCACGGTGAGTGCCAGCGACCGCCCGGGGCTGCTGTATTCGGTGGCACGCGTACTGGCGCGGCACCGCATCAACCTGCAGCTGGCCAAGATCACGACGCTGGGCGAGCGCGTCGAAGACACCTTCCTCGTCGACGGCGAGGCGCTGCAGCAGCCCAAGGCGCAGCTGCGCATCGAGGGCGAACTGCTGGACGCCGTGGCGGCTGCGGGTTGAGCTCGGGGGCAGCGCGCGATGACCGTACGCCGCATCGACGTGCGCGAAGCCATCGCCCGCCTGGCGGACTTCGGCAGCGTGATCGACGCGCGCAGCGAAAGCGAGTTCGCCGACGACCACCTGCCCGGCGCCGTCAACTGGCCTTCACTCGACGACGCCGAGCGCGCCGCCATCGGCACCGAGTACACGCAGGTCTCGCCGTTCGCGGCGCGCAAGCGCGGCGCCGCGCTGGTTGCGCGCAACATCGCGCGCCACGTCGAACGCGAGCTGCAGGACAAGGAGCGCGACTGGCGCCCCCTCGTCTACTGCTGGCGCGGCGGCCAGCGCTCGGGCGCGCTGGCCACGGTGCTCGACGCGATCGGCTTTCACGTGCAGGTGCTCGAAGGCGGCTACCGCGAGTTCCGCCGCGCCGTGCTGGCCGACCTCGAGACGCTGCCGGCGCAGCACGAGTTCCAGGTGCTCGCCGGGCGCACCGGCAGCGGCAAGAGCCGGCTGCTGCGCACGCTCGCCGACGCCGGCGCGCAGGTGCTCGACCTCGAGGCGCTGGCCGCGCACCGCGGCTCGGTGCTCGGGCCGCTGCCCGGGCAGCCGCAGCCGTCGCAGAAGGCCTTCGAATCGGCGCTGTGGAGTGCGCTGCGCGGCTTCGATGGCGCGCGCCCGGTGTGGGTGGAGAGCGAAAGCCGCACCATCGGCCGGCTGCGCGTGCCCGAGGCGCTGCTGGCGCGGCTGCGCGCGGCGCGCTGCTGGGGCGTCGAGATGCCGCTGGCCGCGCGCGTCGCGCTGCTGCTCGACGACTACGGCCACTTCGTGCGCGACACCGCGTCGTTCTGCGAACGGCTGGACGCCTTGCGCGCGCTGCGCGGCGCGGCGACGGTCGAGCACTGGCAGGCGCTGGCGCGTGCCGGCCGCCACGCCGACGTCGTGCACGAGCTGCTCGAGCAGCACTACGACCCGATCTACCTGCGCTCGATGGCGCGCAACTTCGCCGGCTTCGCGCAGGCCACGCCGATCGCGCTGGCCGGCGGCGACGCCGCCGCGCTGCAGCGGGCGGCTGCCGCCCTGCATCGCCGCGACGACGCGCACCCGCGCGCATGCGGCCCTGCAGCCGCATGCGATGCGGCCGCAGCACGAGCCGACGCGCGCTGAAGCTCGGCGGCGCCGACGAGCAGCAGGCCCGATCGGCCACGTCGCCAGGGGCGTCAGCAGGCTCTCGCCGGCCGACATCCGAGCGCCTCGGCCGCACTCGCGCAACGGTGCCGGGGCGCGGCGTGCGCCCGGCTGCGCGCTCAGACCGCCGGCCCCGCGGCCGGCGCCAGCGCGTTGGCGATGGCGTCGTCCACCTGCTCGAGCCAGACGAACTCGAGCTGCGCGCGCACTTCGGCCGGGATGTCCTCGAGATCGCGCTGGTTGCGCGCCGGCAGCAGCACGCGCTTGATGCCGGCGCGCTGCGCGGCCAGCACCTTCTCCTTGACGCCGCCGATCGGCAGCACCAGGCCGCGCAGGCTGATCTCGCCGGTCATCGCCACGTCGCTGTGCACCGGTCGGCCGCTGAGCAGCGAGGTAAGCGCGACGAAGATCGCCACGCCCGCGCTCGGCCCGTCCTTGGGCGTCGCACCGGCCGGCACGTGCACGTGGATGTCGGACTTCTCGAACGATTCGGGGGCGATGCCCAGGCGCGCCGCGCGTGCCTTGAGCAGCGAGAGCGCGGCCTGCGCGCTTTCCTTCATCACGTCGCCGAGCTGGCCGGTGAGGATCAGCCGGCCGCTGCCCGGCATCTGCGCGGCCTCGATGAACAGGATGTCGCCGCCGGCCGGCGTCCAGGCCAGGCCGGTGGCCACGCCCGGCAGGTCGGTGCGCATCGCGACCTCGAACTCGAACGGCGGCGCGCCCATGATGGCCTGCAGGTCGTCGGCGCCGATCGCCGAATGCCGGGCGCTGCCTTCGGCCACCTGCACCGCGACGTGGCGCACGACGCGGCCGATCTCGCGCTCGAGGTTGCGCACGCCGGCCTCGCGCGTGTAGCGCTCGACGATGGCGGCCAGCGCGGCGTCGTCGATCTCGCACTGGGCGGCCTCGAGGCCGGCGGCGGCGAGCTGGCGCGGCACCAGGTAGCGGCGCGCGATCTGCAGCTTCTCGAGCGCCGTGTAGCCGGGCAGCGCGATCACCTCCATGCGGTCGCGCAGCGCCCCCGGCACCGTGTCGAGCACGTTGGCGGTGCAGACGAACATCACGTGCGACAGGTCGTAGGGCACGGCCAGGTAGTTGTCGCGGAAGCTGTTGTTCTGCTCCGGGTCGAGCACTTCGAGCAGCGCCGAAGCCGGGTCGCCGTGGAAGCCGCCGGCGCCGAGCTTGTCGACCTCGTCGAGCATCATCAGGCAGTTGCGGCTGCCGGCCTTGCGCAGCGCCTGCACGATGTTGCCCGGCAGCGCGCCGATGTAGGTGCGCCGGTGGCCGCGGATCTCGGCCTCGTCGTGCACGCCGCCCAGGCTGACGCGCGCGAACACGCGCCCGGTGGCGCGCGCGATGCTCTGCCCGAGCGAGGTCTTGCCGACGCCCGGCGGGCCGACGAAGCACAGGATCGGGCTGCGTCCGGTCGGGTTGAGCTTGTGCACCGCCAGGTACTCGAGGATGCGCTTCTTGATCTTCTCGAGGTCGAAGTGGTCGGCGTCGAGGATGCGGCGCGCCTCGGCGATGTCGATCGGCGCGCCGGCGGCGTTGCTCCACGGCAGCTCGGTCAGCCACTCGAGGTAGCTGCGCACCATCGAGGCCTCGCCGGCGGCGTCGGGCATGCGCTGCAGGCGCCTGAACTCCTTGCGCGCGGTCTTGTCGACCTCCTCGGGCAGGTGCGCGTCGGCGATCGCCTTTTCCAGCTCGGCCAGCTCGCCGGCGCTGTCGTCGTCCTCGCCCAGTTCCTTCTGGATGGTGCGCATCTGCTCGCGCAGCAGCTGCTTGCGGTTCACGTCGCCGATCGACTCGCGCGTGCGCTCGTCGACCTCGCGCGAGACCTTCAGCACCTCGAGGCGGTGCGCCAGGATCTGCAGCAGCCGATCGAGCCGCACCTCGAGGTCGAAGGTCTCGAGCAGCGACTGCTTGTCCTCGTTCGGGATGTCGATCAGCCCGGCGATGAAGTCGGCCAGCGGCGCGGCGCCCTCGATGCCCTGCACCGCCATCACCACCTCGGGTGGCACCTGCGGCAGCAGCTGCAGGATCTCCAGCGCGCGCGCCTTGAGCGCACGGCCGCGGCCTTCGATCTCGGCGCGGCCTTCGCCGGCGTCGTCGACGTGCTGCACGCGCGCCGCCGCGAACGGCCAGCCGTCGAGGAACTCGACGACGCGAAAGCGCCGCAGGCCGCGCACGACGACGTGGTGGTTGCCGTCGGGCGTGGTCAGGTAGCGCAGCACGGCGCCACTGGTGCCGACGCGGTACAGGTCGTCGGCCTGCGGCTCGTCGGCCTCGGGGCGGCTTTGCAGCAGCACGCCGATCGGCTGCTCGAGGCGCACCGCTTCCTGCACCGCCGCGAGCGAGCGCTCGCGCCCGGCGGCCAGCGGCAGCACCATGCCGGGAAACAGCACGACGTTGCGCACCGGCAGCAGGATCAGCGCGTCGTCGGGCAGGCGCGGCGCGCGCTCGGCAGATCCGGGCGACTGGGCCGGCTCGGCCGGCTCGGCCGCGGGTGCGGCCCGGCC
>JAFECX010000122.1 GCA_018241895.1 Pseudomonadota bacterium
CGCCGCCCGCGCCCGGCAGCGCGGCAGCGCCGGCCGTCACGGCGCCGCGGCGCCGGCGCGGCGCGCTGCTCGTCATCGTCGGCGTGGTGGCGCTGGCCGCGCTTGCGTACGGCGTGTACTGGGCACTGTGGCTGCGCAATATCGAGAGCACCGACAACGCCTACGTGCAGGCGCCACTGGTGCAGATCACGCCGCAGATCGGCGGCACGGTGGTCCAGATCACCGTCGACGACACCGAGCGCGTGCAGCCCGGCCAGCTGCTGGTGCGCCTGGACCCGGGTGACGCGCGGCTCGCGCTCGCCCAGGCCGAGGCGCAGCTGGCGCAGACGGTGCGCGACGTGCGCGGCCTGTACGCGAACGACCGCACGCTCGAAGCGCAGATCGCGTTGCGGCGCGCCGAACGGCAGCGCGCGCAGACCGAGCTCGCCAAGGCGCAGGACGACGTGGCGCGCCGTCGCGGACTCGTCGCCGGCGGCGCCGTCGGGCGCGAGGAGTTCCAGCACGCCGAACGCGCGCTCGAGGCGCTGCGCGGCGGCCTCGCGGCGGCCCAGGCCGCGGTCGCGGCGGCCGAGGCACAGCTGGCAGCCAACCGCGTGCAGACCGGCGGCGTGCCGCTCGACCGGCATCCGGCCGTGCTGCGCGCCGCGGCCGGCGTGCGCGAGGCGCATCTCACGCTGCAGCGCACGACGCTGCGCGCGCCGGTCGACGGCTATGTGGCGCGGCGCACCGTGCAGCTCGGCCAGCGCGTGGCCGCCGGCGCGCCGTTGATGTCGGTGGTGGCGCTGGACCAGTTGTGGGTCGACGCCAACTTCAAGGAAGGCCAGCTGCACGACGTGCGCATCGGCCAGGACGCCACGCTGACCTCCGATCTGTACGGGCGCGACGTGGTCTTCCACGGCCGCGTCGTCGGCCTGGGCGCCGGCACGGGCGCCGCCTTCGCGCTGCTGCCGGCGCAGAACGCCACCGGCAACTGGATCAAGATCGTGCAGCGCGTGCCGGTGCGCATCGCCCTGGACCCCGGCGAGCTGGCCACGCATCCGCTGCGCGTCGGCCTGTCGATGGACGTCAGGGTCGACACGCGGCGCACCGACGGGCCGGCGGTGTCGAGTGCACCGGCGGCGGCCTCGGGCCCGGCCGCGGCGTCCATCGCCATCATCGACGAGGCCGCGGCGGACGCCGACGTGCGCCGCATCGTCCAGAGCAACGACGGCACCCGGCCCGCCGGGCACTGAACGAGCGACGCGATGCCCGCCTCCTCCGGCAACGCCAACGGCGCCGACCGCGCCGACAGCGCCGACAGCGCCGACAGCGCCAATGGCACGAATGGCGCCGATGGCGGCAGACCCGCCATGAACGCGGCAGCGCAACCCCCGACGCCGTCCGGCACCTCTGCGGGCGCGCCCGCCGCGGCACTGGCGCCGCTCGTCGGCAGCCAGCGCGCGCTGGGCACGCTCGCGCTGTCGCTGGCCACGTTCATGAACGTGCTCGACACGACGATCGCCAACGTGTCGCTGCCCGCGATCGCCGGCGACCTCGGCGTGAGTCCGACGCAGGGCACCTGGGTCATCACCTCGTTCGGCGTCGCCAATGCGATCGCGGTGCCGCTCACCGGCTGGCTCACGCGGCGCATCGGGCCGGTGCGCCTGTTCACGGCGAGCGTGGGGCTGTTCGCGCTCGCCTCGTGGATGTGCGGCATGGCCTCGAGCATCGAGATGCTGATCGCCTTTCGCGTGCTGCAGGGCTTCGTCGCCGGCCCGATGAACCCGCTGTCGCAGACGCTGCTGCTGACGAGCTACCCGCGCGCGAAGGCCGGCACCGCGCTCGCGATGTGGAGCATCGTCGTGCTCGTCGCGCCGGTCGTCGGCCCGCTGCTCGGCGGCTGGATCACCGACAACATCTCGTGGCCGTGGATCTTCTTCATGAACGTGCCGGTGGGCATCGTCTCGATGCTGATGACCTGGTCGATCTACCGCCACCGCGACTCGGCACCGCAGCGCGTGCCGCTCGATGCGGTCGGCCTCGTGCTGCTCGTCCTCTTCGTCGGCGCGCTGCAGATCATGGTCGACACCGGACGCGAGCTCGACTGGTTCGGCTCGCGGCAGATCGTCGTGCTGGCCCTCGTCGCCGTCGTCGGCTTTGCCCTCTTCCTGGCCTGGGAGCTGACCGAGCGTCATCCGATCGTCGACCTGAGCCTGTTCAAGGAGCGCAACTTCGCCACCGGCACGCTCGCGCTGGCCATGGCCTACGGGCTGTTCTTCGGCAACGTCGTGCTGCTGCCGCTGTGGCTGCAGGAGTACATGGGCTACACCGCGTTCTGGGCCGGCATCTCGATCGCGCCGGTCGGGCTGCTGGCGATCATGCTGTCGCCCTGGGTCGGGCGCAACGTCGAGCGCCTCGACCCGCGCGCGCTGGCCACGGCCGCGTTCGTCGTCTTCGCCTACGTGATGTGGTTCCGCTCGCGCTTCGACACCAACACCGACGTCGGCGTCGTCATCGAGGCGGCGCTGATCCAGGGCGCGGGCACGGCGATGTTCTTCATCCCGCTCAACGCCATCTTGCTGCTCGGCCTGCCGCCCGAGCGGCTGCCGGCCGCGGCGGGGCTGGCCAACTTCGCGCGCATCACGGCGGGCGCGGTCGGCACCTCGATCTTCACGACGCTGTGGGACGACCGCGCGGCGCTGCACCACCAGCACCTGGCCGAAGCCGTCAACAGCGGCAACGTCGCGGCCACGCAGACGCTCGAACAGCTGCGCGCCGCCGGGCTCGACGGCCAGCAGGCGCTCGAGCTCGTCAACCGCCTGGCCAACCAGCAGGCCTACACGATGGCGGTGACCGATCTCTTCTACATCACGTCGGTGCTGTTCGTGGCGATGATCGGGCTCGTCTGGCTGGCACGACGCGGTACGGTGCCGGTGACGGGCCACGGCGCGGCGCACTGACGGGCGCCGAGGCGCAGCGGCTGGCGCGCGCGCCTGCACGCCGCGGCCGCAGCGCGCGGCCGAGCATCCC
>JAFECX010000123.1 GCA_018241895.1 Pseudomonadota bacterium
AGCCGCTGGCGCCTGCCGCGTGGGGCGTCGACAGCGCCACGCGCGACGTCTCGATCGAGGAATTGATCGACCTCGAGCAGCAGGCCGAGTTCTTCGTCGTGCTCGGGCAGGACGAGGCGGCGATCGACCTGCTGGTCGAGCATCTGCGCAGCACCGGTGGCAGCAGTCCGCTGCCCTATCTGAAGCTGCTCGAGATCTACCGCCGCCGCGGCGAGCGCGACACCTACGAGCGCATGCGCGCGCGCTTCAATCGCCGCTTCAACGCCTACGCGCCCGAGTGGGACGTCGATCCGACGCACGGCCGCGTGCTCGAGGACCATGCCGACGTCGTGCGGCGTCTGCAGCAGGCGTGGCCGCGACCGATCGACGCGATGGCCGAGCTCGAGGCGCTGCTGTTCCGCAGGTCCGGCGGCGCACTGTTCGATCTGCCGGCCTACCGCGAGGTGCTGTTCCTGTACGCGCTGGCGCGCGATCTGCTCGATCGCGACGCGCTGGCCGGCGGCAACGTCGATCTGCTGCTGCCGCTCGGGGGCGACACGGCGGGCGCCGTGCGCGCGCCCTACCTCGGCCTCGAGGGCGACGCGGCGGCGCTGGAGCCGGACGAAGAACGCCTCACGCTGCCGGTGGATCTCGACCTGTCGAGCCACGAGCGTGCATCGAGCATCTTCGATCCCCTGGACGAGACGCCGCAGCGCTCCTGACGGAGCACGCCCCCGCCACGCGCCTAGCGCAGCTGCTGCAGCCGCTGCAGCGCGGCGCGCAGCGTCTCGTCGCGCTTGGCGAAGCACAGGCGCGCCAGGCGCTGCTCGAAGCCGCCGTCGTAGAACGCGGCGAGCGGGATCGCCGCCACGCCCACCTCGCGCGTGAGCCACTGGCAGAACTCGGCCTCGGGCAGTTCGCTCACCGCGCTGTAGTCGACGACCTGGAAGTAGCTGCCCTGGCTGGGCAGCGCCAGCAGCTTCGTTGCCGCGAGGCCGGCGCGGAACAGGTCGCGCTTGCGCTGGTAGAAGCCGGCGAGCCCGAGGTACGGCAGCGGATCGGCCATGTAGCGCGCAAGGCCGTGCTGCATCGGCGTGTTGACGGTGAAGACGTTGAACTGGTGGACCTTGCGGAACTCGGCGGCGAGCGCTGCCGGCGCCGCCACCGTGCCCACCTTCCAGCCCGTCACGTGGTAGGTCTTGCCGAAGCTCGAGACGACGAAGGCGCGCGCGGCGAGCTCGGGAATCGACGCCGCGCTCACGTGAGCGGCATCGTCGTAGACCATGTGCTCGTAGACCTCGTCGCTCACGAGCAGCGTGTCGGTGGGCGCCAGCAGCGCCGCCAGGCGCAGCATCTCGTCGCGCGTCCACACCGCAGCGCCGGGGTTGTGGGGGCTGTTGACGACGAGCATGCGCGTGCGCGGGTTGAGCGCCGCGGCGATGCGCTCGAAGTCCGGGCGAAAGCTGCGCGGCGCGAGCGGCACGCGCACGACGCGCCCGCCGGCCAGTTCGATGCTCGGTGCGTAGCTGTCGTAGCACGGCTCGAGCACGATCACCTCGTCGCCCGGGTGCACGGCGCACAGGATGGCGGTGAGGATGGCCTGCGTCGCACCGGCCGTGATCGTGATCTCGCGCGCCGGGTCGTAGCGGCGACCGTACAGCGTCTCGATCTTTGCCGCCACCGCCTCGCGCAGCGCCGCCACGCCGGGCATCGGCGGGTACTGGTTGTGGCCTTCGCGCATCGCCGCGCAGACGTGGTCGACGAGCGCCGGGTCGCAGTCGAAGTCGGGGAAGCCCTGGCCGAGGTTGATCGCGCTGCGCTCCGCCGCCAGCGCCGACATGACGCTGAAGATCGTCGTGCCGACGCCGGGCAGGCGGCTCGGAAGGTTCGGGGTGCGCTCGGTCATGGCGGGTGCGGCCCAGGGTTCAGATGCCGTAGTCGCTGCCCTGGCCGCTCATTGCGCGCGCGACCAGCGCCGGCGTGAGCCGCGGCGACAGCAGCTCGGTGAAGGCATGCACGAAGTGTCGCAGGTAGGCGCCGCGCTTGAACGCCACGCGCGTGACGTTGCTGCCGAACAGGTGCCCGAGCGGCCGTGCGACGAGGCCCGAGTCGGGCGGCTCGTCGCGCATCGCCAGTTCGGTGACGATGCCCACGCCCAGCCCCAGGCGCACGTAGGTCTTGATGATGTCCGAGTCGATCGCCTCGAGCGCCACCTGCGGCGCCAGGCGCGCGCGCGCGAAGGCCGCGTCGATGCGCGTGCGACCGGCGACCGTCGGGTGGTACAGCACCAGTGTCTGGCCGGCGATCTGCTCGAGCGTGGGTCGTTCGACGGCGGCCAGCGCATGCGCGGCGGGCACCACCATCACGTGCTGCCAGTCGTAGCAGGGCAGCGAGACGATGCCCTCGTGCTCGGCGAGCGACTCGGTGGCGATGCCGATGTCGGCGGCGTCGTCGCGCAGCAGACGTGCCACCTGCTCGGGCACGCTCTGGTGCAGCACCACCTGCACCTTCGGGTAGCGCTGGCGCAGCTCGGCGATCGGCCCGGGCAGGAAATAGCGCGCCTGCGTGTGCGTGGTGGCGATCGACAGCGTGCCGGCGTCCTGCTTCGAATACTCCTGGCCGATGCGCCTGAGGTTGGTGACCTCGCGCATGATGATCTCGATCGACTCGAGCGCGCGCAGGCCGGGCTCGGTGACGCGCTTCAGGCGCTTGCCGTGGCGCGCGAACAGGTCGATGCCGAGCTCCTCCTCGAGCTCGAGGATCGCCTTGCTGACGCCGGGCTGCGACGTGTGCAGCGCCTTGGCGGTCTCGGTGAGGTTGAGGTCGCGGCGCACGGCCTCCTGGACGAAACGGAACTGGTGCAGGTTCATCGCGGGTCTTCCACGGTGGCGACGATGGCGCGCGCCATCGCCTGCACGACGGCGTCGATCTCGCCGATCGCCGGGTGCAGCGTGAACGCGGCCTGCGGATGCGTGCGGCGCAGCGCGTCGAGCAGCCGCGGCACGTCTTCGCGCACGTGGCCGCCGGCGCCCAGGAACACCGGCACGACGTGCACGGCGCGCGCGCCGGCGGCCACCAGCTCGGCGCCGGCGCGCGGCAGGTTGGGCGCCATGCACTCGAGGTAGGCCAGGCGCACGCGCAGCGCCGGGCGTGCGGCGCCGATCGCGGCGGCGACGGCCTCGAACGGCGCCGCCCAGCGCGGGTCGCGCGCGCCGTGCGCGAACAGGATCAGCGCGTCCGCCGCTGCGTTTGCAATGCCTGGGGCGGCGTTCGTCATCGATAGCGCACCAGCCAGCCGAACGCGGCCAGCGACATCAGCAGGAACAGCAGGCTCGGCGTGGCGGCGACGATCCACGGCGTCCAGTCGCGCAGCAGCCCGATGTGGCCGGCCAGGTTGTTCAGCAGCACGAAGCCGATGCCCAGCATGATGCCGCCGAAGACCTTGAGGCTGATGCCGCCGGCACGCGCGTGCAGGTACGCGAAGGGCAGCGCGAGCGTGACCATGACGAGGCAGGCCCAGGGGTAAAGCGCGCGCTTCCAGAACTGGATCTCGTAGCGCTGCGAGGCCTGCTCCTGCGTGTCGAGATGGCGGCTGTAGCGCCACAGCTCGAGCGTGCTCATGGTCTCGAGCGGCAGCACGGCGGCCGTCACCACGGACGGTGCGAGCGTGCTCGGCCAGTCGAATTCGGAGCGCTCCTGCACCTGCACGAGCGGCGTGCCCTGCGTGCCGTCGAGCGGCCAGCGTGTGATCCGGGCGCGATCGAGGTGCCATATGTCGTGCGCGTCGACCACGGCGCCGGCGGCCTCGATCTGGCGCACGAGGCGCCCGTCGGCGTCGAACTCGAAGATGCGCACGCCCTGCAGCACGCCGTCGGCGCCGGTGCCGGCGATGTTGATCGACACGCTGCCTTCGCCCGCGGGCGTGCGGTACTTCTCCTTGAGCCAGGCGCCCGCGCCCTGGAGGCGCAAGCTGCCGCTGAGCCGGGCCTCGAGCAGCACGCCCTGGCGTTCGGCGAAGGGCGTCACGTAGTCGCCCACCGCCAGCGTCAGCAGCGCGAACGCGGCACCGAGTCCGGCGAGCAGCCCGAGGGCGCGCCCCGGGCCCAGGCCGCCGGTGCGCAGGATCGTGAACTCGCTCGTCTGCGCCAGGCGCGCGAGCGAGTAGATGGTGCCGATCAGCACGGCGATCGGCATCAGTTCGTACAGGTGCCCGGGCAGCAGCCAGGCCGCCGACAGCATGGCGTCGAGCGCACCGCGGCCGCGCGTGCCGATGTCGTCGAGGCGGTCGACGAAGTCGATGAAGAAGAACAGGGCGAGGAAGGCGAGCGCGACGAAGCCCACCGACGCGACGATGTCGCGATACAGCAGCCGGCGCACCGTCCTCATGGCGTCACGGCGCGACGGTGCGGCAGCAGGCGCAGCACCGCCGCGTGCTCGCGCCACCAGACGAGCGCCAGCGCGGCGGCGAAGGCGACGCCGTGCACGCCGAGCAATGCCGCCGCCATCGAAAGGCGGCCGCCCGCCACCCAGGCCTGCGACAGGTTGATGAGGTTGTAGTAGACGGCGAAGCTCAGCAGCGCGAGCAGCAGGTTCCAGTTGCTGGCGCGCCGCGGATTGGTGGCGGCCAGGCCGATGCCCAGCAGCAGCAGGTTGGCGGCACCGAACAGCAGCCCGAGGCGCCAGACGAGTTCGGCCTGGTGGCGCGGCGTCGGGTCGGCCAGCAAGGCGGCGGTGGCCACCGCCTTGGGCGGCCGCGCCTCGGCGGCGCGCACGGCGCGTTCGCCGGCCAGCACGCGGTAGCTGTCGAAGCTGGCCAGCGTGCGCACCTGGCTGCGCGAGTCGACCTCGTTGCGCTGCCCCTGCTCGAGCACGAGGAAGCGCTCGCCGCCCCGCGTCTCGAGGCGCCCCGAGTGCGCCGACGTCACGGCCTCGCCATGGTCGCCCTGCGTCAGGATGAACACGTTGCGCGCGTTGATGCCGTCGGCGCTCTCGCGCTCGACGAAGAACACGCGCCGCCCGTCGCTCGAGGTCTGGAACACGCCCGGCGCCACGCGCGCGATGTCGCTGCGCTGCGCATAGCGGTCGCGCAGCTCGAGGCTGTTGCGGTTGCCCCAGGGCCAGGCGAAGAGCACCAGCAGGCCGATCACCAGCAGCACCGGCCAGGTGGTGCGCAGCACCGGCTGCACGAAGCGCGCCAGGCCGATGCCGCTGGCGAACCAGATCGCCATCTCGCTGTCGCGGTACATGCGCCCGAGCGTGAGCACGACGGCGACGAACAGCGACAGCGCCAGCATCGTCGGCAGGTTGCCCAGCGAGACGTAGCCCAGCAGCAGCACCACGTCCTGCGGCGCGACTGCGCCGCCGGCGGCCTGGCCGATCGTGCGGATCAGGAACATCGTCAGCACGATCGTGAGGATCACGACCAGCGTCGCACCGAAGGTTCTCGCCAGCTCTCTTCGTACGGTCGAATCGAATAACATCCGCGCGTCTCTCTACGCGGCGGAATTATGGACTTCAACGCGCTCACACCCGGCAAGAGCGGATGGGCCGGCGTGGCTGCCGATGCGTTGCTGGTGGTGGTGGCGGGCGAGGCTGCGGCGGCGCAGCTCGAGGCGCCGCTGGCCGGCCTGCTCCACGAGGCCCTCGAAGCGCACGACTTCGCGCTCGAGAATGGTCGCACGCTGACCTTGCACGGCGCGCCCGGCGTGAAGGCGCCGCGCCTCGTCTTCGCCTGGGCAGCGGATGCGTCGCCCAGGGCGCTGCGCAAGGCGGTGGCTGGCGGCGCGGCGGCGATCAAGGGCGGTGGCGCCGAGCACGTCGCGTTGGCGCGGGCCGGCGGCGGCGCACTCGGCGCCGAGCATGCCGAGGCGATCGTCGCCGCGCTCGACGAGGCCACCTACCAGTACCGTGCCACCAAGCCGAGCGCGCCGGCACCGAGCCGCCTGGCGCGCGCCAGCGTGCTGTGCACGAAGGCCGAGCATCGGGCCGTCACCGAAGGCGTGACGCGCGGGCGCGCGATCGCTGCCGGCGTCGATCTGGCGCGCGAGTGCGCCAACCGGCCGGCCAACGTCTGCACGCCGGGCTATCTCGCCGAGCAGGCCGCCAAGCTTGCCAAGTCGCACGGCCTGAAGGTCGAGGTGCTCGGGCGCAAGGACTGCGACAAGCTCGGCATGGGCGCCTTCCTCGCCGTCGCCCAGGGCTCGGACGAGCCGCCCCGGTTCATCGTCGCGCGCTACCAGGGTGCGGCCAAGACCGCGGCGCCGCTGGTGCTGGTGGGCAAGGGCATCACGTTCGACAGCGGGGGCATCTCGCTCAAGCCCGCCGCCGAGATGGACGAGATGAAGTTCGACATGGGCGGCGCCGCCAGCGTGCTGGGCACGCTGCGTGCGGTGGCCGAGATCGGCGCCAAGGTCAACCTGGTCGGCCTCATCGCTTCGTGCGAGAACCTGCCCAGCGGCCGCTCGGTCAAGCCGGGCGATGTCGTGACCAGCCTGTCGGGGCAGACGGTCGAGGTCCTCAACACCGACGCCGAAGGCCGCCTCGTCCTGTGCGATGCGCTCACCTACGCCGAGCGCCTCGAGCCCGCGGCCGTGGTCGACATCGCCACGCTGACCGGTGCCTGCGTGATTGCGCTCGGACACCACCGTTCGGGGCTGTTCAGCGCCGATGACGATCTTGCGGCCGAACTGCTTGCGGCCGGCGAGCGTGCGCTCGATCCGGCCTGGCGCATGCCGCTGGACGCCGAGTACGACGAGGCGTTGAAGAGCAACTTCGCCGACATGGCCAACGTCGGGCCGCGCGCCGGCGGCGCCATCACGGCTGCGAAGTTCCTCGAACGCTTCGCGAAGAAGCTGCGCTGGGCGCACCTGGACATCGCCGGCACGGCGTGGCGCTCGGGCAAGGACAAGGGCGCCACCGGACGCCCGGTGGGCCTGCTCACGCAGTGGGTGCTCGCGCGCGCCGGCTGAGCGCCGGCGGCACGAGCGCAGCCTGCGGCAGCGAGCGCGCGATCGACGCCCGGGGCGCGCCGCTGCTGCCCGACACGCGCTGACGCGACGATGGCGGTCGAGGTCGAGTTCCACACCGGCGTCGCCGATCCGCTGCGCTTCGCCTGCCGCTTGTCGAGAAAGGCGATGCGCCGCGGCGCGCGGCTGGTGTGCACGGCGCCGGCGCCGCTGCTGCAGGAACTGGATCGCGCGCTGTGGGTCTTCGACGAGCGCGACTTCGTGCCCCACGTGCGGCTGCCCGCGACGTCGCCGGACGTGGCTGCACGCACGCCGATCTGGCTGTGCGAGCGGGTCGACGCCGCCGCGCTCGATCGGCGCCATGATCGCGTGCTCGTCAACCTCGGTGCCGAAGCACCTGCCGAGCCGCAGCGTTTCGTGCGCATCATCGAGGTGGTCGGCACGGATGCCGACGCGGCCGCAGCGGGCCGGGCGCGCTGGCGCGCCTACCGTGCGCTGGGCCTCGGGATCCGACACCATGCGGCAGGGCAGGGCGGCTCTTGAGAGGGTGCGGGCTCCGGACAAACCCTGAACTCGCGGCGTCTGGCCAGCCGTCGGTCGAACACCGTCGGCCACCGGCAGGCCCGATGAAAACCCCGCTGCGCCGCCGCCGGGTTTTCGGTTATCGTGCCGCGCCTTCGTCGACGCCGGCTCCTCGGATCGACGCCAAACCCGTGGAGATTCGTTCATGCCTCTCAAGCTCAACGTGATCGTCGGCGCCGCGGCGCTCGTGCTCGGTGGATCGGTCCAGGCACAGGACCTGATCGTCAAGATCGGCCACGTCGCGCCCACCAGCGGCCCCATCGCGCACCTGGGCAAAGACAACGAGAACGGCGCGCGCATGGCGATCGACGACCTGAACGCCAAGGGCGTGACGATCGGCGGCAAGAAGGCCCGGTTCGAGCTGCTCGCAGAAGACGACGCCGCCGACCCGAAGCAGGGCACCGCGGCGGCGCAGAAGCTGGTCGACAGCAAGGTCAACGGCGTCGTCGGCCACCTCAACAGCGGCACCACGATCCCGGCATCCAAGATCTACTTCGATGCCGGCATTCCGCAGATCAGCCCCTCGGCCACCAACCCCAAGTACACGCGCCAGGGCTACAAGACCGCGTTTCGCGTCGTCGCCGACGACGTGCATCTGGGCGGCACGCTGGGCCGCTATGCGGTCAAGGAGCTCAAGGGCAAGAGCATCGGCGTGATCGACGATCGCACCGCCTACGGCCAGGGCCTGGCCGACGAATTCGACAAGGCCGTCAAGGCCGCCGGCGGCAACGTCGTCGGGCGCGAGTTCACGAACGACAAGGCCACCGACTTCACCGCCATCCTGACCACGCTCAAGGCCAAGAAGCCGGACATCGTCTTCTACGGCGGCATGGATGCCGTCGGCGGACCGATGCTGCGCCAGATGAAGCAACTGGGCATCGACGCGAAGTTCATGGGCGGCGACGGCGTGTGCACGAACGAACTGCCCAAGCTCGCGCAGCAGGGCATGAGCGACGGCCAGGTCATCTGCGCCGAAGCCGGCGGCGTGGAGGGTGCGCAGAAGGTCGGCATGGACAAGTTCTACGCCGACTACAAGAAGAAGTTCGGTGTCGACGTGAAGCTGTACGCGCCCTACGTGTACGACGCCGTCAACGCGCTGGCCAACGCGATGGTCAAGGCCGGCTCGTCGGATCCGGCCAAGTACCTGCCGGCGCTGGCTGCGATCTCGTTCGACGGCGTCTCGGGCCACATCGCCTTCGACCAGAAGGGCGACATCAAGAACGGCGCGCTCACGCTGTACACCTTCAAGGGTGGCGAGCGCAGCCAGATCGCCGTCGTGCGCTGAGAGCGGCGAGCGGCGCGCCGCGCCGCGAGCCTGGTCGACCAGAGGCGCTGCGCGTCGCTGCGCATCGAGGGGCCCCGCGGGGCCCCTTCGTTTGGTGCGCGGGGTCGGGCGCCTGCCGCACGCGCGCCTACGCGCCGAGATAGGCCTTGCGGATGTCGGGGTTGGCCAGCAGATTGGCGCCCGTGTCCTCGAGCACGAGACGGCCGTTCTCGAGCACGTAGCCGCGGTCGGCGATGGACAGTGCGCGATTGGCGTTCTGCTCGACCAGGAACACGGTGACGCCCTCGGCGCGGATGGTCTCGATGATGCCGAAGATCTGTGCGATGACGAGCGGCGCCAGCCCGAGTGTCGGCTCGTCGAGCAGCAGCAGCCGCGGCCGGCTCATCAGTGCGCGGCCGATCGCCAGCATCTGCTGCTCGCCGCCGCTCATCGTGCCCGCGCGCTGGTGGGCGCGGTCCTTCAGGCGCGGAAACAGCTCGAAGACGTGCTCGACGCCTGCATCGCCCGACCTGGCGTCGAGAAAGAAGCCGCCCATCAACAGGTTCTCGAGCACGGTGAGGCCGGGGAAGACGCGTCGCCCCTCGGGCGAGATGGCCAGGCCGCGGCGCATGATCTCGTGCGTCGGCCGCTGCGTGATGTCCTCGCCCTCGAGCAGCACCTTGCCGCCGCTGGCGCGCGGCGTGGCGCACACCGTCATGAGCAGCGAGGTCTTGCCGGCGCCGTTGGAGCCGATCAGCGCGACGATCTCGCCGCGGTTCACATGCAGGCTGACGCCGTCGACGGCACGCACGGCGCCGTAGTGGGTCGACAACCCCTGCACCGCGAGCATGGGGCCGCCGGCGGCCATCACGCTTCCCCCAGGTAGGCCTTGATGACGCGCTCGTCGTGGCGGATCGCGTGCGGCGTGCCGATGGCGATCGGGCGCCCGTACTCCATCACCAGGATGCGCTCCGAGGCGCCCATCACGAGACCCATGTCGTGCTCGATCAGCAGCACCGTCACGCCGTGCTCGCGTCGCAGCTGGTCGATGAAGTGCTGCAGGTCCTTCTTCTCCTGCGGATTCAGGCCGGCCGCGGGCTCGTCGAGCATCAGCAGGCGCGGGCGGGTGATCATGCAGCGCGCGATCTCGAGGCGGCGCTGATGGCCGTAGGCGAGGTTGCCGGCCTCGCGGTTGGCGAACTCGCGCAGGCCCGTCACGTCGAGCCACTCGAGCGCGTGGTGGATCTTGAGTTCCTCGCTGCGCCGGTAGCGGCGCGTGTCGAACAGCCCCGACAGCGGCGGCGGGCGATGCTGGCGGTGCTGTGCGACGAGCAGGTTCTCGAGCACCGTCATGGTCTTGAACAGGCGCACGTTCTGGAACGTGCGCACGACGCCGTGGTTGGCGACGCGATGGCTGCTGTGCCCGGCGATGCTGCGCCCCTGCAGCGCGATCGCGCCCGCGCTGGGCTTGTAGAAGCCGCTGATGCAGTTGAACACCGTCGTCTTGCCGGCGCCGTTGGGGCCGATGATCGCGAACACCTCCTGCGCTGCGACGTCGAACGTGATGCCGTCGACCGCGAGCAGGCCGCCGAAGCGCATGCTCAGACCGCGCACCGACAGCAGCGGCGGGCGCGCCGGCGCGCTCGTCGCGTCCGTCATCGGGCGACTTGCACGTGGTGGCGCTGCATCGGCAGCAGGCCCTGCGGGCGCCAGACCATCATGACGATCATCACCAGGCCGAACACCAGCATGCGGTACTGCGAGAACTCGCGCGCCAGCTCCGGCAGCACGGTGAGCACGATGGCCGCGACGATGACGCCGATCTGCGAGCCCATGCCGCCGAGCACGACGATGGCCAGGATCAGCGCCGACTCGATGAAGGTGAACGATTCCGGGTTCACGATGCCCTGGCGCGCGGCGAAGAAGGCGCCGCCGAAGCCGGCGAACATGGCGCCCAGCGTGAACGCCGAGAGCTTGATCTTCATCGGGTTCAGGCCGAGCGAGCGGCAGGCGATCTCGTCTTCGCGCAGCGCCTCCCACGAGCGCCCGATCGGCATGCGGATGAGCCGGTTGCCGATGTACAGCGTGACGCACGCCAGCAGCAGCGCCGTCAGGTACAGGAAGACCACCATGTGCATGGTGTCGAACTCGAGCCCGAAGAACGCGTGGAACGTGGTGCCACCCTCGTGGCTGGGGCTGCGCGACATCTCGAGACCGAACACGGTGGGCTTGGGCAGACCGGCGATGCCGTCGGGGCCGCCGGTGAAGCCGACCAGGTTGACCAGCAGCAGGCGGATGATCTCGCCGAAGCCGAGCGTGACGATCGCAAGGTAGTCGCCGCGCAGCCGCAGCACCGGAAAGCCGAGCACGAAGCCGAACAGGGCCGACGTCGCGCCGGTGAGGGGCAGTGCCTCCCAGAAGCTCCAGCCCGCCCAGTGATGCAGCAGCGCGAAGGTGTAGGCGCCGACGGCGTAGAAGCCGACGAAGCCGAGATCGAGCAGGCCCGCGAAGCCGACCACGATGTTCAGCCCCAGGCCCAGCATGACGTAGATCAGCGCGAGCGTGGCGATGTCGACCGCGTTGCGTCCGCCGAGGAAGGGCCAGGCGACGGCGGCGAGCAGCAGCGCGGCGAACAGCCACCCCTGGGCGCTGCCCTCGATGCGCGGCAGGCTGGGCAGGCGCAGCGCCGGCAGCCTGGGCCGCAGCAGCGGGCGCAGCATCTGCACGGCGAACACCGCAAGGCAGCCCCACAGCAGCATCGGCCACTGCGGCACGACCGTCGTGCGCACGCCCGCGCGCTCGAGCTGCAGCGTGAACGACGGCAGCAGCACGATCGCCGCCAGCACGGTGGCGACGACGGCGCCGCGCACGGTGCCGCGCAGGTCCGGGCGGGCGGCGGGCGCGCTGCTCATCAGACCTTCTCGACCTCGGGCTTGCCGAGCAGTCCGGTGGGCCGGAACATGAGGATCAGCACGAGCAGCGCAAAGGCCACGATGTCCTTGTACTCGGACGAGATGTAGGCGGCAGCCAGCGTCTCGGCGATGCCGAGCACGACGCCGCCGAGCATGGCGCCGGGAATGCTGCCGATGCCGCCCAGCACCGCGGCGGTGAAGGCCTTGATGCCGGCGACGAAGCCGATGAAGGGGTTGAGCTTGCCGACCGCCAGTGCGATCAGGATGCCGCCCACGGCGGCGAGCATCGCGCCGAGCACGAACGTGAACGAGATGACCCGGTTCGTGTCGATGCCCAGCAGATTGGCCATGTGCATGTCCTGCGAGCAGGCACGCGACGCGCGGCCCATGCGCGAATGGCGGATGTACAGGCTCAGCAGCACCATCAGCACCACGGTGACCACGATCACCAGCAGGCGTGCGTACGGCACGTAGATCTCGAAGCCGCCGTCGCCGCCGCCGAAGCGCAACGCGCCGGGAATCAGCGCCGGCACGGCCATGTCGCGCGCGCCCTGGCCGAGCGCCATCCAGTTCTGCAGGAAGATCGACATGCCGATGGCCGAGATCAGCGGCACCAGGCGCGGGCTGCCGCGCAGCGGCTTGTACGCGAGCTGTTCGACCACGTAGCCGTAGACCGCGGTCACGAGCACCGAGACCACGAGCATCAGCGCGACCAGCAGCGGGATCGGCAGCCCGCCCTGCACGCCGATGGCCGACAGCGTCACCAGCCCCACGTAGGCGCCGATCATGTAGATCTCGCCGTGCGCGAAGTTGATCATGCCGATGATGCCGTAGACCATCGTGTAGCCGATGGCGATCAGCGCATAGATCCCGCCCAGCGAGATGCCGTTGAACAGTTGCTGCAGCAGTTGCGGCACGAAGTCCGACATGCGCGATGCCCCGCTCGAATGGCGACCGGGCCACGCCGCCCTGGCCGGCTGCCGCGGCGGCGCCGTGGCAGCGGGGGCCGCGTTCAGCCCGGGCGCGCGTCTACTTGACGAGCGTCTTGGAGCCGTCCTTGTGCCACTCGAAGACCTGGAACTCGAACGCCTTCAGGTCGCCCTTGGCGTCCCAGCTCGTCGCACCCAGCGGCGTCTGGAAGGTGGTCTTGTGCATGTAGTCGGCGACCTTCTTCGCGTCGTCGCCCACGGCCTTGATGCTGTCCATGACGACCTGGGCGGCGGCGTAGGCGGTGAGCTGGAAGGCGCCGCTCGGGTCGCGTTTCTTGTCCTTGAACGCCTTGACGATCGCGGCGTTCTTCGGGTCGGAGGCGAAGTCGGCCGGCAGCGTGAGCAGCATCCCTTCGACGGCCGGCCCGGCGATGGCGTTGATCTCGGGGTTGCCCACGCCTTCGGGGCCCATCATCCTGACCTTCAGGCCCTGTTCGCCGGCCTGGCGCAGCAGCAGGCCCATCTCGGGGTGATAGCCGCCGTAGTACACGAAGTCGACGCCTGCACTCTTGAGCTTGGTGACGACGGCCGAGTAGTCGCTGTCGCCGGCGTTGATGCCTTCGAACAGGACCACGTTCACGCCGGCCTTCTTCAGGTCGTCGCGCACCGCCGAGGCGATGCCCTGGCCGTACGACTGCTTGTCGTGCAGCACCGCGACCTTCTTCGGCTTGACGCTCGCGACGATGAAGCGCGCGGCCGCGGGGCCTTGCTGGTCGTCGCGCCCGATGGTGCGGAAGATGAAGTGGTAGTTCTTGCCGTCGGTGAGCGTCGGCGAGGTCGCCGACGGCGTGACCGCAACCACGCCTTCGTTGTTGTAGATCGGTGCGGCGGCGATCGAGGCGCCCGAGCACACCGGGCCGACGACGTAGTGGATCTTGTCGTTGACGACGCGGTTGGCCGCGACCGGGCCCTGCTTGGGCTCGCAGGCGTCGTCGACGATCACGGTCTCGACCTTCTGCCCCTTGATCCCGCCGGCGGCATTGGCCATTTCGACGGCCGTGGCGACACCCTCCTTGATCATGTCGCCGTACTGGGTCACCGGCCCGGTGGCCGGAATCACCATCGCGATCCTGATCTGGGCGTGCGCCGGAAACAGCATCGCGGCGCCGCTCAGGCCGATCGCCGCGGCGAGGGTGTGCATGCGGATGGGAGTTTTCATGAGCGCTCTCTTCGACTCGAGTGGGGTGGACGACGATCGCCGGCATGTCGGCACACAGCGACGAGCCGAAGCGTGGCCGACGGCCGCGCCCGGCTTGCGAGTGCTATGGGGTCTGCGCCGGCGAAGCGCCGCGCATTGTAGGGCGCCGCCGGCGGCCGACGCGGTGCCGAAGCGGCGTCGCCGCACCCTCGCCTGCAGCCGGTGCCGAGCGGTGCCGAGGCTGGGCCGCGTGCCACAGCGCACAGACCACGCGGCCGCCTGCCGCCGCCGCAGCTCACGCCGATCGGCGCCAACGGCGCCGGCAAGTCGCCGTTCCTGAACGCGGTCTCGGGCGACGCGGCGGTCGATTCGGGCCGCATCGCCAGCGACGGGCTGGACGTGGGTCGGATGTTCCCGAAGGTGCGCGGCGAGGAACCCGCCGACGATGCGCCGCTGCGGGGCCGACGGCGTGCCGGCGCACGCGCTGCGCGAAGCGCGGCCCCGGACGGACGAAACCCGCCACGTGGGCGGGTCGGCGGGCCGGGCGGGTCGGCACCGGCATCTGCGGCGCGCGCGGCGCTTGCCGCAGGCGCAAAACGCGCACTACTTGAGCTTCACTTCCTTGTACAGGACGTGCTTGCGCGCCTTGGGGTCGAACTTCAGGAATTCGAGCTTCTCGGGCGTCGTCTTCTTGTTCTTGCTCGTGGTGTAGAAGTGGCCGGTGCCCGCGGTGGACTCCAGCTTGATCTTCTCGCGTCCGGCTTTGGCGGCCATGGTGTTCTCCTAGCTCAGAGTTCGCCGCGCTCGCGCAGGCCGGCGACGACCTGCTCGATGCCCACCTTGTCGATCAGGCGCAGCCCGGCATTCGAGATGCGCAGGCGCACCCAGCGGTTCTCGTTTTCCAGCCAGAAGCGCCGGTAATGCAGGTTGGGCAGGAAGCGGCGCTTGGTCTTGTTGTTGGCGTGGGAGACCTTGTTTCCCACCATCGGGCGCTTGCCCGTGACTTGACAGACGCGTGCCATGAAAGCACTCCAGTGAAGGATTCGGTTGCCGCCGCGCGGCGAAGCTGCGGATTATAGACCGCGTGCGGGGCGCGCCCGGCATGCGCTGCGCCCTCGCGGCGCAGACGGCTCACAGTCCCGACTGCTCGAGATAGCGCTGCGCGTCCAGCGCCGCCATGCAGCCGGTGCCGGCGCTGGTGATGGCCTGGCGATAGACGTGGTCCTGCACGTCGCCGGCGGCGAAGACGCCCTCGACGCTGGTCATCGTCGCCATGCCGTTGCGGCCCGAGCGCGTGACGATGTAGCCGTCCTTCGTCTCGAGCTGGCCCTGGAAGATCTCGGTGTTGGGGGCGTGGCCGATGGCGATGAAGCAGCCCTCGAGCGCGAGCTCGGTGAGGGCCCCGGTCTGCGTGGACCTGATGCGCACGCCGCGCACGCCGGACTCGTCGCCCAGCACCTCGTCCAGCGTGTGCCACAGGTGCAGCTGCATGTGGCCCGTCCCGACCTTCTCGTGCATCTTGTCGACCAGGATCGGCTCGGCGCGGAACTTGTCGCGCCGGTGGATCAGGTGCACCTTGCGCGCGATGTTGGCCAGGTACAGCGCTTCCTCGACCGCGGTGTTGCCGCCGCCCACCACGCACACCTCGTTGCCGCGGTAGAAAAAGCCGTCGCAGGTGGCGCAGGCGCTCACGCCCTTGCCCATGAAGGCCTGCTCGCTGGGCAGCCCGAGGTACTTGGCGCTGGCGCCGGTGGCGATGACGAGCGCGTCGCACGTGTACGTGCCCGAGTCGCCCGTGAGCACGAAGGGCCGCCGCCCCAGTTCGGCCCGGTTGATGTGGTCGTGCACGACCTGGGTCTGGAAGCGCTCGGCGTGCTGCTGGAAACGCTGCATGAGGTCCGGCCCCTGCACGCCGGCCACGTCGGCCGGCCAGTTGTCGACCTCGGTCGCCGTCCTGAGCTGGCCGCCGTGCGCGATGCCGGTGACGAGCAAGGGTTCGAGGTTGGCGCGCGCGGCGTAGATGGCGGCGGTCCAGCCCGCGGGGCCGGAGCCGAGGACGAGGACGCGGGCGTGCTGGGCGGCTGAGGTCATGGCGATGGATGGCTTCGGGGTCGTGGCAGGCGTCGCGTGGCGCCGACGATGCGCCGGCGGCGCGGGCGCTTCGCGGCGCGACGCCGTCCGCGCGGCGCGTTCGCGCCGGCACAATAGGGCGATTTTCGCAGACCCGGTCCGGCGCCGCGATGAGGAGCATGGTGGCGCCGGCTTTCAGCCGCAGCCGCGGTGACGACAAGAGGAGCGTGTCGATGTCGCTGATGTCCAATCTCGACCTGATCCGGCGTGTGCCGCTGTTCTCGATGCTCACGGTGGACCAGGCGCAGGCCATCGCCGACAGCGTGGTCAAGCGGCGCTTTCGCCGCGGCGAGCTCGTCGTCGAGCAGGGGCGCAAGAGCAACGCGCTGTACATCCTGCTCAACGGCCGCGCGCGCGTGCTGACCTCCGACTCGCGCGGCCGCGAGGTCATCCTCGCCGTGCTCGAGTCCGGCGACTACGTCGGCGAGATGAGCCTGATCGACAACGAGCCGCACTCGGCCACCGTGCGCGCCGAGGTGCAGACCGACATGCTGGTGCTGGCGCGCGCCGACTTCCAGCGCTGCCTGCCCGAGAACACCACGCTCAGCTACGGCATCATGCGCGGCCTCGTGCGCCGGCTGCGCAACGCCGACCGCCAGATCGAGTCGCTCGCGCTGCTCGACGTCTACGGGCGCGTCGCGCGCACACTGCTCGACATGGCCGAGGAGACGCCCGAGGGCGTCAAGCTCATCCGCCACAAGGTCAGCCGCCAGGACATGGCCAAGGGCGTCGGCGCCTCGCGCGAGATGGTCAGCCGCGTGATGAAGGACCTCGAGGAGCGCGGCGTCATCGAGACCCAGGACAACGGCTCCGTGGTCATCAAGGAGCGCATCGGCAAGGAGTGAGAACCTGTGAACGAGAACCCCTCACGCCCGCTCGACGCGCCCTGACGCCCCCGCTCGGCGTTGCAAAGTCTCGCCCTATCGCGCGATAGGGCTGCGCTATGCGCCTTGATCAGGGCCGTCGTGTCGCGCCGCTCGGGCGCGACCGATTCGTTCACAGGTTCTGAGGGCGCGCACGCACGCCACCGGGCCGCGGCCGCCCGGGGCCGTCCGCGCCGCGGCGAGCGGTCACAATCGTCGCATGAGTTTTCCTCTCGGATCGCTGCGCGGCGACGCGGCCGCCGCGGCCGGCGCGTCGCTTGGCCCCGCCCGCGGCCGCACGGCCGCGTCGTCGCCCTGGCGCCGCAAGGCGCTCGTCTTCGTCGCTGCCATCGCCTGGCTGCTGGCGCTGCTGGCGCTGCTCACGCACAGCGCCGCCGACCCCGCCTTCACCACCTCGGGCACCGGCGAGCCGTTGCACAACAAGGCCGGACTGCTCGGCGCCAGGCTGGCCGACGGCGCCTACTTCCTGTTCGGCTTCTCGGCCTGGTGGCTGATGCTGGTGACGCTGCGCGCCTGGCTGGCGGCACTGGCGTCGCTCCTGCGTGGCGACGAAGCACCCGAGCGTCCGCCGCGCTGGCAGTGCTGGCTCGGACTGGGGCTGCTGCTGGCGGCCAGTTGCGCGCTCGAGTACACGCGGCTGTATCGCTTCGAGCCGCTGCTGCCCGGTCAGGCGGGCGGCGTCTTCGGTTATCTGCTCGGCGGCCTGTCGCTGCGCGCGCTGGGCTTCGCCGGCTCGGGCGTGCTGTGGATCGCGCTGCTCGTGGCCGGCATGTCGATGGCGATGCGCTTTTCGTGGCTGCACGTGGCCGAGGCGATCGGCGCGAGCGTCGATGCGCTGCGCGCGCGCCGCCAGGGCGTGCGCGAGCAGGCCGAAGACCGGCGCCTGGGCGAGCAGGCCGCGCGCGAGCGCGAGCACGAGGTCGAGGAACAGCGCCACGAGGAGGCCGCGGCGCCGCCGCGCATCATCGAGGCGCCGCCGCCCGAGATCCCGAAGTCGCTGCGCGTGGCCAAGGAGCGCCAGCAGCCGCTGTTCACCGAGCTGGTGGACACCAAGCTGCCGCAGGTCGACCTGCTCGACGCCGCGTCGGGACGCGAGCCGACGGCGACGCCCGAGTCGCTCGAGATGACCTCGCGCCTGATCGAGAAGAAGCTGCGCGACTTCGGCGTCGAGGTGCACGTGGTGGCCGCGTCGCCCGGCCCCGTCATCACGCGCTACGAGATCGAGCCGGCCACCGGCGTCAAGGGCGCGCAGATCGTCAATCTCGCGCGCGACCTGGCGCGCTCGCTGTCGCTGGTCAGCATCCGCGTCATCGAGGTCGTGCCGGGCAAGACGACGATGGCGCTCGAGCTGCCCAACGCGCGCCGGCAGACGATCCGCCTGTCGGAGATCCTCGGCTCCGAGGTCTACAACCAGTCGGCCTCGATGCTGACGATCGGCGTGGGCAAGGACATCGTCGGCAACCCCTTCGTCGTCGACCTGGCGAAGATGCCGCACTGCCTGGTGGCCGGCACCACCGGCTCGGGCAAGAGCGTGGGCATCAACGCGATGATCCTGAGCCTGCTCTACAAGGCCGAGGCGCGCGACGTGCGCCTCATCCTCGTCGACCCGAAGATGCTCGAGCTGTCGGTCTACGAAGGCATCCCGCACCTGCTGGCGCCGGTGGTCACCGACATGAAGCAGGCTGCCAACGCGCTCAACTGGTGCGTCGGCGAGATGGAGCGGCGCTACCGGCTCATGAGCAAGCTCGGCGTGCGCAACCTCTCGGGCTACAACCGCAAGATCCACGACGCCGCCGAGCGCGGCGAGAAGATCGCCAACCCGTTCAGCCTCACGCCCGAGGCGCCCGAGCCGCTCGAGCGGCTGCCGCAGATCGTCGTCGTCATCGACGAACTGGCCGATCTGATGATGGTGATCGGCAAGAAGATCGAGGAGCTGATCGCGCGCCTGGCGCAGAAGGCGCGCGCCGCCGGCATCCACCTCGTGCTGGCCACGCAGCGCCCGAGCGTCGACGTGATCACCGGCCTCATCAAGGCCAACATCCCGACGCGCCTGAGCTTCCAGGTGAGCAGCAAGATCGACAGCCGCACCATCCTCGACCAGATGGGTGCCGAGGCACTGCTCGGCCAGGGCGACATGCTGTACCTGTCGGCGCCCACCGGCGTGCCGACGCCGGTGCGCGTGCACGGCGCCTTCGTCAGCGACGACGAGGTGCACCGCGTCGTCGAGTACCTCAAGAGCCAGGGCGAGCCCAATTACATCGAAGGCATCCTCGAAGGCGGCGTGGCCGAGGGCGAGGGCGCCGACGCGCCCGGCGACGGCCCTGCCGGCGGCGGCGAGGGCGACGCGATGTACGACCAGGCGGTGGCCGTGGTGCTGCAGCACAAGCGGGCGTCGATCTCGCTCGTGCAGCGCCACCTGCGCATCGGCTACAACCGCGCCGCGCGGCTGCTGGAACAAATGGAGAAGTCCGGACTCGTATCGCCGATGGCCACCAACGGCAACCGCGACCTGCTCGTGCCCAGGCGCGACGAGTGAGCTGCCCTCGGCCGCCGGACGTTCGAGGCGTGAGCACAGGATGAGGATGCAGATGCAGCGACGGCGCAGGGCCGGGCGTGGAGCGGCAGTGCGGGAGGCGGCGTGAGCGTCACGAGACGGTCGATGCTCGCGGCGCTGCCGTGGCTCGGGCTGGCGGCGGCCAGCGGTGCCGCGCGCGCCGATGCCGTCGGGCGGCTGCGCGCCTTCGTCAGCGACGTGAAGAGCGGCAAGGCGAGCTTCACGCAGACCGTCACCTCGGCCGACGGCACGCGCAGCAAGACGAGTTCGGGCGAGTTCGAGTTCGTGCGCCCGAACCGCTTTCGCTTCGCCTACACCAAGCCCTACGAGCAGGTGATCGTGGCCGACGGCCAGCGCGTCTGGATCTACGACGCCGACCTCGATCAGGCCAGTTCGCGCCCGCTGGCCAAGGCGATCGGCGCGACGCCGGCGGCGCTGCTCGCCGGCGGCACGCTCGACGAGGACTTCGTGCTCGCCGACGACGGCAGCAGCGACGGCATCGACTGGGTGCGCGCCACGCCCAAGGCCAAGGACGGGCCGTTTCGCAGCATGCGCATCGGTTTTCGCGGTGCCGAGCTGGCGGCCGTGGACATCGTCGACGCCTTCGGCCAGCGCTCGCTGCTGCGCTTTGGTGGCATGGTGGCCAACGCTGCGCTGCCGCCCGAGCGCTTTCGCTTCGTGCCGCCCAAGGGGGCCGCTGTCGTCGAGCAGTGAAGAGCGCGTGGTGCGGCCGCGGGTGCCGGCCCGCGCGTCCCGGCCTGCGCGTCCCGGCCTGCGCGTCCTGGCCTGCGCGTCGCGGCCTGCGCGTCGCGGCGTGCCCGCATGCGCGCACACGGCAACGCCGCGTTCAGAGGCCGGGGCGCAGGCGCGACAGCACCAGCACGGCGTTCGTGCCGCCGAATGCGAACGAGTTGCTCATCGCGTGGCGCAGCGCCGGCAGCATGCGCGGCCGCTCGCGCACGAGATCGATGTCGAAGGCCGGATCGACCGTGTCGACACCGGCCGTGGGCGGCAACGCGCCGCGCTCGAGCGCGCACAGCGTGGCCGCCAGCTCGACGGCACCGGCCGCGCCGAGCAGGTGCCCGAACACCGACTTCGACGCGGTCAGCGCCGGCGTCGGCGCGCCGAACACGCGGCGCAGCGACTCGGCCTCCGCCGCGTCGCCCGCCTGCGTCGCCGTGCCGTGCGTGTTGACGTGGCCGATGTCGCCGGGCGCCAGGCCGGCGTCGAGCAGCGCCGCCGCCATCGCGCGCACCTGGCCGCCCGGGTCGGGCTGCGTGATGTGCGTGCCGTCGCAACTGGTGCCGTAGCCGGCCAGCGCGATCGCGGGGTGCAGGCCGCGCGCCGCGGCGTGCGCCGCCGATTCGAGCACGAAGGCTGCCGCGCCCTCGCCGAGCGCGAAGCCTGCGCGGTCGGCAGCGAACGGGCGGCAGGCGTGCGCCGCAGCGCCGTCCCGCAGCGGCGCCAGCACGCGCATCGCCTGCCAGGCGGCGACGACGCCCGGCGTCAGCAGTGCCTCGCTGCCGCCGGCGATGGCGACATCGACGCGGCCGCTGCGCACGGCGTGCATCGCCTCGCCGATGGCCACCGCGGCCGAGGCGCAGGCCGCGGCGTAGCCGAGCGCGAGCCCGCGCGCCCCGAAGCGGATCGCGATCTCGCCGAGTGCGGCATTGGGCATGCAGGTGACAACCGTGCTCGGCCGCACGCGCCGGTGCTCGGCATACAGGGCGTGGCAGGTGGCATCGAACGTCGAGGCACCGCCCATGCCGCTGCCCCAGAAGATCCCCAGGCGCTGCGGGTCGAAGCGCCCGGCGTCGAGCGCCGCCTGCGCTGTGGCGGCAGACGCCGCCTGCAGGGCCATCGCGCTGCCGCGATCCAGCGGCAGCCGTGACGGCGAGAGCACGCTGCCGTCGCGCCAGTCGCAGCGTGCGACGGGAATCTGCGCCGCGTCGCAGCCGCGCAGCCGCAACTCGAACACCCCGAACGCGCCGCGCCCGGCGAACAGCCGCTCGGCGAAGGTGATGGCGTCGCTTCCGAGCGGGGAGACGACGCCCCAGCCCGAGATGACAACGGCGGCGCTCACCGGTTCTCAGCCGGCCGGCGCAGACTTGTTGTCGCGTTGCGCGATCGCCGCATCGAGCGCGGCGCACACCGAGGCCAACGTGAGATCGCCCTGACGCGGATCGAGCTGGTCCTCGGGGATGCGCAGCCCGAGATGGTCCTCGAGCGAGAACACGAACTCCACGAGCGACATGGAATCGAGTCCGAGGCTGCCCAGGCTGACCTCGGGCGCGAGGCGCTGCGGCTCGACGTGGAACTGCTCGGTCAGCACGCCGGCGACCATCTCATAGGTGCTGCTCACGGATGACTCCCGCCGCCGATGCGGCAGCCGCGGATTGTCCCTCCAATCGGTGCGCGAACTCGACCACGGCGCGCACGACGCGCGGGCGGTCGTTGTCGATGGTGATCATGTGATAGCTGTCGCCTAGCATGATCTTGCGAAACGAGGTCGTGCGCAGGCTGCGCTCGAGCAGGTGCACGTTGGCCGGGCTCGCGACCTCGTCTTCCCTGGCGTGCAGCACGAGCACCGGCGGGCAGGCGAAGCGGTCGAGCTGCCTGCACACGCGCCGGCGCAGGCGGTCGAGCTCGCGCAGATGCGGCACGCTGAGCGTGGCGGCGCCGGCGCGCGAGACGCGGCGCGTGGCCAGCTCGTGCTCGATCCAGCCGCGCACGCGCGTGTTCTTCACGCCGTAGGGCGCACGCTCGCGATACGTCCACAGCCGCCCGAGCGGCGTGTACAGCGCCAGCGGCAGCAGGACGTGGTGGCGTGGCACGGCCCAGCCGTCCAGCCGCAGCGGCGTGGACATCAGCACGAGACCGGCGATGCGCGCCGTGCGCTCCATCGCCACCGCCAGCGCGAGCACGGCGCCGGCCGACAGGCCGACCACGATCAGGGGCCGCTCCGCGGGCACCGCGTCGATGGCGGCGCACACCGCCGCGACCCAGGTCGCGGCCGCTCGCGCGCGCTGGCGCACCGCGGCGGCATCGAACGAGTAGCCGGGCACGTGCAGTGCGTGCACGTCGCAGCCGTCGCGCCGCAGCGCCGAGTGCACCGGCAGCAGTTCCTCGGGCGTGCTGCACAGGCCGTGCAGCAGCAGCACGGTGGCCTTCATGCGCGCTGCCGCCCTGGCGCGCGGCCCGCGCCGGGCGTGCAGTGCACGGGCCGCGCGGTCGGACCCTGTGGATTTGGGCGCCGCAGCCACGGGGGCGTCGGCGGCGGATCGTCGGCGTCGAGCGGCAGCATGAAGGGGAACGACAACGGGATCGGTGCGGTTGCGCGCCAGGCGCGGCGTCGCGCGCACCCGGTGATCGAATCGGCCCGAAGCTGGCCGTGTCGGTCCGGGCGCCGGCGCCACATTGTGCGCGCTGCGGCGCGAGCGGCTGCCACAATCGTCGCGTGACCACGCCGGCGTCTCGCCACCATTTACAGCCGGGCCAGGAGGCGCTGTTCGATGCCGCGCCGGATGCCCCTGCGGCGCACGCTGCAGCGCGCGCCGGCGCCCCGCTTGCCGAGCGGCTGCGGCCGCAGCGCTTGGACGACGTGATCGGCCAGCCGCAGTTGCTCGCGCCGGGCCGGCCGCTGCGCGTCGCGTTCGACAGCGGCCGCGTGCCGTCGATGATCCTGTGGGGGCCGCCGGGCACCGGCAAGACGACGCTGGCGCGGCTGCTCGCCGCCGCCACGGGGGCCCATTTCATCGTGCTGTCGGCCGTGCTGGCCGGCGTCAAGGAGATCCGCGACGCGGTCGAGCAGGCCCAGGCGCAGCGCCGCACCGGCCGCGCCACGGTGGTGTTCGTCGACGAGGTGCACCGCTTCAACAAGGCGCAGCAGGACGCCTTCCTGCCGCACGTGGAGTCGGGCCTGTTCACCTTCATCGGCGCGACCACCGAGAACCCGGCCTTCGAGGTCAACTCGGCGCTGCTGTCGCGTGCCGGCGTGCACGTGCTCGAGCCGCTGGGCGACGCCGATCTCGAGCGCCTGCTCGACCGTGCCGGGGGTGCAGTGGCGGCGCCGCCGCTCACGGCCGAGGCGCGCGCGCGCCTCGTCGAGCACGCCGATGGCGATGCGCGGCGGCTGCTCAACGCCTACGAAAGCGTGGTCGCGGCGAATGCCGGCGCCGCGCGCATCGACGAGACCCTGCTCGAGCGCGCGCTCGGCCGCCTGCTGCGCCGCGGCGACAAGGGCGGCGACATCTTCTACGACCAGATCTCGGCGCTGCACAAGTCGGTGCGCGGCTCGGACCCCGACGCCGCGCTGTACTGGCTGGCGCGCATGCTCGACGCCGGCGTCGACCCGCGCTACGCGGCGCGGCGCCTCGTGCGCATGGCGGCCGAGGACATCGGCCTGGCCGATCCGCGCGCGCTGCGCCTGGCGCTCGATGCGGCCGAGGTCTACGAGCGGCTCGGTTCGCCCGAGGGCGAGCTGGCGCTGGCCGAGGCGGTCGTCTACCTGGCGGTGGCGCCCAAGTCCAACGCCGTCTACCGCGCCTGGGGCAAGGTGCGTGAGCGGGTGCAGCGCGACCGCTCGCGGCCGGTGCCGCCGCATCTGCGCAACGCGCCGACCCGGCTGGCGCGCGAGCTCGGGCACGGCGACGGCTACCGCTATGCGCACGACGAGCCCGGGGCCTATGCCGCCGGTGAGCGCTACCTGCCCGAAGAACTGCAGGGCGAGCGCTACTACGAGCCCACCGAACGCGGCCTCGAGCAGCGCATCGCCGAGCGCCTGGCCGCGTTGCGCGCGCTCGACGCCACCGCCGACAAGCCGCGCTGAGCGGCGCCGGGCGGCGCCGGGCGGCGTCGGGCAGCACTGAGCGGCGTCGGGCGGCACTGAGCGGCGTCGGGCGGCACTGAGCGGCGTCGGGCGGCACTGAGCGGCGTCGGGCGGCGTCAGGCGGCGCGGCCGCGACGTGCGCGGGCCGGGTATTACCGGGCGCGGGCGGCGCGTGCCGGCCCCTAGAATCGCGCCGCACTGCGGGGCCTGCGCCCCGGGGTGGCGGGGCCGGGACGGATGCAGTTCCAGCGTCGCTCAGGCGATCGGGCCGGCACGGCCCGTCACGGCAACGGAGTCGCCCCGACGATGGAAATCTTCCTCCAGCAGGTCATCAACGGGCTGGTGCTGGGCAGCATGTACGCGCTCGTGGCCCTGGGCTACACGATGGTGTACGGCATCGTCAACCTCATCAACTTCGCGCACGGCGAGGTGCTGATGGTGGGCGCGCTCACGAGCTGGACCGTCGTCACCGCGCTCGCCGACACCGGGGCGCCGGGCTGGGTGCTGATGCTGATCTCGCTCGCCTGCGCCGTCGTCGTCTGCGCCGCGCTGAACTACACGATCGAGAAGCTCGCCTACCGCCCGCTGCGCAACGCGCCGCGGCTCGCGCCGCTCATCACCGCGATGGGCATGAGCCTGCTGCTGCAGACGCTGGCGATGATCATCTGGAAGCCCAATCCCAAGCCCTACCCGCAGCTGCTGCCGGTCGAGCCCTACCACTTCGGCGGGCTGGTGATCGGCGTCACGCAGCTGATGATCCTGGGCGCCACCGTGGCCGTGCTGCTGGTGATGATGTGGGTCGTCAACCGCACGCGGCTGGGGCGCGCGATGCGCGCCACGGCCGAGAACCCGCGCGTCGCCGCGCTGATGGGGGTGCGGCCCGACATGGTGATCTCGGCCACCTTCGTCATCGGCGCCGCGCTCGCGGCACTGGCCGGCATCATGTGGGCGGCCAACTATGGCACCGTGCAGCACTTCATGGGCTTCATGCCGGGCCTCAAGGCGTTCACGGCGGCGGTGCTGGGCGGCATCGGCAACCTTGCCGGTGCCGTGCTGGGCGGGGTCGCGCTCGGGCTCATCGAGGCCATGGGCGCGGGCTACCTCGGCGACCTCACCGGCGGCGTGCTGGGCAGCCAGTACTCCGACATCTTCGCCTTCACGGCGCTCATCCTCGTGCTCACGCTCAGGCCCTCGGGCCTGCTCGGCGAGCGCGTGGCCGACCGCGCGTGAAGGCAGCGCGCGAGCGGCGCCGATGAAGCACAAGCTGCTGGTCTTCCTGGTCTGCGCGGCGGCGCTGATCGCGCTGCCGCTGCTGGCGCAGAGCTTCGGCCAGGGCTGGGTGCGCATCCTGGCGCTCGCGCTGCTGTACGTGATGCTGGCGCTGGGCCTGAACATCGTGGTCGGCTACGCCGGCCTGCTGGACCTGGGTTACGTCGCCTTCTATGCCGTGGGTGCGTACCTGTTCGCGCTCATGGCCAGCCCCCAGATGACCGAGAACTTCGAGTGGTTCGCGAGGGCGTTTCCGAACGGGCTGCACACCCCGGTGTGGATCGTCGTGCCGCTGGCCGCCGGCGTGGCGGCCGTCGCCGGCGTGCTGCTCGGCATCCCGGTGCTCAAGCTGCGCGGCGACTATCTGGCGATCGTGACGCTGGGCTTCGGCGAGATCATCCGCGTCTTCCTGAACAACCTCGAGCAGCCGGTCAACATCACCAACGGGCCGCGCGGGCTGGACCGCATCGACTCGATGACGATCGGCGTGCGCGGCTCGGACTTCTTCTTCGACTTCGGCAAGCCGCTCGTGATCGGCGAGTACCGCATCGCGTCGGTGACGCTGTACTACTACCTGTTCCTCGCGCTCGTCGTGCTGAGCGTCCTGATCTGCCAGCGCCTCGAGCAAAGCCGCATCGGCCGCGGCTGGATGGCGATCCGCGAGGACGAGATCGCCGCCAAGGCGATGGGCATCAACACGCGCAACATGAAGCTGCTGGCGTTCGGCATGGGCGCCACCTTCGGCGGCGTCGCGGGCGCGATGTTCGCGGCCTTCCAGGGCTTCGTCTCGCCCGAGAGCTTCAGCCTGATGGAGAGCATCATGATCGTGGCGATGGTCGTGCTCGGCGGCATGGGCCACCTGCCGGGCGTGATCGTCGGTGCGCTGCTGCTGGCCGCGCTGCCCGAGGTGCTGCGCTACGTGGCGACGGCGATCGACCTGCAGAACATCACCGGCGGGCGCATCGACGCGTCGATCCTGCGCCAGCTGCTGATCGCGCTGGCGATGATCGTCATCATGCTGCTGCGCCCGCGCGGCCTGTGGCCGCCGCGCGAACACGGCAAGGCGGCCGCGACCCCCAGCGCCGGGGCGGGCTGAGGGCCGGACGGTGAGCGCGCACGCAGGCCGAGGCGCAGACCGGCGCATGGAAGCGCGCAGCGCCGAAGCGCCGGGCGCGACGGTCCTCGACGTCAAGGGCGTGAGCAAGCGCTTCGGCGGCCTGCAGGCGCTGGCCGAGGTCGGCATCACGATCCGTCACGGCGAGGTCTACGGCCTGATCGGACCCAACGGCGCCGGCAAGACGACCTTCTTCAACGTCATCACGGGCCTGTACACGCCCGACGGCGGCAGCTTCGAGCTCGCCGGCAGGCCCTACAGGCCGAGCGCGGTGCACGAGGTGGCCAGGCAGGGCATCGCGCGCACGTTCCAGAACATCCGCCTGTTCCCGGAGATGACGGCACTCGAGAACGTGATGGTCGGGCGCCACGTGCGCACGCGCTCGGGCCTGTTCGGCGCGGTGTTCCGCACCCCCGGCTTCAAGGCCGAGGAGGCGGCGATCAGGCAGCGCGCCGAGGAGTTGCTCGAGTACGTCGGCATCGGCCGCTACGCCGAGTACCGCGCGCGCACGCTGTCCTACGGCGACCAGCGGCGCCTCGAGATCGCGCGCGCGCTGGCGACCGATCCCAAGCTGATCGCGCTGGACGAGCCGGCGGCCGGCATGAACGCGACCGAGAAGGTCGTGCTGCGCGAGCTGATCGACCGCATCCGCCGCGACGGGCGCACCATCTTGCTGATCGAGCACGACGTGAAGCTGGTCATGGGCCTGTGCGACCGCGTCACGGTGCTCGACTACGGGCGCCAGATCGCCGAAGGCACGCCGGCCGAGGTGCAGAGGAACGAGAAGGTGATCGAGGCCTATCTCGGCGCCGGCCAACACTGAGAGCCGGGAGCCCCGCGCGCATGGCATCCGAGATCCTTCTGAAGGTGAGCGGCCTGAAGGTCGCCTACGGCGGCATCCAGGCCGTCAAGGGCGCAAGCTTCGAGGTGCGCGCCGGCGAACTGGTGAGCCTGATCGGCGCCAACGGCGCGGGCAAGACGACGACGCTCAAGGCCATCACCGCCGTGCAGCCGCTGGCCGACGGCCGCATCGAGTACCTGGGCCGCTCGCTCGCGGGGCAGGGCACCTGGGACCTCGTCAGGCAGGGCCTGGTGATGGTGCCCGAGGGCCGCGGCGTGTTCGCGCGCATGACGATCGTCGAGAACCTGCTGATGGGCGCCTTCGTGCGCAACGACCGCGAGATCGAGGCCGACGTCGACAGGGTGTTCGGCATCTTCCCGCGCCTGAAGGAGCGCGCGCAGCAGCTCGCCGGCACGATGAGCGGCGGCGAGCAGCAGATGCTCGCGATGGGACGTGCGCTGATGGCGCGCCCCAGGCTGCTGCTGATGGACGAGCCGTCGATGGGTCTGGCGCCGATCATGGTCGACAAGATCTTCGAGGTCGTGCGCGACATCCACGCGCGCGGCACCACCGTGCTGCTGGTCGAGCAGAACGCCAGCCGCGCGCTCGGCCTGGCCGATCGCGGCTACGTGATGGAGTCGGGCGAGATCACGATGGGCGGCGAGGCGCGGACACTGCTTGCCGATCCGAAGGTGCGCGCGGCCTACCTGGGCGAGTAGGCGCCGGCCGGCGCGCGCGCCGCCGGCCTCGGCGCCACCTGCGGCCCGGATCCGACGGCGTGCGTCGCCGGGGCCCGCTGCCGTGGCCTTCGCGGCTGCGGCGTCGTCCTCTGCGCACGCCGCCGGGGTCAGGCGTCGTCGTGCTTGTCGGCCTCCGAAGTGAACGAATCGGCGTAGAACTCGTCGGCCGGCAGGCCGCAGTCCGCAACGAAGTCGCGCTGCGCCGACTCGACCATGATGGGTGTGCCGCAGGCGTAGACCTGGTGTGCGGACAGGTCGGGCAGGTCCTCCATCACCGCGCGATGCACGAAGCCGGTGCGCCCGCCCCAGCCGTCTTCGGGCAGCGCGTCGCTCACCACCGGGACGTAGCGCAGCGCGGGCAGCTCGCGCGCCATGCGCTCGCACCACGCGTTCATGTACAGGTCGTGCGGCCTGCGCGCGCCCCAGTACAGGACGGTCGGGCGCGTGCTGCCCTTGTGCTGCATGTGCTCGACGATGGCCTTCACGGGCGCGAACCCGGTGCCGCTGGCCAGCAGCACGACCGGACGCGCGGAGTCCTCGCGCAGGAAGAAGCTGCCGAAGGGCCCCTCCATGCGCAGGATGTCCTTTTCCTTCATCGCGCCGAAGACGTGATCGGTGAACCTGCCGCCCGGCATGTGGCGCACATGCAGTTCGATCGTCGGCGGCGTGCCCAGTGCGTGCGGAGCGGTGGCCATGCTGTAGCTGCGCCGGGCGCCGTCGCGCAGGACGAATTCGACGTACTGGCCGGCGCGGTACTTCAGGTTCTGGTTGGCCGGCAGCTGCAGCCTGAGGATCGCCACGTCCGGCGCCCTGCGCTCGAGGCCGAGCACGCGGCCGGGCAGCTTGAGCACCGGGTATTCGGCGGCGCCGGGCACCACGCGCGCCTCGATCACGCAGTCGCTCTGCGCGTAGCCGCAGCAGGTGAGGATGAGGCCGTGCGCCTGTTCCTGCGGCGACAGCGCCTTGTGCTGGTGCGGGCCATGGACGACGCGGCCCTCGAGCAGCCGGCTCTTGCACGAGCCGCAGGCGCCGTCACGGCAGCCGTAGGGCATGCCGATGCCCTGTCGGATGGCGGCGGCGAGGATGGGCTCGTCGTCGGCGACCTCGAAGCTGCGCTCGGCCGGATGCAGCGTGACCTTGTGACTCATGGCGGGGGAGGGCTCTTACACTCGATGCCGATTGTGCCCGTGCGCCCTGCATGTCCCGTTCCCCGTTGCCGCCGTCGCTGCCTGGCGCGCGCTCGCGTCGCCCCGTGCTGCTGATCGTCGGCTGCGGCGACATCGGCCTGCGCGTGCTGCGCCTCGTGCACCGGCGCTGGCGCGTCGTTGCACTCACCTCGCAGCCGGGCCGCGCCGGCGAGTTGCGCGCCGCCGGCGCGGTGCCGCTGCTGGCCGACCTCGATCGGCCGGCGACGCTGTGGCGGCTGGGGGCGCTTGCCGACGCCGTGCTGCACCTGGCACCGCCACCGGCAAGCGGCACCTGCGATCCACGCACGCGGGCGCTGCTGGCGGCACTGGCGCGCGCAGGCCGTGTGCGCACGCTGGTCTACGCCAGCACCAGCGGCGTGTACGGCGACGCCGGCGGCGCGCGCTTGGACGAGACGCGTGCCGTGGCGCCGGCCAGCGATCGCGCGCGCCGACGTGTCGATGCCGAGCAGCGCGTGCGCGGCTTCGGCCGCGCCACGGGCGTGCGCGCCACCATCCTGCGCATCCCCGGCATCTACGCGCGCGACCGCGCGGGCGGCCAGCCGCGCGAACGGCTGCTGCGCGGCACGCCGGTGCTGACGAGCGAGGACGACGTCTACACGAACCACATCCACGCCGACGATCTGGCGCGCGCCTGCGTCGTCGCGCTGGCTCGCGGGCGGCCGCAGCGCGTGGTGCACGTGTGCGACACGACCGAGCTGAAGATGGGTGACTACTTCGACCTCGCGGCCGATCTCGAGGGTCTGCCGCGGCCCGAACGCATCACACGCGCGCAGGCGCGCGAACGGCTGTCGGCGCTGCAGCTGAGCTTCATGAGCGAGTCGCGACGCCTGGTCAACCGCCGCCTCGCGCGCGAGCTCAGGCTCGTGCTGCGCTACCCCACGGTGCGCGAGGGTCTGGCCGCGCGCTGACGCGCAACGAGGTCGCGCCGCGAGGCCGCGCCACCCGTCCTGGCGGCCCGGCGTGCGGTGGCGCGCCCGGGAGCCGGCATCGAACGCGGATCGGGGGCGCGTCAGCGGCGCCGCCGCCCGAACGGCGGCTGGCCGCGCCAGTAGCGGATCATCAGGTAGCCGCCGGCCATGCCCCCCAGGTGCGCGAAGTGCGCGACACCGCTGCCGCCGTAGATGCCCAGGAAGAGCTCGAGCGCGCCGAAGACGATGACGAAGGTGCGCGCCTTCATCGGGATCGGCGGGATGAGCAGCATGATGGTCTGGTTCGGGAACAGGATGCCGAAGGCCAGCAGCAGCGCGTACAGCCCGCCCGAGGCCCCTACCGTGGGTGCGTTCGAACCCATGAGCTGGGTCACGGCGAGCTGTGCCAGCGCCGCCGCCAGCACGCCTGCCAGCAGGAACAGCAGATAGCGTCGCGAGCCCCAGACGCGTTCCAGCTCGCTGCCGAACATCCACAGGCCGAACATGTTGAAGACCAGGTGCATGACGCTGCCGTGCAGGAAGGCGTAGGTCACGACCTGCCACGGCCAGAACAGGCCGCTGCCCAGCGGCCACAGCGCGAACATGCCGGCGAAGGGCACGAGCTGGTCGAGGAAGAAGACCGCCGTGCAGATCAGCATCAGCGCTCGGGTGGCGGGCGGGATCGTCGGCATCGGGCGGCAGCGGTGGCGGGGTGCGCGTCGGTCGTGGTGCCCGCGGCCAGACTCGAACTGGCACGCCTTGCGGCGGCGGATTTTGAGTCCGCTACGTCTACCGATTTCGTCACGCGGGCGACTCTCGACAGGCAGGCCGCGTGGGCGCTTCGTGCCGCCTTGCGGCCCGTCGTTGCAGGCCCTTCGGGCCCCCCGACGAGGCGGCGGATTATCACATGGCGCCCCTGCGGCGCACGCGGCGGCGGCGGCGCTGCGACAATGAACCCCATAGCGAAGGAGCACGGGATGTCCGCCCCTCACCCCGACATGGCCGCCGGCGCGCCGGCGTGGAAGACCCTCGAAGACGCGATCGGCGGCACGCCGCTGGTGCGCCTGCAGCGCGTGCCCGGCGCCGTGGGTGCGCCGCGCGGCAACGTGATCCTCGCCAAGCTCGAGGGCAACAACCCGGCGGGCTCGGTGAAGGATCGCCCGGCGATCCAGATGATCCGTCGTGCCGAGGCGCGCGGCGAGATCAAGCCCGGCGACACGCTGATCGAGGCCACGTCCGGCAACACCGGCATCGCGCTGGCGATGGCGGCGGCGATCCGCGGCTACCGCATGGTGCTCGTGATGCCCGAGGATCTGTCCATCGAGCGCGCGCAGTCGATGAAGGCCTTCGGCGCCGAGCTGATCCTCACGCCGCGCACCGGCGGCATGGAGTACGCGCGCGACCTCGCCGAGCAGATGCAGCGCGAAGGTCAGGGCCGCGTGCTCGACCAGTTTGCCAACCCCGACAACCCGAGCGCGCACTACGAGGGCACCGGCCCGGAGATCTGGAGCGACACCGGCGGGCGCATCACGCACTTCGTGAGCGCGATGGGCACCACCGGGACCATCACCGGCGTGTCGCGCTACCTGAAGGAGAAGAACGCGGCACTGCGCGTCGTCGGCGCGCAGCCGACCGAGGGCTCGCGCATCCCCGGCATCCGCAAGTGGCCCGAGGCCTATCTGCCGAAGATCTACGACCCGGGCTGCGTCGACGAACTGGTGTACGTCACGCAGGCCGATGCCGAGGAGATGGCGCGGCGCCTGGCACGCGAGGAGGGTCTGTTCGGCGGCATCTCGTCGGCCGGCGCCTGCTGGGTGGCGCTCGAGATCGCTGCGCGCGTCGACAACGCGGTCATCGTGTTCGTCGTCTGCGACCGCGGCGACCGCTACCTGTCGACCGGAGTGTTTCCGGCCTGACGGGCTGGCACGGGGCAGACCGCGCCGGCGCGGACGATGAACGACGGATTTCGCTACTGCCCACGTTGCGCCAGCGCGCTGGCGCCGCTCGCCGCCGTCGAGGACGGCGGCGAGCGCACGCGGCTGCGCTGCCCGGCCTGCGGCTGGACGCACTGGAACAACCCGACGCCGGTGCTGGCCGCAGTGATCGAATGCAGTGACCGTGGCGGCGCCTTGCTGCTGGCGCGCAACGCCTCGTGGTCGAACCGCATGTTCGCGCTCGTCACCGGCTTCATGGAGGCCGGCGAGACGCCCGAGCAGGGCGTGGCGCGCGAGATCGTCGAGGAGACGGCGCTGGCGGTCGATCGCCTGGAGCTGATCGGCGTCTACGACTTCCAGCGCATGAACCAGCTCATCGTCGCCTACCACGCGCTCGCGCACGGCGAGGTGCACCTGTCGCCCGAGCTCGCCGAGTACAGGCTGTTCGCCCCGGCCGACGTGCGCTGCTGGCCCGCGGGCACCGGCTACGCGCTGGCCGACTGGCTGCGCAGCCGCGGCCACCAGCCGCGCTTCATCGAGCCGGCGCGCCGCACCTAGAATGGCGCCGTCATGGACTCCTCGCAACGCGATCTCGACGCCCGCGGGCTGAGTTGCCCGCTGCCGATCCTCAAGGCGAAGAAGGCGCTGGCCGAGATGGTCAGCGGCGAGTTGCTGCGCGTCGTGTGCACCGACCCGGGCTCGATGCGCGACTTCCAGGCCTTTGCGCGCCAGACCGGCAACGAACTGGTCGGCCAGAGCGCCGAAGGCGAAGAGTTCATCCACCTGCTGCGCCGGCGTTGAGCCGGTGCAGCCAGATGTCGAGCGGGCGCTGCTAGAGCTCCAGCGACTTCAGATACGCGCGAAAGCCCGCGCCGAGCGTCCCATGGGCGAGCGCCAGCTCGACGTTGGCCTGCAGGAAGCCCTCCTTGCTGCCGCAGTCGTAGCGCCGGCCCTGGTAGCGGTAGGCGAAGACCTTCTCGCGGCGCAGCAGCGCGGCGATGCCGTCGGTGAGCTGGATCTCGCCGCCGACGCCGCGCGGCTGGTGCGCGATCTCGTGGAAGACGCCGGGCGTCAGGATGTAGCGCCCGGCCACGCCCCAGCGCGACGGCGCGGCCTCGGGGGCGGGCTTTTCGACGATGCGGCTCACGTCCATGAGCCGCTCGCCGACCCTCTGGCCATCGACGATGCCGTAGCGCCGCGTCTGGTCGGCGGGCACCTCCTGCACCGCGAGGATCGAGGCGCGCCACTCGGCGTGCTGCTCGACCATCTGCGCGAGCACCGGCGGCGCGCCGACCATCAGGTCGTCGGCCAGCAGGACGGCGAACGGCTCGTTGCCGATCAGCCGCTCGGCGCACAGCACGGCGTGGCCCAGGCCCAGCGCCTGCGCCTGGCGCACGTAGACGCACTCCATGTCGTCGGGCTTGACGCTGCGCACGATGTCCAGCAGATCGTTCTTGCCGGACTGCTCGAGCGCCACCTCGAGCTCGAAGGTCATGTCGAAGTGATCCTCGATCGGGCGCTTGTGGCGCCCGGTGACGAAGATCATCTCGCGCACGCCGGCGGCGTACGCTTCCTCCACCGCGTACTGGATGAGCGGCTTGTCGACCACCGGCAGCATCTCCTTGGGCTGCGCCTTGGTCGCGGGCAGGAAGCGCGTGCCGAGGCCGGCGACCGGGAATACTGCCTTGCGCACATTCATCGGGAACTCAAGATTGGTGGCAGACGCGCCGATTCTGGCATGTGGACTCCCGCCCGCTCGACGACCAACGCCCGGGTCAGGCCGTGGATGCCCTGATCGTCGAAGCGCTGGATTCGGACGTCCTGCACTGGCTGGGCGCACGCCATGGCGTGCACTATGCGCCCGAGCTGGCGGGCGACAGGCACGCGTTTCGCGACTTGCTGGCCGCCGCGCGCGCGGTCGTGATCCCGCCTTCGGTGGCGCTCGACGCGGCGACGCTCAGGCGCGCGCCGCTGCTGCGCATCGTCGGCCGCCTGTCGGCCGGCGCCGAGAATATCGACCTCGAGGCCTGCGCGCGCGCCGGCATCGAAGTCGTGCGCCCGGCCAGCGCGAGCGCGCTGGCCGAGGCCGAGTTCGTGATCGGCGCGCTGCTGCAGATGCTGCGGCGCGTGCCCATCGTCAACGACGAGGGGCTGCTGGTGGGCCGCGAGCTGGGCGGCACCACGGTGGGTGTGGTCGGCATCACGCCGACGGTGCGGCCGCTGGCGCAACTGCTGGCCGCCTTCGGCGCGCGCACGATCGGCTACGACCCGGCAGTGCACGCCTCGGATGCCAGCTGGTCGCGCGCCGGCATCGAGCCGGCGGGCCTGCGCGAGCTGATCGCCGGCAGCGATGCCGTGATCGTGCTGCTGGCGTTCTTTCCGCGCTACGTGGGGCTGTTCGGCGAGCGGCTGCTCTGCGAGTGCAAGGCCAACCAGGTCGTCGTGTGCCTGTCGCACTCGAGCCTGTTCGACGAGGGTGCGCTGGCGCGCGCGCTGACGCAGGGGCCGCTGGCGGCGGCCTGGTTCGACAGCATGGAGCCCGGCGCGCTCGACCCCGGGCGGCCGCTGCGCCACGTCGATACGCTGCAGGTCACGCCGCGCGTGGCCGGCACGACGCGCGAATCGCGCGTGCGCAGCGCCTGGGCCGTGGCGCGCCGCATCGACGAGCTGCTGAGCCTCCAGGGCAGCGAACCGCCCCGCGAATTCAGCCCGACGCTGCCAGGCGGGCCCGCTGCTCTCGAAGACGATCCAGCGCCTGCCTGAAGGCGGCGGCGCGCGCGCGCTCCTGCGCCACCACGGCCGCCGGTGCACGCTCGACGAAGCTGGCGTTGGCCAGCTTGCCTGCGGTCTTGGCGATCTCGCCTTCGAGCCGGGCGATCTCCTTGGCGAGCCGGGCGGTCTCGGCGGCGACGTCGATCGCGACCTCGAGGGCCAGGCGCACGTCGGCGCAGAGGGCGACCGGCGCCGCCCGCGTGGCGGCGGCGAACTGCGCCTCGTCGTCGAGCACGCGCACCTCGCCGTGGCGCGCCAGCGCCATCAGCAGCGGCGTCGCCGAAGTGACGAAAGCGGCATCGCCGTGCGTGAGCAGCGGCACGCGCGCGCCCGGCGGCAGCCCCATCTCGCTGCGCAGGCGGCGGCTTTCGACCACCACGGCCTTGAGCCGCGCCATCCAGGCGTCGGCGACGGCGTCGACCTTTTCCAGCTGCGCGACAGGGTACGGCGCGCAGACGATGCCGGCGTCCGGCGCGCCCGCCTTGCGTGCGGCCACCGGCGCCACCGTCTCCCACAGCTCGGCGCTGATGAAGGGCGCGATCGGGTGCAGCAGCCGCAGCACGGTCTCGAGCGTGCGCACCAGCGTGCGTCGCGTGGCGCGTTGCTCGGGCGCGCCGCCACCTGCGATCTGCACCTTGGCGATCTCGAGATACCAGTCGCAGTACTCGTCCCACACGAAGGCGTAGATGGCGTTGGCGACATTGTCGAGCCGGTACTCGGCAAAGCCCGCGTCCACGGCCGCCTCGACGCGCTGCAGCTCGCCCGTGATCCAGCGGTCGGCGGGCGAGAACTTCACGATGCCGCCGGCGGCACAGGCCGCGGCGTCGAGATCGACCAGCCCGCAGTCCTGGCCGGCGCAGTTCATCAGCACGAACTTGGCCGCGTTCCACAGCTTGTTGCAGAAATTGCGGTAGCCCTCGCAGCGCTTGGCGTCGAAGTTGACGTTGCGCCCGAGCGTGGCGTAGCTCGCCATCGTGAAGCGCAGCGCGTCGGCGCCGAACGCCGGGATGCCGTCGGGGAACTCCTTCTCGGTCTCCTTGCGCACGCGCGGCGCGGTCTCGGGGCGGCGCAGCCCGGTGGTGCGCTTGGCGAGCAGCTCGGGCAGCGCGATGCCGTCGATGAGGTCGACCGGGTCGAGCACGTTGCCCTCGCTCTTGCTCATCTTGTGGCCCTGCGCGTCGCGCACCAGGCCGTGGATGTAGACGTCGCGAAACGGCACCTTGCCGGTGAAGTGCGTCGTCATCATGATCATCCGGGCGACCCAGAAGAAGATGATGTCGAAGCCGGTGACGAGCACGCTGGCGGGCAGGAAGAGCTGCTGCTCGATCGTCTGCGCCGGCCAGCCGAGCGTCGAGAAGGGCACCAGCGCCGAGCTGTACCAGGTGTCGAGCACGTCCTCGTCGCGCGTCAGCGCCCCGCCGTAGCCGGCGGCCGCGGCACGCCGGCGTGCCTCGTCCTCGTCGCGCGCGACGAAGACGCGGCCGTCGCTCGCGTACCAGGCCGGGATCTGGTGGCCCCACCACAGCTGGCGGCTGATGCACCAGTCCTGGATGTTGTGCATCCAGTGGTTGTAGGTGTTGACCCACTGCGCGGGCACGAAGCGCACGTCGCCGCCGGCGACCGCGTCGATCGCCTCTTGCGCGATGCTGCGGCCGTCGCGGCCCGGTTTGGTGACGGCGACGAACCACTGGTGCGTGAGCATCGGCTCGACGATCTGGCCGGTGCGCTCGCAGCGCGGCACCATCAGGCGATGCTTCTTCGTCTCGACCAGCAGGCCCAGGCGCTCGAGGTCGGCCACCACGCGCCGGCGCGCCTCGAAGCGGTCCAGCCCCCGGTAGGCGGCGGGCGCGTTGTCGTTCACGGTCGCGTCGAGCGCGAGCACGCCGATCGTCGGCAGGCCGTGGCGCTGGCCGACCGCGTAGTCGTTGGCGTCGTGCGCCGGCGTCACCTTGACGACGCCGGTGCCGAACTCGCGGTCGACGTAGGCGTCGGCGATGACGGGGATCGTGCGCTCGGTGAGCGGCAGGCGCACGCGCTGGCCCACGAGTGCTGCGTAGCGTTCGTCCTCGGGGTGCACCATGACCGCGGTGTCGCCGAGCATGGTCTCGGGGCGCGTGGTGGCGACGACGACCGAACCGCTGCCGTCTTCGAGCGGGTAGCGGATCAGCCACAGGAAGCCGTCCTCCTCCTCGCTCGTCACCTCGAGGTCGGAGACGGCGCTCTTCAACTGCGGATCCCAGCTCACCAGGCGCTGGCCGCGGTAGACGAGGCCTTCGTCGTACAGCCGCACGAAGGTCTCGGTGACGACGGGCGAGAGCTTCGCGTCCATCGTGAAGTACTCGCGGCTCCAGTCGACGCTGGCGCCCAGGCGGCGCATCTGGTTCGTGATCGTCGCGCCCGAGCTCGCCTTCCACTCCCACACGCGCTCGGCGAAGGCCGCGCGGCCGAGCGCCTGGCGTGCGACACCCTGCTCCTGCAGCTGGCGCTCGACGACGATCTGCGTCGCGATGCCGGCGTGGTCGGTGCCCGGCAGCCACAGCGTGTTGAAGCCGCGCATGCGGTGCCAGCGCGTGAGCGCGTCCATGATCGTCTGGTTGAACGCGTGCCCCATGTGCAGCGTGCCGGTGACGTTGGGCGGCGGCAGCTGGATGCAGAACGAGGGCCGCTCGGGGTCGAGCGTCGGTGCGTGCAGTGCGCCCGCATGCCAGCGCTGGGTCCAGCGGGCCTCGATGGCGGCGGGGTCGAACGACTTGGCGAGCTCGGTCATGACGGCGGATCGGGGTGTTGCGACGCGCGCGCCGATGCCTGCGGGCATGGTGCGCGACAGTTGCGAAAGATTGTAGGAGGCGGCCCTGCAGCGGCCGTTCGGCGGCATGCGCCGGCATGCGCCGGCATGCGCCGGCATGCGCCGGCATGCGGCGGCACGCGGCGGCATGCAGCGGCGGCGTGGGCAACGCTGCAGTCGCGGCCGTTCGCTCGGATCCGGCGGCGCCGCAGCCGTATCGCCCATGCACCCGGGCGCGCCGGTGCGCGGCGGCTACATGAACAGGTGCTCGCCGGCGTTCTCGCCGCCCAGGATCACGTAGTTGACCTTCTTCAGGTCCGCCAGGACGCGCCCGCCGGCGTAGCTGATGCTGCTCTGCAGGTCCTCGCGCATCTCGCGCAGAGTCTCGGCCAGCGGGCCCTTGATCGGCTCGAGGATGCGCTTGCCCTCGACGTGCTTGTACTCGCCCTTGTTGAAGTCGCTGGCCGAGCCGTAGTACTCCTTGTACAGCCTGCCGTCGACTTCCACCGTCTGCCCCGGGCTCTCGTCGTGGCCGGCGAACAGCGAGCCGATCATCACCATCGCGGCGCCGAAGCGCACGCTCTTGGCGATGTCGCCGTGGTGGCGGATGCCGCCGTCGGCGACGATCGGCTTGGTGGCCACGCGCGCGCACCACTTGAGCGCCGAGAGCTGCCAGCCTCCGGTGCCGAAGCCGGTCTTGAGCTTGGTGATGCAGACCTTGCCCGGGCCGACGCCGACCTTGGTCGCGTCGGCGCCCCAGTTCTCGAGGTCGATCACGGCCTCGGGCGTGGCCACGTTGCCGGCGATCACGAAGGCCTGCGGCAGCCGCTGCTTGATGTGCTCGATCGTGCGCCGCACGCTCTCGGCGTGGCCGTGCGCGATGTCGATCGTGACGTAATCGGCGCCGGTGCCCTCGGCCGCCAGGCGCTCGATGACCTCGTGGTCGTGCGGCTTGACGCCCGAGCTGATCGAGACGTACAGGCCGGCCGCGCGCATGCGGCGCGCGAAGGCCACGTTGTCCAGGTCGAAGCGGTGCATGACGTAGAAGTGCCCGCTGCGCGCCAGCATCTGGGCGATCGGCTCGTCGAGCACCGTCTTCATGTTGCTCGGCACCACCGGCAGCGCGAAGCGCCGGCCGCCGAACTCGATCGAAGGATCGCATTCGCTGCGGCTTTCGACGCGGCAGCGGCGCGGCAGCAACAGGATGTTGTCGTAGTCGAAGATCTCCACGCCGTGCCCCCGCAAAAAGCGAACCGGGCGCGCTTCGCGTTACGAGAAGGCGCCCGGTGCGTCATTGTAGGCGCCGCGGCCCTGGCCGTCGCGGCGAGGCGGAGGTCAAGGTGTGCCGCGCGGTGCCGAAAACGGCTGGACTGCTGTCGTCATGACTCGCACCGTCCCACCTCGCCCGCCGTCCACGTCGCGCCTGCGTCGCCTCGTGTCCGGATGGCTCATGCGCCTGCGTGGCCGCTCGCGAGCCGATGCCTACACCCGCGCCGCCACCATCTCCACCCTCGGCACCCTTGGCACCGTCGGTACCGTCGGCACCGCCGGCACCACCCCCACGGATTGGGTGGGCGCAGGCGGCACCGAGCGCCGCTTCGGGCTGCTGTTCGAGCGCTCGTCCGAAGGGCTCGTGATCTGCGGCCCGCAGGGCCAGATCATCGCCTGCAACCCGGCCGCGGCGCGCCTGTTCGGCGAGTCGAGTGCGGTCGTGTGCGGCCGGCTGCTGCTCGGGCTGGTGGTGCAGGACGCCCTCGGCAGCGACGGCGGGCCTCTGCGCCCGCGCCTGCGCAGCGGCGACGCGCAGGTGCGCCGCGCCGATGGCGCGATGGTGCCGGTGGAGGTGCGCATCAGCGAGCTGCCCGCCGGCGAGCACCGGCAAGGCCTGGTGCAACTGCGCGACATGTCCGACCGCCACCAGGCACAGGACCAGCTGGTGCAGCTGGCCAACTACGACAGCCTGACCGGGCTGCCCAACCGCGCGCTGTTCCGCGATCGGCTGGCGCAGGCGATGGAGCGCGCGCGGCGCAGCGGCAAGCCGATGGCGCTGATGTTCCTGGATCTGGACCGCTTCAAGGACGTCAACGACAGCCTCGGCCACGAGGTTGGCGACCGGCTCCTCGTGCATGTGGCCGAGATGCTGAGCAGCGGATTGCGCCGCATCGACTCGGTCGGTCGCCCGGGCAACGACAGCTTCACCGTCTCGCGCCTGGGCGGCGACGAGTTCACGGTGATCGCCGAGGGCATCGGCGGCGTCGACGACGCGGCGCAGATCGCGCAGCGCCTGCTCGACACGCTGGCCGCGCCGTTCGTCGTCGGCGACGAGGAAATCGTCGTCTCGACCAGCATCGGCATCAGCACCTTTCCGACCGACGACGTCGACCTCGACGGCCTGCTGCGCCACACCGACATGGCGATGTACCGCGCCAAGTCGCTCGGCCGCGGCATGTACTGCTTCTTCAGCGACGACCTGAACGCGGCGGTGTCGGCGCGGCTGTCGCTCGAGGGCAGCCTGCGCCGTGCCGTCGAGCGCAACGAGTTCCTGCTGCACTACCAGCCCAAGGCCGAGCTGCGCAGCGGCGAGATCACCGGCGTCGAGGCGCTGCTGCGCTGGCATGCCCCGAGCCGCGGCATGGTGGCGCCCGACCGCTTCATCGCCGTGCTCGAGGAGACCGGCCTCGTGCTGCAGGTCGGCGCCTGGGTGCTGCGCACGGCGATCGCCCAGCTCGCAGCCTGGGACAGTGAGGGCCTGCCCAGGCTGTGCCTGGCGGTGAACCTGTCGGCGCGCCAGCTGCGCCACCAGTGTCTGGGGCCGATGCTGCGCGACACGCTGCGTGAATTCGCCATCGAGCCGGCGCGCCTCGAGATCGAGCTCACCGAGTCGCTGCTGATGGAGGACAACGAGGCCACGCGTGCGATGCTGGCCAACTTCAAGCAGATCGGCGTGCGGCTGGCGCTGGACGACTTCGGCACCGGCCACTCGTCGCTGGCCTACCTGCGTCGCTTCAACCTGCACACGCTGAAGATCGACCGTGGCTTCGTCGGCGGCCTGCCCAACAACGTCGAGGACATGGCGATCGCGCGCGCCGTCGTCGCACTGGGCCACAGCATGAGCATGACGGTGGTGGCCGAAGGCGTCGAGACCGAGGACCAGGCGCGTGCGCTGATCGATCTGGGCTGCGAGCAGATGCAGGGCTATCTGCTGAGCCGACCGCGCGAGCCGGCCGACTTCGCGCACTGGCTGCGCGCGCGCACGCGCACCGCGGCCGACGCGCGGGTCTACGCTTCGGCGGCCGCGCTCGAACGCATCGACATCATGCTCGACGAGGACGACATCTGGGTCGGTACCGAGTCGCCGGGCCTCGATCTGTGGGCGCTCGCGCCCTCCGTAGAATGGCCCGATGCAACACGACTCTCCCGGCGCAGGCGCGAGCCTGATGCGGGGGCTGAACCCGGAGCAGCGCGCGGCGGTGACGCTGCCGAACCGCCCGGCGCTGATCCTCGCCGGCGCCGGCTCGGGCAAGACGCGGGTGCTGACCACGCGCATCGCGTGGCTGCTGTCGCAGGGGCTGGCGACGCCGGCGCAGATCTTCGCCGTGACCTTCACGAACAAGGCCGCCAAGGAGATGCTGACGCGGCTGGCGGCAATGCTGCCGCTGAGCGTGCGCGGCATGTGGATCGGCACCTTCCACGGCCTGGCCAACCGGCTGCTGCGCGCGCACTGGAAACTCGCCGGCCTGCCGCAGAGCTTCCAGATCCTTGACGCGCAGGACACGGTGGCCGCCACCCGGCGCGTCGTCAAGTCCATGAATCTGGACGAGGAGCGCTTCGCGCCCAAGCAGGTGGCGTGGTTCATCGCCGGACGCAAGGAGGAGGGCGAGCGCGCGCGCGACGTCGACGCGCGCGACCCGCATACGCGCCGGCTGGTCGACGTCTACCAGGCCTACGAGGACCAGTGCCAGCGCGAGGGCGTGGTCGACTTCGCCGAGCTGCTGCTGCGCAGCTACGAGCTGCTGCGCGACAACGACCCGCTGCGCGAGCACTACCGGCGCCGCTTCACGCACGTGCTGGTCGACGAGTTCCAGGACACCAACAAGCTGCAGTACGCGTGGCTCAAGCTGCTCGCGCCGGCGGCGCCCGCGACGCAGTCCGGCGCGCCGGGCCAGAGCGTGTTCGCCGTCGGCGACGACGACCAGAGCATCTACGCCTTTCGCGGCGCGCGCGTGGGCAACATGGCCGACTTCGAGCGCGAGTACCGCGTCGAGTGCGTCGTCAAGCTCGAGCAGAACTACCGCTCGGGCGGCCACATCCTCGACGCCGCCAACGCGCTGATCGCGCACAACGAGCGGCGCCTGGGCAAGCAGCTGCGCACCGACGCCGGCGCCGGCGAGCCGGTGCGCGTGTTCGAGGCGACGAGCGACTTCGCCGAGGCGCAGTGGATGCTCGAGGAGCTGCAGCAGCTGCACCGCGGCGGCATGGCGCGCAGCGAGACCGCGCTGCTGTACCGCAGCAACGCGCAAAGCCGGGTGCTGGAGAGCGCGCTCTTCAACGCCGGCATCCCGTACCGCGTCTACGGCGGGCTGCGCTTTTTCGAGCGTGCCGAGGTCAAGCACGCGCTGGCCTACCTGCGCCTGCTCGAGAACGCCGACGACGACACCAGCTTCCTGCGCGTCGTCAACTTCCCCGCGCGCGGCATCGGCGCGCGCAGCATCGAGCAGCTGCAGGACGCGGCGCGTGCAGCCGCGGCGTCGGCAGGCGGCGGCGGTCGCAGCCTGAGCGCCAGCGTCGGCGCCGTGCCGGGTGCGGCCGGCGCGAAGCTCGCCGCCTTCGTGGCGTCGATCGACGCGATGCGCGAGGCCACGCGCGGCCTCACGCTGCGCGCGATCATCGAGCACATGCTCGAGCGCTCGGGACTGCTCGCGCACTACCGCCACGAGAAGGAAGGGGCCGATCGCGTCGAGAACCTCGAGGAGCTGGTCAACGCCGCCGAGAGCTTCGTCACGCAGGAGGGTTTCGGCAAGGATGCCGTCGCGCTGCCGCTCGACGAGTCGGCGCCGGGCGGCGCGGCGGGCGTGGCCCCCGACGCCGACACCGGTGAGATCATGAGTCCGCTCGCCGCCTTCCTCACGCATGCCGCGCTCGAGGCCGGCGACAACCAGGCCCAGGCCGGGCAGGACGCGGTGCAGCTGATGACGGTGCATTCGGCCAAGGGGCTCGAGTTCGATGCCGTCTTCATCGGCGGGCTGGAGGAGGGCCTGTTCCCGCACGACAACGCGCTGGCCGACGCCGACGGCCTCGAGGAGGAGCGCCGCCTCATGTACGTGGCAATCACGCGCGCGAGGAAGCGCCTGTATCTCAGCTTCAGCCAGACGCGGCTGCTGCACGGGCAGACGCGCTACAACGTCAGGAGCCGCTTCTTCGACGAGCTGCCCGAGGAGGCGCTGCGCTGGCTGACGCCGCGCCAGGCCGGTTTCCGCTCGGGCTATGCGCAGAGCTACCACGACGCCTGGCAGCGCGGCAGCGGCCTCACGGGCATCGTCGGCGCCGGCCGCGTGCCGCCGCGCCGGCCGGCAGTGGCCGACGCGGCGAGTGGCGCGCCGGCGCCGGCCGCGGCCGGCGCGACGGGTCTGGCCGGCGGCACGAACGCGGCGCATGGGCTGCGCGTCGGCCAGACCGTGTTCCACGACAAGTTCGGCGAGGGCGTCGTG